>NZ_JADPJJ010000191.1:0-230418 GCF_023073375.1 Bradyrhizobium sp. 197 | reverse complement strand
GCGCGGATGGAACATGCTCGAAACATTGTCCCGATGCCCCACACAACTCATCCACAAACTCAGCGTCGCCTAACCGAGCAAACGGACCTGGGCAGTTACGCGCAGCGAAGCAATCCAGACTGTCACCATGGAGGGATTCTGGATTGCTTCGCTTCGCTCGCAATGACGAGAAGAAAATACGCAGGGGGAAAACATCAGTGAGCGACACATTCGATTTCGTCGTCGTGGGCGCGGGCTCCGGCGGTTGCGCGGTGGCGGGGCGGCTGTCGGAGGATGCGGGGACATCCGTGGCGCTGCTCGATGCCGGCGGCCCGAACGACAATTGGCGGATCACTACGCCGTTCGGGCTCGCTTTGCCATACAAGGCAGCGAACTGGGCCTTCGATACCGTGCCACAGAAGGGATTGAACGGCCGTATCGGCTATCAACCGCGCGGCAAGGGGCTCGGCGGTTCCTCGGCGATGAATGCCATGGTCTACATCCGCGGCAACAAATGGGACTACGACCACTGGGCCTCGCTCGGCAATGCCGGCTGGTCGTACGCGGACGTGCTGCCCTATTTCAAGCGTTCGGAGAACAACACCGATTTCGACGGCGCGTATCATGGCAAGGGCGGCCCGCTGCATGTCAACAGGCTGCGCTCGGACAATCCGATCCATGACGTCTTCCATCAGGCCGCCCGCGAGGCGCAGTTCCGCATCCGCGAGGATTTCAATGAAGACGACCATGAAGGGCTCGGCAGCTACCAGGTGACGCAGCATAATGGCGAGCGCTGGAGCGCAGCACGCGCCTATGTGCATCCCTACATGGGCAAGCGCGCAAATCTGCGTGTCGAGACGCAGGCGCATGCCACGCGCATCCTGTTCGAGGGCGGGCGCGCGGTCGGCATCGAATATATGCAGGGCAAGCAGACAAAGCAGCTGCGCGCCCGCCGCGAGGTGATCCTCGCCGCCGGCGCCTTCCAGTCACCGCAATTGCTGATGCTGTCGGGCATAGGCGATGGCGAGGCGCTTCGAGCGCACGGTATCGGCGTCGTGCATCACCTGCCGGGCGTAGGACGCAATCTGCAGGATCATCCGGACTTCGTGTTCGTTTACGCCTCCGACTATCCGCACTTCGTCCACTCATCGATCAGCCGGCTGCCATCCCTGCTCCGCGCCATCCAGCGATACCGCCGGGAGCGGCGCGGCCTGATGACCACCAATTTCGCCGAGTGTGGCGGCTTCCTGAAGACCCGAGCCGACCTCGATGTGCCCGACATCCAGCTGCACTTCATCATTGCGATGCTCGACGACCATGGCCGCAAGAAGCACAAGGAGGCGGGCTTCTCATGCCATGTCTGCCTGTTGCGACCGAAGAGCCGTGGCAGCGTCTGGCTGAAAAGCGCCGATCCGCTGGCAGCGCCGATGATCGATCCGAATTTTTTGGGTGAGGCGGAGGATCTCGAGACGATGGTCGCGGGCTTCAAGACCACGCGACGGCTGATGGAGACGCCCGCAATGCGCGCGTTGCAGAAGAAGGACATGTTCACGTCTGAAGTGCGCACCGACGACCACATCCGCACCATCCTGCGCGAGCGCGTCGACACCGTCTATCACCCCGTCGGCACCTGCAGGATGGGGACGGATGCGATGGCCGTGGTCGATCCGGCATTGAAGGTGCATGGCGTCGAGGGTCTGCGCGTCGTCGACGCCTCGATCATGCCAACGCTGATCGGCGGCAACACCAATGCGCCGACAATCATGATCGGAGAGAAGGCGGCGGACATGATCAGGGCGGAGATGCGGTAGCTCAATTGAGCAGGAAACCACCGTCGACGGTGATAACGCTCCCCGTCATGTACCGCGAGGCCTTCGAGGCCAGCAGCAAAATCGCGCCGTCGAGATCGGACTCGGCACCGATGCGGCGCTGGGGGATGCGCTTGGTCAGGCGCTCGCCTGGCGGCGTCGACCAGAATGCGTGGTTCATCTCGGTGTCGATGTAGCCGGGCGCCAGCGCGTTGATGCGGATGTTTTGTCCCGCGAGCTCCAGCGCCATCGCCTTGGTCGCCTGGATGATCCCCGCCTTGGAAATCGCGTAAGGCGACACCGCCTTCAAAACGCCGGTGCCGAGCACGGAGGCAATGTTGACGATGTTGCCTTCCTGCTTGCGCGCGATCATCCGCCGCGCGATTTCGGTTGCGAGGAAATAGGCGCCCTTGAGATTGGCGCCGATCACCGCGTCCCAATCGGCCTCGGTCTGCTCGGTCGCGAGCTTTTCGATCGCGATGCCGGCATTGTTGATCAGCACCGTGACTGGGCCGAGCGCGGCTTCCGTGGCGTCGACGGCCCTGGCGATCGATGCGGTGTCGGTGACGTCGAGCGCGACGGCGGCGGCGCGGCCGCCCTTGCCGCGGATCTCTTCTTCCAGGCTCTTCAGCTTGTCGGTCTGCCGCGCCGCGAGCGCGACGGCCGCGCCATGCGCTGCCAACACCCGGGCAAATTGCCGCCCCAGGCCCTGGCTCGCGCCTGTCACGAGGATGGTTTCTCGACTGACGTCGAATAGGTCTGACATGACGAGTTCCTTGACGTTTTCTTGGGGTGCGATCCCTGAGCTTTGCAGCCATCAATACAGACGATTTTAACGATCTGAAACCGGAATGATCGGTTCTGCGTTCATTCGTTCCATGGCAGGCTCCCGCGCATGAACAGTTTCGATCTCGCCGTCTATGCTGCGCTCGCAATCGCGATCGGCTTCGGTTTCAGGACTGGCCTGCTCGGCAGCGCCATGACGATCCTCGCCTATCTCCTCGCCGCCCCCATCGCCGTCGCGCTGATGCCGCTGATCGTCCCGCAGGTCGCGGGCAATCCGAATTCGCCGCTGCTTCAGAACTGGATCTGGTTCTTCGGCATCTTCGTGGTGGTCGGCATGCTGTTTGGATATCTCGGCCGGCTGGCGCTGAGCGACACGATACGCGAGGCGGGCATCGGCGACCGGCTCGGCGGCGCCGCGCTCGGCGCCATCAGGGTCGGCCTCGTCGCCACCACGCTGGTGCTGGTGTTCGACCAGATCGTGCCGGCCAACCGCCAGCCGCCCTTTCTCGCCGGCTCGCATCTACGGCCGCTGTTCTCGGCCGCGGGGCAGATGGGCTTCAAGTCGCTGCCGCCGGAGGCAACCTCCGCGATCGACCGTCTCAAGCAGGAACGGCGCATCTGATCAGGCGCATTTGCATCGCCGCGCAGGACTGCATGCATTTTGATGCGAGCCCGTCCCTTATCAGCGGCGCCAAGGTTGGCTAGAATAGCGGCTCTAAAAACCTGCATGACATTACGGGAGTGAAACAGTGGATCTTGGGATCAAAGGTCGCCGCGCCATCGTCTGCGCATCCAGCAAAGGCCTCGGACGCGCCTGCGCCATCTCGCTGGCGGAAGCCGGCGTTCACGTCACACTGACCGCGCGCGGCGCCGAAGCTTTGAAAAAGACGGCCTACGACATCCGCAAGGCCTGTCCTGATGTGACTGTCACCGAGATCGTCGGCGACATCACGACGCCGGCCGGCCGCGAGGCCGTGCTCAAGGCCTGCCCCGAGCCCGACATCCTGATCAACAATGCCGGCGGACCGCCGCCCGGCGATTTCCGCAACTGGACCCGCGACGACTGGATCAAGGCGATCGACGCCAACATGCTGACCCCGATCGAGCTGATCAAGTCGACGGTCGACGGCATGATGGCGCGCAGGTTCGGCCGCATCGTCAACATCACCTCGGCCGCGGTGAAGGCGCCGATCGACATTCTCGGTCTCTCCAACGGCGCGCGCGCCGGCCTCACCGGCTTCATCGCCGGCCTGTCGCGCAAGACCGTGATCAACAACGTCACCATCAACGGCCTGTTGCCGGGCCCGTTCGAGACCGACCGCCTGCGCAGCACCGCGAAGGGGGAATCCGAGAAGCGCGGCATCACGCCGGATCAGGTTCTGGCGGAGCGCGCCAAGCTCAATCCCGCGGGCCGCTTCGGCGATCCCGACGAGTTCGGCTACGCCTGCGCATTCCTGTGCGGCAGCAGGGCCGGCTTCATCACCGGTCAGAACCTTTTGCTCGACGGCGGTGCCTTCCCCGGAACGCTGTGAGGGCAGTCTGGTACGAAGAGACAGGACCGGCGGCGGACGTCCTCACCTATGGTGAGATGACGACGCCGGTCGCAGGCCCAGGCGAAGTTCGTATTCGCCTGGAAGCCTCCGGCGTCAACCCGGCCGATGTCGGCCGGCGCGGCGGCAGCTATCGCGCGAAGGAATTTTCGCGTGTCATTCCGAACAGCGATGGCGCGGGGTTTATCGACCAGATCGGCGATGGCGCGACGCGGTTCAAGATCGGCGACAAGGTCTGGCTGTTCAACGGCCAGCGTAACGGCCGCGCCTTTGGCACGGCGGCCGAACAAATCGCGCTTGCCGAGCATCTGGTGACGCCGCTGCCGGACAATCTCTCTTTGGCGGAAGGCGCGACGCTGGGCATTCCCGCAATGACGGCGTGGTGCTCCCTGTTTGCGGACGGACCGATCGTCGGCAAGTCCGTGCTGGTCACCGGCGGCGCGGGTGCAGTAGGGCATTACGCAGTGCAACTCGCGAAATGGGGCGGCGCGCAGGTGATCGCGACCGTCAGTTCGGCGATGAAGGGCGAGCAGGCGCGACAAGCCGGTGCCGATCTCGTGGTCAATTACAGGGACGAAGATGTCGTTGCCAAGGCGATGGCCTTCACCGGCGAACGCGGGGTTGACCACGTGGTCGATGTCGATTTCGGCGGCAACATCGCGACGACCCTGAAGTTGATGGCAATCAATTCGACAATCGCGGTCTACGCCACGAACGGCAACCGCACGCCGACTGTGCCGATGCGCGAGCTGATGGAGAAGTGCATCACGCTCCGCTCGCTCGTCTTGTTCGCGCTGCCGCCGGCGTTGCTTGCGGCGGCGCAGGCCGACATCTCGAAATGGCTGGCGGCGGGGCCGCGAATTCACAACGTCGCGGCGCAATTTGCGTTGTCGGAGACGGCGCAGGCCCATGTCGCCGTCGAGAAAGGCGACAAGCTCGGCACCGTGGTCGTCGACTGCGCGCGCTAGTATCGGCCAGGATCACCGCTGTTGCTTGGTGGGCTCGTCTTCGTCCCGCTGGCTCGAACTGGAGGAATCGGCGACTGGGGTTCCGTCGGTCCAGTCGATGCCGAATTCGTCGAGCCCGTCGGCAAGCAGATCGCCCAGCATCGGCTCACCGAGCAGATAATGCGCCGTTTCGCGCCGGGGGCTGTGATACTCGGCGCGCGCCTGCACGGCGCGTGCGCGCAAATCGTTCCAGTCGTCGATCGTGCCGTCGCCGCGGCCGAGCCAGGTCAGCGTGACGAGATCGATCTGCTCGTCCTCGTTCAGGGCAACGATGAAACTTCCGAGTTCGTTGACGACCGGATCGGAGCCGTCATCCTCAAGGATGTCGACCGCATCGTCATCCGTCGCGTTCGAGCCGGAATCCGGATCGGAATTTCCTTCCTTGACGTCGAATTCGCGCGCCTTTTCGATGATGAAGGCGATCTTCTCGGCGGAGATTGCAAGCTCTGGCATGTCTGGCTCTGGCATGGCTGGCCCTTTGGCTTTCGCTGGGTTCCCGCGATAACGCCGCATCACGTCAGATGATCCATTGCGCCTGACGGCGAAACTGCGCATGTTCCGTGCCAAAGCAAGAACGTCAGGATGCGCCGGATGCAGTGGAAGGTCGGCAGGGTCAAAATCACCAAGGTCGTGGAATTGGAGACGGTCGGCTCGACCCGCTTCATTCTGCCCTTGGCGAGCAACGCGGAAATCCAGAAGCTGTCCTGGCTGATCCCGCATTTCGCCACCGACGAGGGCCGGCTGAAAATGTCGATCCACTCGCTGGTGGTGGAAACCCCGACGCGCCGCATCGTGGTCGACACCGGCCTTGGCAACGACAAGCAGGGCCGCAATGTCCCGACCTGGAACAACCGCACCGCGCCATTCCTTGAGACGATGATTGCGGCGGGCTTTCCGACCGAGAGCATCGACACCGTGCTGTGCACACATCTTCATGTCGATCACGTCGGGTGGAATACGAAACTGGTCGAGGGCAAATGGATGCCGACCTTCCCCAATGCGCGCTATGTGTTCGGCAAGACTGAATACGAGCATTGGCGCGACCACTCCACCGAGCCGGACAAGCAGGCCGTATTTGGCGATTCCGTGAAGCCGATCGTCGATGCCGGCCGGGCCGAGTTGATCCCGGGCGACCACCGGCTAAGCGACGAGATCAGCATGATCCCGACCCCGGGCCACAGCCCCGGACATATCAGCATTTTGATCCAGTCGGACGGTGAGCAAGGACTGTTGACGGGTGACGTCGCCCATCATCCGTGCCAGATGGCGCATCTCGGCTGGTCCTCGACCGCGGATTCCGATCAGGGCCAATCGGCGGTGACGCGCCGCGAATTATTCGGCCGCTTTGCCGATACCCCGACGCTGGTGATCGGCGGGCATTTTTCGGCCGGTCACATCAAGCGGGATGGGGACGCGTTCAGGTTCGACGCGCTGGGGTGAGGAAGTTGCTCCTCATGGTGAGGAGCGCGTCTTCGCGCGTCTCGAACCATGAAGGCCCCGCTTTCGCCCGCGGCCATCCTTCGAGACGCCCGCCTTTTGGCGGGCCCTCAGGATGAGGGGGAGCAATGCGGCAACGGGCGTCAGTCGGCGGTTGAATTTCCCGCCGCCCTGTTCCATGAAGCTGTTCAACCGATCGGTCCATTCCAGGGAGAAACGAGAATGAAACTTGTTCGTTATGGCGAGAAGGGTGCGGAAAAGCCTGGCCTGATCGACAAATCCGGCCAATTGCGCGACCTGTCGGCGCATGTGAAAGATCTGACTGGCGAGGCCTATTCGCCCGACAGCCTGAAGAAACTGGCGGCGCTCGATCCCGCCTCGCTGCCCGCCGTCTCGGGCAAGCCGCGGTTCGGCGCGCCTGTTACCGGCATCTCGAAATTCGTGGCGATCGGCCTCAACTACAGCGATCATGCCAAAGAGACCGGCGCCGAGATCCCGAGCGAGCCGATCATTTTCATGAAGGCGAACACCTCGCTGTCCGGCCCGAACGACGCGGTCGAGAAGCCGCGCGGCTCGACCAAGCTTGACTGGGAGGTCGAGATCGCCGCGATCATCGGCACTCGCGCAAAATACGTCTCGGAGGCCGATGCGCTCAACCACGTCGCCGGCTACTGCGTCTGCAACGACGTCTCCGAGCGCGCCTTCCAGATCGAGCGCCTAGGCCAGTGGACCAAGGGCAAGTCGCACGACACGTTCGGCCCGGTCGGCCCGTGGCTCGCCACCAAGGACGAGATCAAGGACGTGCAGAACCTTTCGATGTGGCTCGACGTCAACGGCCAGCGCCGCCAGTCCGGCTCGACCAAGACCATGATCTTCTCGATGGCCAAGTGCATCTCCTATGTCTCGCAGTTCATGACGCTGCTGCCCGGCGACATCATCACCACGGGCACCCCGCCCGGCGTCGGCTTGGGCATGAAGCCGCCGACCTTCCTCAACGTCGGCGACGTCATCACGCTCGGCATCGAGGGCCTCGGCGAGCAGCGCCAGGAGATCGTCGCGGCGTAAAGGCTCCGTCCTCATCCTGAGGAGCGCGCACAGCGCGCGTCTCGAAGGATGGACACGAACACAGTCGCCCGACGTTCGCGCCGGGTGACGAGAGAGCGCCTCCCTCGCCCATCCTTCGAGACACGCGCCAAACGGCGCGCTCCTCAGGATGAGGTTTGTATGTCTGGATAGCGGTTATTTCCCATGAAGCTCACCTTCTCTCCCGCCTCGCCCTTCGCGCGCAAGGTGCGCATTGCCGCGATCGAGCTCGGGCTGATCGACAAGATCGAGTTCACGCCGGCAGCCGTCGCGCCGGGCACGGCCAACGAGGACTACTCGCGCATCACGCCGCTGAAGAAGCTGCCGGTGCTGATCACCAACGACGGCGATGTCATTTTGGACTCCTACGTCATCGTCGAATATCTCAACGAGATGGTCGGCGGCAGCCTGATCGCCGACTACGGTCCGCGGCGCTGGCAGGTCAAGACCAATCATTCCCTGCTCAACGGCATGCTCGATTCCATGCTGCTGTGCCGCTACGAGAAGATGGTGCGGCCGCAGGGCCTGCAATGGCAGGCTTGGTCGGACGACCATTGGAATCGGGCCTGGACCGGCATGGCGCGCTTCGAGAATATGCCTGATGTCCTGAACGGCCCGTTCGACATCTCGCAGATCGGCCTCGTCTGCGTGCTCGGCTATGCCGACTTCCGCTTCGCCGATTGCGGCTGGCGCAAGGCCTATCCGAAGCTCGACGCTTTCCATCAGAAGATGCTGGAACGGCCCTCCGTGAAGATCTCGGTGCCGCCGGCGGCTTAAATCTCGGGAATCCTCATGAGCCTCAAATACTCGGTCGGCGATCTCACCATCCATCGCGTCGTCGAGCAGGAGACGACGTTCCTGCCGGCGCTAGACCTCATGCCCGGTCTCACGCCGGAGGTGCTGTCCGAGAATCGCGCATGGATGCGTCAGGCAAATGCGTTGGACGAACAGGATACGCTGATCCTCTGCTTTCAGTCCTATGTCATCAAGACGCCGCATCACACCATTCTGGTCGACAGCTGCATCGGCAACGACAAGCCCCGGCCGCAGCGTCCGAAATGGAACATGAAGACCGACGACACCTATCTGAGCGGGCTCAACGCCGCCGGATTCTCCATTGACGACATCGACTTCGTGATGTGCACGCATCTGCATGTCGATCACGTCGGCTGGAATACGCGGATGGAAAACGGCCGCTGGGTGCCGACCTTCCCGAAGGCGCGCTACGTGTTCGCCAGGCAGGAGTTCGACTACTGGACTGAACAGAATGCGAAGGGGCCGGTGCCGCCCTTCGTGGATAGTGTATTGCCGGTGGTGGAGGCCAAGCGGCACGAGATCGTCGGCAATGATCACCAGATCGGCGACCACGTGCGTATCCTGCCGACGCCGGGTCACACGCCCGGCCATGTCGCGTTCACTTTCGGCCGCGGCAAGGACGACGCAGTCTTCAGCGGCGATCTCATGCATTCGCCGATCCAGACGCTCTATCCGGAGATGTCGGTGAAGTTCGACGTCGATCAGGCGCAGGCGGCAACGACGCGCCGCAGCTTCCTGGAACGCTATTGCGACACCGACACGCTGTGCTGCACCGCGCATTTCCCGTCGCCGTCGGTGGGCAAGATCCGGCGCAAGGGCAACGGGTTCGTCTGCGCGGCGGTGTAGCGATTCCACCGAGTGGAGAGACACGATGACAGCGCTCCCCGATATTCCCCTGCCCGCCGGCATCCGCTCACGCTATGTCGACGACATCAACGGCCTGCGCATGCATGTGCTGGAGGCAGGCTTCGAGACCAAGGGGCGGCCTTGCATCCTGCTGCTGCACGGCTTTCCCGAGCTTGCCTTCTCCTGGCGCAAGGTGATGCCGGCGCTTGGCTCGGCCGGCTATCACGTGATCGCCCCGGACCAGCGCGGCTATGGCCGGACGACGGGGTGGAGCGCGGAGTACGATAGCGATCTCGCGCCCTTTTCGCTCTTCAACCTGGTGCGTGACGCGCTGGGGCTGGTGTCGGCGTTCGGCTACAGGCAGGTCGACGTGATCGGACATGATTTCGGCAGCCCGGTCGCGGCGTGGTGCGCGCTGATGCGGCCCGACGTGTTTCGTTCGGTGGCGATGATGAGTGCGCCGTTCGGCGGAGCGCCGCCGCTGCCGTTAGACACGATCGACACGCCGGTAAAGCCACCGGTCGAAGATCCCGTGCATCGCGAGCTCGCCGCGCTGCCGCGTCCGCGCAAGCATTATCAATGGTACTATGCGACGCGCCCGGCGAATGCCGACATGCACCGCGCGCCGCAGGGCGTGCATGATGTTCTGCGCGCCTATTATCATCACAAAAGCGCGGACTGGACCGGCAACAAGCCGTATCCGCTGAAATCCTGGTCGGCGAACGAGCTGGCGAAGCTGCCGACCTATTATGTGATGGACCTGAACGAGACCATGGCCGAGACGGTGGCGAAGGAGATGCCCTCGCCGGCTACGATCGCTGCCAATCAATGGCTGCCCGACCGCGAGCTCGCCTACTACAGCGCCGAATATGGCCGCACCGGATTCCAGGGCGGCCTGCAATGGTATCGCTGTGGCACATCTGGCGCATTCAACAGCCAGCTGCAATTGTTGGCCGGCCGCAGCATCGACGTCCCCTCCTGCTTCATCTCGGGCAAGCAGGATTGGGGCACCTATCAGCGTCCCGGCGTGTTTGAAGCGATGCAGGCGCGGACCTGCACGAAGCTGCTCGGCTGCCACCTCGTCGATGGCGCCGGCCATTGGGTGCAACAGGAGCAGCCTGTCGAGGTGAGCCGTCTGCTGCTCGAATTCCTGGCGAAGAGCCGCCCGGCCTGATTTGACCCGGGAACCCTGACGCCTTATATAGTTTAGAATAATTCTAAACTATCGAGACAGGGCTACCGTGAAGACCTTTGCCGATCTGACCGAACGCGAGGTGCTCGCGGTCGCGATTTCCTCCGAGGAGGAAGACAGCCGCATCTACATGACCTTCGCCGAGGATCTCAGGGACCGTTATCCGGACACGGCCAAGATATTCGAGGAGATGGCCGAGGAGGAACGCGGCCACCGGCGCCGTCTGCTCAAACTCTACGAAGAGCGCTTCGGTCAGCATCTGCCGCCGATCCGCCGCGAGGACGTCAAAGGCTTTTTGCGCCGGCGCCCGATCTGGCTGACCAAGAACCTGACGCTCGACACGATCCGCAAAGAGGTCGAGACGATGGAGTTCGAAGCCGAGCGCTTCTACGCGCGCGCCGCCGAGCAGGCCGAGGATGTCGGCGTGCGCCGCCTGCTCGGCGACCTCGCCGAGGAGGAGAAGCATCACGAGAATCGCGCCGCCGCGCTCACCGACGAGATCCTCAAGCCGGACGTGCGCGCCGAGGAGGATCGCACGCGGCGGCGGACGTTCGTGCTGCAATATGTGCAGCCCGGCCTCGCCGGCCTGATGGACGGATCGGTCTCGACGCTGGCGCCGCTGTTCGCGGCGGCCTTCGCCACGCATCAGAACTGGCAAACCTTTCTGGTGGGCCTCGCGGCTTCGATCGGCGCCGGCATCAGCATGGGATTCGCCGAAGCGCTGTCCGACGACGGATCGCTCTCGGGGCGCGGCTCGCCATGGCTGCGCGGCATCACCTGCGGCGCGATGACGACGCTCGGCGGCCTCGGCCACACCCTGCCTTATCTCGTCCCGGACAGCTGGCCGAACGCATTCTGGATCGCGACGGGAATCGCCGGCGTCGTCGTGTTCTTCGAATTGTGGGCGATCGCCTTCATCCGCTCGCGCTACATGGACACGCCGTTCCTCCAGGCCGTGTTCCAGATCGTGCTCGGCGGCGCCATCGTGCTGGCGGTGGGGATATTGATCGGAGCGGCGTAGGCTCCTCACGCTCTGTAGCGGCATATCAATCACCGTCAAACAGCCGTTGCAGCATTCGGCCAAACTGCGCATCATCCCTCCGGCAATAAGAGCAGGAGAAGCGCCGTGGCCAAGTCGGATTGGAGTTTCAAGAGTGCGGTCGAGCTGTCGGCCGCATTGACCGCGAAGAAGGTCTCGTCGGTCGAGCTCACGCAGGATGCGATCGACCGCATCGAACGCCACGACGGCAAGGTCAACGCGATCTGCGTCCGGGATTTCGACCGCGCCCTCAGTGCCGCGGGCGAGGCGGACGCCGCATTGGCGCGCGGCGAGCGGAAGCCGCTGCTCGGCCTCCCCGTCACGGTGAAGGAATCCTACAACGTCGCCGGCCTGCCCACGACCTGGGGCTGGACGCCGCAGAAGGATTTCAAGCCGGCGGAGGACGCGCTGTCGATCACCCGGGTGAAGGGCGCCGGTGGCGTCATCCTCGGCAAGACCAACGTCCCCGTTGGGCTCGCGGATTGGCAGAGCTACAACGACATCTACGGCACGACGAACAACCCGTTCGATCTCGGCCGCACGCCCGGTGGCTCGTCGGGCGGCTCGTCTGCCGCGCTCGCGGCAGGCTACGGACCGCTCTCGCTGGGGTCCGACATCGGCGGCTCGCTGCGCGTGCCCGCCTTCCATTGCGGGGTCTATGCGCACAAGCCGACCTACAATCTCTGTCCGACACGTGGCCACACGCCCCCGCCCTTTCCAGCGATCCCGATGGAGCGCGATATGGCGGTGATCGGTCCGATGGCGCGGAGCGCAGCCGATCTGCCCCTGCTCCTGGACGTGATGGCAGGCCCCGATCCGCTGGACCTGGGCATCGGATACAAGCTCGCGCTGCCGGAGGCGCGACACCACGCGCTAAAGGATTTCCGCGTGCTGGTGATCGATAGCCACCCGTTGCTGCCTGCCAGTGCCGACATCCGCAGCGCGATCGAGAAGCTGGCGGAACAATTGGCGGGCGCAGGTGCGAGCATCACCCGCGAAAGCCCGCTGTTTCCCGACTTCACGGAGTCCTCTCGCCTCTACATGCGCATGCTGATGGGCTTTCTGGGCGCCTTCCTTCCGCCGGACATTCTCGCCGGCGCGCGTGCCGGGGCAGCGCAGCTCTCACCAGAAGACAAGGGCCTGTCTGCCGAGCGGCTGCGTGGCATGACCAGCGCACATCAGGCCTGGGTGTTCGACGAGGGCGCTCGCGCCGGCCTGCGCACGCAATGGCGGCATTTGTTCAGGACATTCGATGCGGTGATCTGCCCGATCATGCCTACCCCCGCTTACCCGCATGATCATTCGCCGCAGCAGGAGGCGCGCCGGATCAACATCGACGGCAAGGACTTTGCCTATCCGGACCAGCTCGCCTGGCCCGGCATCGCCACACTGACGGGCCTGCCGGCAACGGCTATTCCGCTCGGTCTGTCGAAGGACGGCCTGCCGGTCGGCGTTCAAATCATCGGGCCATTCCTCGAGGACCGCACGCCGCTGAAGCTCGCCGCGCTGATCGAACGCGAGTTCGGCGGGTTCGTGCCGCCGCCCTCGTTCAATGACTAGTCCTTCTCGTAGCTGCGAGGAGCTCTTGCGACGAAACAATGGAGAGAAACCTCATGAGCCAGGACATGGATGAACTCACCACGCTCAACCGCGACTATGTCGCCTCCGTGCAGAATTGCGACGTCAAGCGCTTCGACGAGATTTTGGCGCCGGAGTTCTACTGCTCCAATCCCGACAAGACGCTGGTCGATCGCGCGGCCTTCCTGAAGCAGACGGCGCAACCGATTGCGATCCGGAATCTCGGGGAGCACGACGTCATCATCCGCATCATGGGCGATTTCGCCATCATCCACGCGGCGACGAGCTACACCACGGCGGACGGCCAGAAGGCAACCGGGCGCTATACCGATTGCTGGGCGAAGAAGAACGGGACGTGGCTGGCGGTGTCGGCGCACGTGTCGCGATAGGGAGCGCATCGCACCCGCGCATTCTCCGGGGCATCCAAATACCGGGAGACATCGAGGTCACCGGTCCAAGTTCTTCAACAGCAAATTCAACGCTGTCGCCGCGAACGTCTGCATGTTGGCGAAGCGGTCGTTGCTGCCCGTCTCCCGCGTCATCACCTCTGCGGCGGGACCGGCAACCGCCATGCAGCTGTGGCCTGCCGCATCGCCGTAGCGGTTGCCGGTGGGACCGGCGGCGCCGGTCTCGGACAGGCCCCAGTCGCAGTTGAAGCGGCCGCGCATCTGCTCGGCCAGCAGTTGCGCGTAGGGCTCCGACGAGGAGCGAAATCCCTTCATTCCTTCGTCCGAAATATCCATCAGCACGCGCCTGGCGTCGCGGGTGTAGACCACGGCGCCGCCGAGGAAGTAGGCGGACGCGCCGGGCACCGCGAGCAGGCTGGCCGCGATCAGGCCGCCGGTGGAGGATTCGGCCACGGCAATGGTCTGTTTGCGCGCGATCAGTTTCGTCGCGACCTGTTCCGCAATACCGACGAGCTCTTTCATGTCCTGCACCTCTGATCCTCGCAACCGAGCTGTGCCTTCCTAGCATATGACAGCGCCATTGGCCGAGTTGCGAACGACGGGCAGGCCTGCTTGAATGGCAGGCACAAGACGGCGCGACTAGGCGCTGCGCAAGCGTAACATCAAGAGGAAACGTAAAAGGGAGACGTCATGGCGTCCCTGATCGCCGGCGGGGTGGATTGCGATGTGCATCCGGCCGTGCCGCATCTGACCAGCCTGCTGCCGTACCTGAATGACTATTGGCGCGATCAGGTGACGACGCGCGGCATGGTCGATCTCATCTCGCAGTCCTATCCGCAGAACTCGCCGATCACGGCGCGGCCCGACTGGCGCCCTGAAAGCGGCAAGCCGGGCGAGAGCCTGGCGGACATGCAGCGCCATGTGCTCGATCCCTTCCAGCTCTCGCACGCCATCTGCAATCCGCTTTATGGCGTGCAGATGGTGTTTTCGGAGGATCTGCAGGCCGCCTTCTGCCGCGCGCTGAACGAGTGGCTCGCGAAAGAATGGCTCGATCGCGATCCGCGGCTGCGCGGCTCGATCGTGATCCCCACGCAAAGCATCGAGAAGGCCGTCGCGGAGATCGAGCGCTGCGCGCAGGACCGCCGCTTCGTGCAGGTGCTGATGCTGGTGATGGGCGACACGCCCCTCGGCAAGCGCGCGCTGTGGCCGATCTATGAGGCGGCGGAACGGCTGGAGCTGCCGATTGGCGTGCATGCCGGTTCCGCCTATCACAATCCGCCGACTGCTGTGGGGTGGGGTTCCTATCACATCGAGGACTATGTCGGTCAGGCCCAGGCGTTCCAGACCCAGCTCACCAGCCTGATCGTCGAGGGCGTGTTCGCCAAATATCCGCGCTTGAAGATGGTGATGCTGGAATCCGGCGTCTCCTGGATCTCCCCCTTTCTCTGGCGCCTTCACAAGTTCTGGCGCGGCGTGCGGATGGAGACGCCGTGGGTCGATCGCGCGCCGCTGGACATTGTGCGCAGCAACATCCGCTTCTCGTTACAGCCGTTCGATGCGCCGCCAGATGAGGCGACATTAATTCGCCTGTTTGATCATATGCAGTCGGATGAATTGGTTCTATTCTCCACCGACTACCCGCACTGGCAGTTCGACGGTCAGGACGCGCTGCCCGCAGGTCTAACCCCCGATCTCGTGCGCAAGATCATGAGCGACAATCCGCATGCAACCTATCCCCGCCTGACTTAGCCCGCTGCCAAAGGAGGCAAGGCGATGAATATTCAGTTCCGCGAAAGCTCCGAAGCCGCTTCCCCACTGACCGTCAAAACCGCGATCGCGGACTGCGACATCCATCCGGCACGCGCGACCCGCGCCGAGCTCTATCCCTATCTCGCCAAACGCTGGCAGCATCATCTCGAAGTCTACGGCGTCCATGCCTATCAGGGCATGATGGAGGGCCCGCCCTATCCGAAGGCTCAGCCCAACGCCTCGCGCCGCGATGCCTATCCGCCGGAAGGCGGGCCGCAGGGCTCATCGCTGTCCTTCATGCAGAAGCAGCTGCTCGATCCCAACAACGTGCAGCTCGGCGTGCTCAATCCGCTCAACACCGGACAGGGCATCCGCAATCACGAGCTCTCGGCGGCGCTGTGCTCGGCGATCAATGACTGGCAGATCGACAAATGGACCAGCAAGGACAAGCGGCTGAAGGCGTCCATCGTCGTCGGCAATGAGGACGGCCCGTCGGCCGCGGCCGAAATCCGCGAGCGCGCCGGCGACAAGAATTTCGTGCAGGTGCTCTTGCTCAGCCGCAATGTCGAGCCACTCGGACAGCGCCGCTACTGGCCGATCTATCAGGCCGCGGAAGAGGCCGGCCTTCCCGTCGGCGTCCACGCCTTCGGCTTCGGCGGCAACCCGATCACGCCGTCGGGCTGGCCGAGCTACTACATCGAGGAGATGGTGGGGCACTCGCAGTGCCAGCAATCGGCGCTTGCGAGTCTGGTGCTGGAGGGCGTGTTCGAGCGCTTCCCGAAATTGAAGATGGTGATGATCGAAGCCGGCTTCGGCTGGGCGCCGTCACTGGCGTGGCGGCTCGACAAGGTCTGGCAGCGGCTGCGGAGCGAGGTGCCGCACGTCAAACGGCCGCCGTCGGAATATATCCGCGAGCAGGTGTGGTACACGACGCAGCCGATGGAGGATCCGGAGCGGCGCGAGGATCTGTTCGACGTCATCAAGTGGATTGGCTGGGACCGGCTGCTGTTCGCGACCGACTACCCGCATTGGGACTATGACGAGCCGTCGCGCGTCTTGCCGGCGGGCGTCGGCGAGGCCGATCGCGAGGCGTTCTATCTGGGCAATGCGAAGAAGCTGTACGGCATGTCCTGATGGCAAGATACGTCATTGCCGCGGTGGATGAACTGCCGCCCGGCACGCGAAAATTTCTGGAGATCGACGGGCGGCCGATCGCGGTCTTCAACATCAAGGGCGAATATTTCGGCCTGATGAACCGCTGCCCGCATCAGGGCGCGGCGCTGTGCGAGGGACCGCTGATCGGGCTCGCGCAATCCAGTGACCCCGGTGAGATCGAATACACGAAACTCGGCGAGATCATCCGCTGCCCCTGGCACGGCTGGGAGTTCGACATCCGCACCGGCCAGTCCTACTGCGACCCCCGCCGCTTCCGCGTGAAGGCCTATCCGGCCCATGTCGAGCCGGGCGCGAGCGTGGTCAAGGGGCCGTATGTCGCCGAGACGATCCCGGTAAAGGTCGAGAGCGATTACGTGGTGGTGGAGTTGTAAGCTCCCGCCGTCATTCCGGGGCGCCCGAAGGGCGGCCCCGGAACGACATTCAGTGTCCGGCAACCGGCTCCGCCACCGCATCATACGTCGGCACCGTCTTGCCGCCGCCGCGATAAACGACGAGCGCGGCGATGATACCGAGCGCCGCGCCGAACATGAGCCAGTACGCCGGCGAAGCCTTGTCGCCATTGGTCATGCTGATCAGTTTGGTAGCGACAATGGGGGTGGACGTGCCGAAGATGCCTGCAGCCATCGCGAAAGCGATCGAGAAACAGGTGGTACGGACATGCGCCGGGACGATCTCGACCAGACATCCCAGCATCGTGCCGCTGTAAACGCCAAAGTAGAACGAGAACATCATCTGCACCGCCAGCAGCTTTCCGAGAGTGGGCTCTGCCGCGAGCCAGGACAGCGCCGGGTAAGCGGTGACCAGCGATAGGCCTGCGATCGTCAGCAGCACCGGCTTGCGGCCGATGCGATCGGATACCGCACCGCCGACCGGATTCCAGATGAAGTTGGTCACCGCAACGAAAAGGGTCACGAGCAATGTCCCCGCGGGCGAAAGGCTGAGCTGCTTGCCAAAGCCGGGGGCATACACCGTGATGAAATAGAAAGTCGTCGTGGTCAGGACCGCGATCATCATGCCGAGGACGACAATGCGCCAGTTCGCGAGCGCCGAAGCGAACACCTCGCTTGCGGTCGGATGTCTCTTCATGGCCAGGAAGGCCGGCGTTTCCTCAAGCGAGCGCCGCAACATGAAAATGACGGGGATGATGATGCAGCCGATAAGGAACGGGATGCGCCACTTCGCGATTCCTCCGAGGGAGTCCAAGAACGTGTCGCTGGGCATGACTTCCCTCAGGATAAAGCCGATGACCGCAGCCACAAAGATCGCGACCTGCTGACTGGAAGATTGGAACGAGGTGTAAAAGCCGCGATTGCCGGGCGTCGCGATCTCGGAAAGATAAACAGAGACGCCGCCCAGCTCCACGCCGGCGGAGAACCCCTGTATCAACCGGCCAATCAGGACGATAACCGGGGCGGCAACGCCGATTGCGGCGTAGGACGGGCAGAAGGCGATCACCACGGTACCGAGCGCCATCAGCGCGAGCGTGACGATCAGCCCCTGGCGACGGCCGATGCGGTCGATATAGGCACCTAGTACGATCGCGCCGACCGGACGCATCAGAGCACCGAGCCAAAACACGCCGTAGGCATTGAGTAGCGCCGCGGTCTCGTCCGCGGCGGGGAAAAACGCCTTTGCGATATCTTGCGCATAGAAGCCGAACAGGAAGAAGTCGAACTGCTCGAGGAAATTGCCGCTCGTTGCACGCAGGATTGCGCCGATGCGCGACTTGATCTCGGGCGGATTGGTTGATGCTGCTGGTCCAGCCATGGCGTCACTCCCCTGGAAGACGTAGCCGGACCGGAACTCACTTCACGGCAGGCGACGGATAGTTGCTGCGACAATCTGCCCTACCCCTCTCGCGCTGGCCGCGGCGCGTCAACTCAATTCGCCGGCGGAGCCGATGATTTTCAGGCTATATTTTGCGTTGCAGCAATCATCCATTCGCGGAATGCGGCGAGCTTCGGGGCCTCGCGGCGGCCCTCCGGCGCGACCAGGTAGAAACCGGCGTCGGCCGGCAGCGCGATCTTGAACGGAACGACGAGCCGGCCCTTGGCGATGTCGTCCCGGACGTAGGAGGTCCGCCCCATCGCCACGCCGATGCCGTCGATCGCGGCCTGGATGGTCATGAAGATCATGTCGAAGGTGATGCCGGGCTGCCTGGCGATGTCGGCCGGCAGACCCGCCGCCGTCAACCACAGCCGCCAGTCGTCGCTATTGGCGTTGGAGGTGTGCAGCAGCATATGGCTCTTGAGGTCCTCCGGAGAGCGCAGCGGCTTGCCCCCGTGCAACAAAGATGGGCTGCACACCGGAAACAGCTCGTCCGCCATCAGCCAGTCGGCGCGCAAGCCCGGCCACTGGCCGCGCCCGTAGCGGATCGCGGCGTCGACATTGTCGCGCTGAAAATCGACCAGGCTGGTCGAGGTGGTGATGCGGACGTCGATGCCGGGATGGTGCTCCTGGAAATCAGTGAGCCGCGGCAGCAGCCATTTTGCGGCGAGCGAGGCCAGCGTCGAGACGGTCAGCACCTTGTCGTCGTCCTTGCGCAGCAGCCGATCGGTGGCAAGGCGGAGGTCGTTGAAGGCGGCGCGGACGCCCGGCAGATAGTCGCGCGCCTCCGGTGTCAGCGCCAGCGCGCGGTTCTGCCGGACGAACAGGCGGATGCCGAGCTCCTCCTCCAGCCTGCGGATCTGATGGCTGATCGCAGTCTGGGTCACATTCAGCTCGGAAGCGGCCAGCGTGAAACTGAGATGGCGCGCGGCGGCTTCAAAGGCCCGCAATCCGTTCAGGGAAGGCAATCTGGCAGTCATCTGGCAGCAGGATACATGACGTTATTTCATGCGAAAGAGTACAAATTGTCGTTTGTCGCAGCGCAGTAGGAAGCAGATATAAGCGGTCAACTTAGCTCCAGGAGCTGAAAATGTCTACTTTGACCCAGAATTCGATGACAAATCATCATGCGCCCGGCCTGATCCACCAGATTGGCGAGACCCTTCACGTCTGGCACGAGCGCTACCGGACCCGGCGTGAGCTGACCAACTGGTCCGCGCGTGACCTCCAGGACGTCGGACTGTCCTGGAGCGATGTGGCCTTTGAGGCCGACAAACCCTTCTGGCGGGCCTGATTGGCCGCCAGGCCGGCGCCGCCTGATCACAGGGGCGCCGGCGGTCCCTTCTTCCTTGACGTCCCTTGTGGGCATGTGTCATGAGCACCCTCCGCCTGGAAGATTTGAAGCAATATTCGGACTCGCTGCGCACCCGGCACGGTGAGCCGGTGAGCGTTCGCTTCGTCGAACCGCGCGACACCGACGAGCTCCAGCACTATGTCCGCTCGCTCTCGACCCGCTCCCGCTACAACCGTTTCTTCGGCGGGATCAGCGAGCTGCCGAAAAGCCTGCTTCACGACTTCCTTCAGGTCGGCGAGCGCGATCGTTTTACGGTGGTCGCGACCATGATGGTCGACGGCTTCGAGACCATCGTCGCCGAAGCGCGCTACGCGCTGCATGCCGAAACCGCGACGGTTGAATTCGGCCTCTCGGTCGACGATCGCTGGCAGGGCCACGGCATCGCCACCGTGCTCATCAAGAATCTCGAATGCCGCGCGGCTGCGCTCGGTGCCGAGCACATGCTCGGCGACACGCTCCGTTCCAACGAGGCCATGATCTCGCTCGCGCGCAAATCCGGCTTTGCCTTCGTCAATCATCCTGATGACTGGAAACTCGTCCGCTTCGACAAGGAGATCAGCGTCGCACCAAAGGACATTCCCTGCGCGAGCTGGCGCCTCATCGCCCTTTCCCGTCGGGCCGAAAGCCCCTCAGCCTCGGCCTGACACCACTCGAGCCCGGCCTGGCGAAAACCAGAGCCGGGCATTTTTTTATCCCATTCATAAACCGTCATCCTGAGGCGCTCGTTCTGCGGTCTTCCGCAGAACGGGCCTCGAAGGATGGACGGCCCGGCTGGTTTTTATTTTCGCCGCGGCAACAGCGGGGCCGTCGCCCTTCGAGGCCTCCGCTTCGCTCCGGCACCTCAGGGTGACGGTCAACCACTTTCGGAAGCCCTACTTCCCCCTGAACACCGCCTTGCGCTTCTCGATAAACGCCTGCACCGCCTCCTTGTGATCGGCGGTCGTGGTCAGGCGGATCAGCCGTTCAGCCTCATGATCGCGCGCGGTTTCGAAGTCGAACTGCAGGGCCTCGTCGAGGTTGTCCTTCATGTAGCGAAGCGCGAGGCGCGGGCCTTCAGCGAGGGATTTCGCCAGTGCGAAGGCCTCTGCCTGCAATTTGTCGTCGGGCACCACGCGGTTGACGAGCCCGATCGCCTCACAACGCGCTGCGTCCACGCGATCGCCGGTGAACAGCAACTCGCGCGCCCGCGCCGTGCCGACGAGCCGCGTCAACAGCCACGCGATACCGTAATCGCCGCTGAGCGCGATGCGGACATAGCCGGTGGCCACGAAGGCCGATTGCGCGGCGATGCGGATGTCGCAGGCCATGGCGATGGTCAGCCCCGCGCCGACCGCCGGACCGGGGAGCGCCGCGATGGTCGGCTTGCGCACCGACACCAGCGCGCCGGTGAGCAGCCGCTGCCGCTCCTGGAGATCGGCCACGCGGTCTTCCAGCGACACCTCCAGCTTCTTCGGGTCGCGATGCGCGCCCATGCCCTTGACGTTGCCGCCGGCGCAAAAAGCTTCGCCGGCGCCGGTGAGCAGCAGCGCGCCGACATCGGGATTCTCGCCGCAGCTGCGGATCATCGTGCGCAGCGCCGGCGTCAGCGCGTCTGACAGCGAGTTGCGCGCCTCGGGCCGGTTCAGCGTGATCAATGCGACGCGATCACGGATCACGCAGAGGAGTTCATTGGTGCCGGTGTCGATGGTGGTTTCCGTGGTCATGTCGCTCCCTCTTTTTCGTCATTGCGAGGAGCGAAGCGAGGAAACAATCCAGCCTTTTTCCGCGGAAGCATTCTGGATTGCTTCGCTTCGCTCGCAATGACGGCGTTGTGACGTTATCGCCCTCAAAACTTCTCCACCCAGGGCCGCAACTCGAGCTCCCAGCTCCAGGCGCTGCGCGGCTGCTGCAACACGTTCCAGTAGCTCTCCGCGATGGCATCGGGATCGAGCATCGAACCCGGCTTGTCTTCGGGCTCCGTGCGCGCGGCGCTGCGGATGCCGCCGTCGATGACAAAATGCGCGATGTGGATGCCTTGCGGCGACAGTTCGCGTGCCATGCTCTGCGCGAGGCCGCGCAGCGCGAACTTGCCCATCGCGAACGGGGCCGACTGCGCATAGCCCTTGACGCTTGCCGAAGCGCCGGTGAACAGGATCGCGCCGTGCTTGCTCGGCAGCATGCGTTTTGCCGCCTGCTGCGCCACCAGGAAGCCGCCATAGGCGCTGACCGCGATCGCCTGCGCCACGTCGGCCGGGACGAGATCGACGAACGGCCCGCGCGCGCGAGCGCTGGCGTTGTAGACGACCACGTCGGGCGTGCCGATCTCGCGTTCGACGAGGCCAAACAAGCGCTCGACCTCCTCGGGCTCGGTGGCGTTGCAGGCATAGGCCTTGGCGCCGGTCTCGCTGCAGAGCGCGCCAAGTTTCTCGATTTTTCGCGCGGCCAGCGCGACGCGGATGCCCTGGGCAGACAATAGCCGCGCCAGCGAGGCGCTCAGGCCTTCGCCGGCGCCGACGATGAGGGCGATCTTGTATTTCGGGTGTTCCATGGCGTGATCTCTCGCAGACGGGAAGCCGCTGATCTATGCACGGTCCGTGCGGACAACCAGCCGGGACGATCACAATTCCGCAGAGCGAATTGCTCCCTCACGGCGATCATGCCTCCCTGACGATTTGCGGCTTTCTCCGCTTTCGCGACTGGAGCATGATCGACATCATCTCAAGCGGCAAGCGCCAAATCGGCGTAAGATGTCCGTAAGGCGGAAACGAAGAGGACGATCATGCACAAGCCGGCCCCCGCGCAGGCAAAACAGGTCGCGGCCGCACCATCCGGACTGCTGGCTCCCGATACCACTGGCATGAATTTCTACCGCGCCGATCAGGCGTTGACGGATCTCCTGCGCATCCATCTGCCGGAGAAGCTGTTCCGCCACATCGAGCCGCATCTCGATCGCCTCGGTGGACTCGCCGGCGGCCCCCTCGACGACTGCGCGCGGCTCGCCGACCGGCACACGCCGGTGTTGCACCAGCGCGACAAGTTCGGCCGCGACGTGCAGTGGATCGAATACCACCCGGCCTATCGCGAGTTGGAGGACGCGGCCTTCGGCGAGTTCGGCATCCACGCGCTATCGATCCGCAAGGGCATCATGGGCTGGCCGGACAAATATCCGGTCGTAGCGAAACACGCCTTCACTTTCCTGTTCAACCAGACCGAATTCGGCATGGGCTGCCCGATCAACGTCACCGACGGCTGCGCGAAACTTCTTGCGAATTTCGGCAGTGATGCGCTGAAGGCGAAATATCTCGATGGCCTGACCCAGACCGACATGAGCAAGCTGACCCAAGGCGGCCAGTTCATGACCGAGAAGGAAGGTGGCTCCGACGTCGGCACGCTCACCACGACGGCCGTGCAGGAGGGCGACCATTGGCGCCTCACCGGAGAGAAATGGTTCTGCTCGAACGCCGACGCTAAAATCGTGATGCTGCTGGCGCGCCCCGAAGGCGCCGGCCCCGGAACGCGCGGCGTCGGCCTGTTCCTGATGCCGCGCTTCCTCGACGACGGCTCGCAGAACCACTACCGGATCGTGCGTCTTAAGGACAAGCTCGGCACGCGCTCGATGGCGTCAGGCGAGATCAAGCTCGAAGGCGCGATCGCCTATGCGGTCGGCAAGCTCGACCGCGGCTTCGTGCAGATGGCCGAGATGGTGAACTCGTCGCGGCTTTCCAATGGCGTGAAATCCACGGCGCTGATGCGCCGTGCCTATCACGACGCGATGACGGTGGCGAAGAACCGCGTGGTGTTCGGCAACCGCATCATCGACCTGCCGCTGGGCCGGCGCCAGATGCTGAAGATCATGCTGCCGGTCGAGCAGGCACTGTCGATGAGCTTTCTCACCGCCGACGCGCTCGATCGCGCCGAGGCCGGCAGCCAGGATGCCGCTGCGCTGCTTCGCATCCTGACCCCGACACTGAAATTCCGCGCCACGCGTGATGCGCGAAAGGTCTGCGGCGATGCGCTCGAGATGCGCGGCGGCATCGGCTACATCGAGGAATTCGCGACCGCGCGGTTGCTGCGCGACGCGCATCTCGGCTCGGTCTGGGAAGGCACCGGCAACATCGTCGCGATTGATGCGCTGAGGCGCGCGGTCGGACGCCACGGCGCCGAATCTGCGCTCGCCGCCGATCTGCACGCCCGGCTCGATGACAGCCCTTCGGTGCCGCAGGCGTGGCGCGACCGGCTGCACATTCTCACCGCTCGCGCAGTCGGCTTCGCGCGCGAGGTCGCGGGCAAGGCCGACAACGAGGCCGATGCGCGCCGCGCCACCAGCCTGCTCTATCATGTCGCCAGTGCCGTCGCGCTCGCCTGGGAGGCGCACCGCATTCACGACCTGCGCGGCGATGCGCGAAGGCTGCTGATGTCGCGGCTGGTGATCGATCACCGGGTATCGCCGAGGGATCCGTTCCGGCTGACGGAAAATGCCGTGCAGCAGAAGATCGCCACGCTGCTGCTCGGCGATCGCGCAGCTGATATGAGCGAGGTTGGCGAACTGGTTCTGGCAGCGTAGGCTGCACCCGCGTTCAAAGCAAAAAAAGCGATAGGGAGTGCTCGATGAAGGCCGCCGTCCTCCATGAAGTCAACAAACCCCTGGTCATCGAGGATGTCAGCCTGCCGAAGCCCGGCCCGCGCGAGGTCCTGATCCGGACGTCGGTGGCGGGTCTCTGCCACTCCGATCTGCACTTCATGGAGGGGCTCTATCCGCATCCGCTGCCCGCGGTGCTCGGGCACGAGTCCGCCGGTGTCGTCGAGCAGGTCGGCTCCGACGTGACTTATGTAAAGCCCGGCGATCACGTCGTCACCTGTTTGTCGGTGTTCTGCGGCACCTGCGACAATTGCACCACGGGCCGCACGGTGCTCTGCACCGACACCACGGTGAAATTGCTGCCGGGTGCCTCCAATCGGATGCAGTGGGCCCGCTCGGAGAAGCTGCATCAGTTCCTCAATCTTTCCTCCTTCGCCGAGCAGATGCTGGTGCATGAGAACGCGATCGTCAAAATCCGCAAGGAGATGCCGCTCGATCTCGCCGCGCTGATCGGCTGCGGCGTCATCACCGGCTATGGCGCGGTCGTAAACACGGCGAAGGTGACGGCCGGCGAGACCGTGGCCGTGATCGGCTGCGGAGGTGTCGGCATGGCTGCGATCAACGGGGCGCAGATCGCGGGCGCCGGCCGCATCATTGCCATCGACACCAATCCGGCAAAGCTGCAGCTCGCGACCAAGCTGGGCGCTACCGACATCATCAACCCTGCCGACGGCGACGTCGTGAAGCAGGTGCGCGATCTCACCAATGGCGGCGTGCATCATTCCTTCGAGGTGCTCGGCCGCAAGGAAACCGCCGAGCAGGCTTTCGGCATGCTCGCCTCGGGCGGCACGGCCACCATCGTCGGCATGATTCCGTTCGGCCAGAAGATCGAGCTGCACGGCTTCGACTTCCTGCGCGAGCGCAGGATCCAGGGCTCCTCGATGGGCTCGAACCACTTTCGCGTCGACATGCCGCGGCTGGTGGATTTCTACCTGCGCGGACGGCTGCATCTGGAAGACTGGATCTCGGCCAAGCTGAAGCTCTCCGAGATCAACGAAGGCTTTGCCAACATGAAAGCCGGCAAGACGCTGCGCAGTGTGATCATATTCGACAGCTGATTGCTGGCGCTCCCGTGTTGCTCCGAAACAGCTGTCAGCCCCCGGCTCGACCGGGCGAGAGTTGAAGTCAAGACAACCGGTCCGGGCTGTCGCCCGAGCTGCGACGCGACTCTTTCAGGAGCAGCAGCGTCATAACCGTGGCGAGACTAGCGGTGAGCAGGTACACGGGGGACAGGTTCCAACTGGCACCTTTGAAGACCAGATTGGAGAGCAATCCCGCAATCGACACGATGAAGCCGAGCCAGGCAAACCTCGGAAAGCGAAATCCACGTTCGCCGCGCCAAAGATCAAGCACGAGGTAGAACACGAGAACGGTGTTGCAGAGTGCCGCCGGCAGCAGGCCCAGGACGATCCCGCTTTCGAACGCGAGATAGGATAACACGCCGTCGACTTGAGCAATCGCCGCGAAGGGCAAATAGCGCGGATTGAGGCAGGCGAGCGCGATGGACGCTAGTTCGAACGCGTAGAAGTAGCGCTCGTGCATCTTCGGGAGGAGATACGGCATGAGCATGAGCGATACACACGCGGCGAGCAGAATAAACTCCGGCCCCGCTTGCTTGGAGCGCGCGATGAAGATCGACAAGGCGAGCCCGCTCGCCGCTGCGAGCGCCAGGCCGGCCGCGACTCCGATCGCGTACGGCGTTGCCCCAGCCAACACCCAGATGTTCGCTGCATTCATGGTGAGACGGTGAAAGGTGTTGGCCTGGTCTAGATAGACCTCGAACACGGAGGCCAAGGATCTGCCGGCGACGAGAACCGGAATGGCGAGGACCACATAGATCCCGGGAACAGCGGCGAGCCACGCCACGTGTATCCTGCGGCGCAAAATCATGCCGAGCACGAAGGGCCCCAGGAATACGGCCTGGGCCTTCACCGAAAAGGCCAACGCAAATGACACGACGCCATTTCGGTCCCGCATGAACAGCGCCACGGAAACCAGCGTGAAGAAGGTCCAGATCGAATCAGTCTGCCCCCATACTGCCCCGTTGAAGATCACCGTCGGTGCAAGCCAAACGGCGCAGAAGCCCAGGGACGCGCGCAATGGCACCTTTGTAGCTTGCCAGACGATCTGGGCCACAGCGATCGCGCAGCCAAACTCGAATACTGCCGAGATCATCTTCAGGAGGGAAAGTGGCTCGCCTAGCCCATCAAATCGAGCGGCGATCAACAGGAGGTAGCTGAAAAACGGGGTATAGTTGGTAAAAGCTTCGGCCAGCCCACCAACGCCGTGATCTCGAGCAAAGACATACCAGGGGATCACATACCGAATGGTGTCGTCGGTCGCGTGCTCCCGGGCGAAGTAGCGGAGCACGAGGCCCACAAATCCGCACCCGATCGCTATGGCCATTGCAAGCCGCCAACTCTTTGGCAGCGTCTTGTCCGGATTGACGTAGCGACCGGACTCGCGGCTCGCGTCGTTTCCAACAATCTCTTTTGTCACGGGATCACTCGTGCGGGATTTGTGCGCGACCATCGGCGCCCTCTGGTGGCCGCCATGAAATCAGGAACCGTTGGATACAGGAGTTCCGGACGTGGTCGGCTTTCCTTTGCGCTCGGTCAAACACAGAGGCACTCCAAGCTTCGGGCGCGTCCATAGTGACTTCTTCAAGGTCGAAGCAAGCCTCTGGGCTCCAGGTTCGTGACCTAACCTGTACGAGTAACCAATTCATGGCTGGATAATGTCTGGCTTTGCATGTCTTAGGATTGCTGCGAAAAGATTGTTTGGTTAGCGAATGCTTTAGAGAAACCAAGCGCGACGAATTGCAGCGATCAAGCTTGGGGGCATGACGGCGGGGGCTGGAGTGGCATTACCGCTGCAGATGTCGCGTAAAAATCCGCACGACATGGCCCCTGACCCTCGGCGCCTCGTCGTAGAGGTCTGACGCGAGCCGCTCGATGGTCTCGCGCAGCGACATGAACTGCGCCTGCCGCGCGCTGCTTTCGGTACCCTGCATGCCCGCCAGCTCGTCCATCGCGGCGTCGCTGATCTGGCACTGCACGACCTCGCCGTCGTTCAGCATGGTGAAGAGAAAGGCCAGCCGTTCGAGATCATGGCCAATGATCCTGTCGCGCATGAGTGGCATCAAGTCGTCCCGGTCGAGCCCCCGCGCCGGACAATGCTGAAAATCTGACGCCTTGTCACCATGCGTGGGGTGCGTTAGCCGAAGGCGCAGCCCACTCCTTGTCCCGAGCCGTCGTCGGAATTGGCGGGTTACGCTTCGCTAGCACCGACCTACGGCCTCAATAAACGAGAGCCGTGCCAGTAGGTTTGTCCAGCGCAATCGCCAGAGACTTGTACTCTTCACAATCGCGGCCGCAGATCGTGGCGATACGACTTAAGTGATACATCGCCTGCTCGCGGTTGCCCTGCTCGAGCTGCCAGAGCCCATAATACTGCCAGGTCAGCACGTGATTCGGATCGGCCTTCAGCGCGCGCTCGTACCAGATCTGCGACTGCTTGTAGTCGCCGAGCTTGCGATAGGAGTAGCCGATGAGGTTGGCGACGTTCGGATGATCGTCATGGTCCAACGCTTTCAACTGCTCGATCGCAGCTGCGTAGTCGTTGCGCTCGTAGATCGTGTCATAGGCCACACGGTAGCCGGCCGCGAATGCGGGGTCACCGATGCGCGACTGATTGTTCGGCTTCTTGCCTTTCTGGGTTGCCTTGGGGTTGGAACGTTTCGGGTAGGCTGGCTGCGCTTTCTGGTCCGAATAGGCGCCCGCATAGGGATCGGTGGAACTGGCGCCACCGCCGCCACCACCACCGCCTCCCGCGGCCAGCCCTGGCGAAGCGAACAACGTCGCTGCGAGCATTCCCGGCACGACAAATTTGATCATCGCTGTGATCATTGCTGCCTCCTGTTTCTGACAACGCAACCCCGACGACGTGGATAACCCTGCTCCGACGGCGATATTCCGGAATGCTTGCGTTCTCACGGAGACGTCAGTGTCGTGCGTGCGACAGTCTTGCTGCCAGATCCTGCCGGCAAGTGGGAGGGACGCGCTACTGGAACGCGACTTCGGCGAAACTGCGGAGCTTTCGCGAATGCAACCGCTCCGATTCCTGCTGCTTGAGCCGTTCCAGCGCCTTCAGGCCGATATCGAGATGCTGGCCGACGCGACGGCGGTAGAATTCACTGGCCATGCCCGCGAGCTTGATCTCGCCGTGCAAGGGCTTGTCGGAGACGCACAGCAGCGTGCCGTAGGGGACGCGGAAACGGTAGCCGTTGGCGGCAATCGCGGCCGATTCCATATCGAGTGCAACTGCGCGCGATTGCGACAGACGGCGGATCACCGCCGGGCCGGAGATCTCCCAGTTGCGATTGTCCACGCTTGCGACGGTACCCGTGCGCATCAGACGCTTCAGCTCGAAACCTTCGAGGCCCGTGACGTCCTCGACGGCCTCTTCGAGTGCGACCTGCATCTCCGCCAGCGCCGGGATCGGCACCCACAGCGGCAGCTCGCGGTCGAGCACATGGTCCTCACGCACGTAACCATGCGCAAGGACGTAGTCGCCGAGCCGCTGCGTGTTCCGCAGGCCCGCGCAATGGCCGAGCATCAGCCAGGCATGGGGCCGCAGCACGGCCACGTGGTCGGTGACGTTGCGCGCGTTGGACGGGCCGGTGCCGATGTTGATCAGGGTGATGCCGCGATAGCCGGGCTCGACCAGGTGAAAGGCCGGCATCTGCGGCGTGCGGGCGGGCGCAACGCCCGTCATCGCGCCGCCGCTGCGCGTGATTACATTGCCGGGAGCGACGAATGCCTCGAAGCCGGCTTCGCCGGACTGAAGCCGCTGCTGGCAGAGCTGCGCGAAGGCATCGACATAGAACTGGTAGTTGGTGAAGATCACGAAGTTCTGGAAATATTCGGGGTCCGTGCCGGTGTAGTGGTAGAGCCGGCGCAACGAGTAGTCGACGCGGGCCGCCCGAAACAGCGATAGCGGCTCGGGCGCGCCGGGCTGGAGCTCGAAAGTGCCGTCGGCGATGGCATCGTCCATGGTGGCCAAATCAGGCACGTCGAACGCATCGCGCAGCGATCCCGCGACGGCGAAGTTCTCGCTGGTGGTGATGGCCGCCTCGATGTTGATATCGCGACGATAGGCGAAGTGAACGGGGATCGGTTCGCCGGATTCGCCGATTTCGACCGGGACGCCGTGGTTCTGAATCAACAATCCGATCTGCTCGGTGAGATAGGTCCGAAACAGATCCGGACGCGTGACGCTGGTCTCGTGCACACCGGGCCGGGCGACGAAGCCGTAGGCGAGCCGCGAATCCAGCCGCGCATGCGTCGCAGTGGTGACGCGGACGAAGGGATAGAAGGCCCGCACCCGCGTCGTGATCGCCTCGCCGTTGACGTAAGCCTCGAACCGGTCGCGCAGGAACTTTGTGTTGCGCTCGTAGATCTCTTCGAGGCGGGCGACGGCGAGACCAGCGTCGGAGAAGGATTCGGTGGCGATGGACGGTGGGGATTGGATGGATTGCATTGTTCGACGCCGGGTTGCTGGGGCTGAATCGAACTATAGCAAGAACGAAGGCTCGCCGTCATTGCGAGCGTAGCGAAGCAATCCAGAAATTTCGCTGCGAAGGCAGACTGGATTGCTTCGCTGCGCTCGCAATGACGAACGGGATGACGCGCTTTCGCGCGTCACTTCTCCCGGAACGCCCGCATGAACTGGTCGTGCAGCGGCTTCATCAGATAGGACAGCATGGTGCGGTCACCGGTCTGGACGAAGGCCTCCGCCGGCATACCGGGAATCAGCTTGGAGTCGCCGAGTTTGGCGACCTCTTCCGCTGGCAACGAGACGCGGATGGTGTAGTAGCTCTGGCCGGTGCGCTGATCGGTGGTGACGTCGGGCGAGACGCGGCTGACGACGCCGTTGAGCTCGGGCGTGGTGCGCTGGTTGAAGGCGGACAGACGCAGCAGCGTCTTCTGGCCGATCTGGAGCTTGTCGATATCGACCGGATTGACCTTGGCCTCGACCTGGAGATCATCGGCCTGCGGCACGATCAGCATGAGCGCGTCGCCGGCGGTGACGACGCCGCCGACGGTGTGCACCGTCGATTGCAGCACCATGCCGTCCTGTGGCGCGCGGATGTCAACGCGGCGAAGCTGATCTTCGGCCGCGACCTTGCGCTCGATCATTTCGCCGATCTTGTCGTTGGTCTCGCGCAAATCCTTCGAGACCTCGCTCACCATGTCCTTGTCGACCTGGATGATCTGGAGCTCGGTCTCGGTGATCTTGCCCTTGGCCTGCGCGCGCGAGGCAATGTATTGCGCGCGCTCGCCGTTGAGTCGGGCGGAATCGCGTTCGAGCGTGGTCAGGCGGGAGATCTGCACCAGGTGCTTGTCATAGAGATCGCGGACACCGACGAGCTCCTGCTGCACCAGCGAGATTTCCTTGTCCTTGGCTCTCTCCTGCGCGGAGAGCCCCTCGATCTCCTCGTTGAGTTGCTGGACGCGCTCGCGAAGCTGCGCCTTCTGGCCGGCGCGGCCGTTGACACGGACGTCGAACAGCTTGGTCTCGGCGGAGAGCAGGTTCTTGACATCGGGATCGTTGCCGCGCTCGAGCAGGACTTGCGGAAACTCCAGCTTGTCGATCCCGCGCTGCTCGGCCTGAAGCCGCGCCGTGCGCGCCTGCGCGGCGTCGAGATTCTTGGTGACGATGGCGAGGTTCGCCTTGGTGACGGTGTCGTCGAGCCGCACCACGATGTCACCTGCCTTGACCACGTCGCCGTCGCGGGCGCGCACCTCGCCGACCACGCCGCCGGTCGGATGCTGCACCTTCTTGACGTTGGATTCGACCACGATCTGGCCCGGCGCGATCAGCGCGCCCGAGATCTGCACCGTCGATGCCCAGCCGCCAAGGCCGACGGCCAGGACCAGCACGATCGCGAGACCGAGCATCAGGTGAAATCGGATCGATTCCCGCACCGTTCGCTTTGCGGCAGGCTTCCCGCCGCCGATCGCCATCGTGCTCATGCCTTGGCTCCGCTTTCGCTGACGATCTTGATCGGTGTCGGCGGCGTCACACGCGGCTGGAGTACCTGGGCGAGGACCTGTTCCTTCGGCCCGAAGGCCTGCATGCGGCCGTCGCGCAGCACCAGGATCTGGTCGACCGCTTCCACGCCGATCGGGCGGTGCGCCACCACGATGACGACGGCACCGCGCTCGCGCGCCCCACGGATGGCGCGGGTCAGTGCCTCGTCGCCTTCAGTGTCGAGATTGGAATTGGGCTCGTCGAGCACGATCAGGAACGGGTTGCCGTAGAGCGCGCGCGCCAGCGCCACGCGCTGCGCCTGGCCTGCGGAGAGCGAGGTGCCCTGCTCGCCGACCTGGGTGTTGTAGCCCTCGCGCATCTTGATGATCATCTCGTGCACGCCGGCCTCTTTCGCGGCAGCGATGATGCCGTCGGAGGTGGCGTCGGGATCGAAGCGGCTGATGTTCTGTGCGATGGTGCCGCCGAACAACTCGACGTCCTGCGGCAGATAGCCGATGTGGCGGCCGAGCATGTCCGACGACCATTGGTCGAGCGCCGCGCCGTCAAGCCGCACCTTGCCGCGGACCGGCTGCCAGACGCCGACCAGCGCGCGGATCAGCGACGACTTGCCGGAGCCGCTCGGTCCGATCACGCCGAGGCCGTTGCCGGCTTCGAGCGCAAAGGTGATGTCCTGGACGATGACGCGCTGGTCGCCGGGGGGCACCATGGCGACGCCTTCGACCGAAAGGCGGCTGGTGGGCGCCTGCAACTGGGTCGGCATCGTTTGCGCCGGCATCTGCTCCAAAAGACGGGTGAGGCGGTGCCAGCTCTGACGTGCCGCGACAAAGGATTTCCAGTGCGCGATCGCAAGATCGACCGGCGCAAGCGCACGGGCCGAGAGGATCGAGCCGGCGATGATGATGCCGGCGGTCGCCTCCTGGTGGATGACGAGATAGGCGCCGACGGCGAGCACGGCCGATTGCAGCATCATGCGCAGCACTTTTGCAACCGCGCCGAGACCGCCGGCGACGTCGCTCGCACGCTGGTTGCCGTCGAGATATTTTTCGTTGGCCTCGCTCCAGCGCGCGTTCATCCGGCCGGCCATGCCCATCGACACCATCACCTCGGCGTTGCGGCGGCTGGACTGGGCGATGTCGTTGCGCTGGGCGGCGAGCCCCATCGCCTCGCGCGCCGGCTGGCGGGACATGAACTCGGTGACCAGCGTCAGTCCGACCAGGATGATGGCGCCGATCAGCGCGGTGACGCCGATCATGACGTGGAAGGCGAAGCAGATGGCGAGATAGAGCGGCAGCCAGGGCAGGTCGAAGAACGCGCTCGGTCCCATGCCGCCGAGGAAGGAGCGGACATTGTCGAGATCGCGCAGCGGCTGAAGACCCTCGTTGCGGCTGCCAACCAGCAGCGGCAGGCGCACGATGGTGTCGAACACGCGCTTGTTCAGGGCTTCGTCCAGCGCGGTTCCGACCCGCCCCAGGATCCGGTTGCGGATCATGTCGAGCACGCCCTGCGCCATGTAGAGGAAGCTGGCGAGGACGATCAGGCCGACCAGCGTCGGAATGCTGCGGCTCGGCAGCACCCGGTCGTAGACCTCCAGCATGAAGATAGACCCGGTCAGATAGAGCAGGTTGATCATGCAGCTCATCAAGCCGACGCCGACGAACGCCGCGCGACAAGTGCGCAGCGCGTCACCGAGCTCTGAACGGCGGAGGCCGGGAACGGCTGCCATCAGTCTGATCTCTTTCGGGTGGGAGCCAAAGCCCCTGATTTCAAAGGCGAATTCAGGAGTAATTGACCCGGATTAATATCGCGTTTGCGCTCCTCGCCCAACGCAGCCGAATAATCCGGGACCGCTTTGGTCCACATCACCCCCGACCAGCCTCGCACGCAAGTCCGGAATCTCACGTTCTTGCGGCTTTTTCTTGCAGACATGTCACCTCTCCCCGGGCGGGGAGAGGTCAAAAGTTCGATCAATTGAACTTGGGCGCCATTAGAACCGGCCGCCGCCGCGTACCAGTCGCACCACCAGCAGCAGGATGACAGCGCCGATCGCGGAATAGACGATTTCGGATATCAGCCCGGTGCCGATGTGAATGCCGAGCTTCGGGAACAGGAAGCTTGCGACTAGCGCGCCGGCGATGCCGACCACGATGTCGCCGATGATGCCGAACCCGGTTCCGCGCACCACCTTGCCCGCCAGCCAACCGGCAACCAGGCCGACGAACAGGATGACAAGCAGGCCTTCGTTGGAAATGTGCATAAGCGAGGTCCCTCTCCGTGAACGGCCCCATGGAACCGGAACCGGAATGAATGAGGTGTGAATGCTGTTCCCCGTTCCCTGGTCCAAATATTAGGACAGCGCGGTGACCGGCTCCGCCAGCACACACCTAGCCGCCCTGCCCGCTCCCACTTCCACATTCGCGGGCAGTTGCTCCAGGCAGCGAGGCTGGGCCACGGCGCAGCGGGGGGCGAAAGAGCAGGTGTTGGGCTTTTCAGCCAGCGAGGGCGGCGTGCCGGGGATGGTTTCAAGCCGCTGCCCCCGCTTGGCGCCGTGGATGGTGGAGGCGAGCAGTCCCTTGGCATAGGGATGTACCGGCGAACGGACGATGTCGCGAAGCGTGCCCTGCTCCACGATCTGGCCGGCATACATCACCGCGACGCGGTCGCAGATCTCGATGGCGACGCCGATGTCGTGGGTGACGAAGATGACGGACATGCCGAATTCACGCTGCAGCTCGCGTAGCAGCAGCAGGATCTGGATCTGCACGGTGGCGTCGAGCGCCGTGGTCGGCTCGTCCGCCAGCAGGATCTTCGGCCGGCAGGCGAGCGCCAACGCGATCATCGCGCGCTGTCGCATGCCGCCGGACATCTCGTGCGGATAGGCATCGAGACGACGCTTGGCGGAAGGAATGCGCACGACCTCGAGCATGTCGAGTGCTCTCGCGCGTCCCTCCGCATAGCTTTTGCCCTCGTGCCGCACGACGCTTTCGGCGATCTGCGCGCCAATGGTGTAGACCGGATCAAGCGCGAGCGCGGGCTCCTGGAAGATCATCGACACGGTCTGTCCGCGGAATGACGACAGCTGCTCGTCGTTCATCGCGAGCACGTCGCGGCCCATGACGTTGACCTTGCCCGTGATCTGCGTGCGCTTCTTCGGCAACAGCCGCATCAGCGCGCGCAAGGTCACGCTTTTGCCCGAACCGGACTCGCCGAGCAGGCCCAGCACCTCGCCATCGCCGAGCGAGAGACTGAGATCGTTCACGGCATAGACCGTGCGTTCCCCGGTAAAGCGGATGTTGAGGCCTGAGATATCGACGAGCTTTGTCATGACGGAAGTTTCGGCAACCTATCGTGATAGTCGGTGACGCGCTGGAATGCCGCGCCGATGGTGAGCAAGGTCGCCTCGTCGAAGGAGCGGCCGATCAGCTGCATGCCAATCGGAAGACCGCTCTTGGTGAAGCCTGAGGGCACGGTGAGCGACGGCAGGCCGAGAAAGTTCACCGGACGGGTGAACAGCGTCAGCCGCTGCAACAGCGCCGGCGCGTTCGGTCCGCCGCCGACGTCGCTCTCCTCGATCGTCGGCGCCGGCACCGGAGAAGCCGGTGCGATAATCGCGTCAACGCCTGCGGTCGCCGCATTGTGCGCGGCGAGCGCCGGGCCGCGCCAGCGCATTGCCTCGAGATAGGTGATGGCGGGAACGGCAAGACCGTTCTGAAGCCGCATCAGGACCTGCGGGCCATAGTCCTGGGGACGCTCGATCATCCAGCGCTTGTGAAACGCGGCCGCTTCGGCTGCGAGCACGAGCTGGCTTGCCGCGGACAATTGCCGCTGGTCCGGCAGCTCGACTGTGACGATGTCGGCGCCCTCGCGCTTGAGAACGGCGATGGTCTCGTCGAGCACGCGCGCGACCTCGCTGTCGAGATCGTCGACATAGAAGGACGAAGGGACGCCGATTTTGAGACCTTTCAGCGAGCCCTTGGTCGCGCCGACATAGTCGGAAAGCGGCTGTTGGCTGCAGGTCGAATCTTGGGGATCAGGGCCGGCCATCAATGCCAGCAGCAGCGCGCAGTCCTCCGCGGTGCGGGCAAGCGGGCCGACCGTGTCGAGCGACTGCGACAGCGGCATCGCGCCGGCGCGGCTGACGCGGCCGACGGTGGTCTTCAGCCCGGTGACGCCGCAGAAATGCGCCGGCATGCGGATCGAGCCGCCGGTGTCGGAGCCCAGCGCCGCATAGGTCAACCGCGCCGCGACCGCCGAGCCGGAGCCCGACGACGAGCCACCGGTGATATGCGCGACGTTCCAGGGATTGCGCACCGGACCGTAATGGGCGTTGTGGCCGGTCGGCCCATAGGCGAACTCCGCCAGATGCAGCGTGCCAAGGCGGACCTGGCCGGCGTCCTTCAGGCGCTGCAAGGCGGTAGAGGTCACCGTCGGTACGAAATCGCGACGGATCAGCGAGCCGCAGGTCGCGACGTGGCCGGCGTCGTAATACATGTCCTTGTGCGCGAGCGGCACGCCATGCAGCGGCCCGCGGACTTCGCCTTTGGCGAGTTCGGCGTCAGCAGCGTCGGCGGCCTTCAGCGCGGCCTCCGATTCGATCGACATGAAGGCGTTGAGATGCGGCTGCCATTGCGCGATGCGCTGCAACAGCGCGCGCGTGACCTCATGCGAGGACACCTGCTTCATCGCGATCGCACGCGCGACCTCGGCGAGCGTCATCAATGCAGGGTCGGCACTCATTTCGACACCTTCTGCGTCTGCGCGATCGGATACAGCGCGGGCTCGAGGTCGAACGGCAACGTGCCGGCGATGGCCGCAAAGCCTTCAAAAGCAGGCCCGATGGAATTGGAGATGCGCGTCGCGATCTCGTCGTCGACGGGAACGCCCGCGACCTGCGCCGTCGCCTTGATCTCTTTTGTCGTCGGTCTCGTCATGCGGTTTCCTCCTTCGGCGAGCGGCTATGGCCTGAACCCGGGATCGCCATGTAGCACGCGGCCTCGTGGCCCATTGTATCGAGCGCGGTGAGCTTTGGTGTCGCATTTGCGCAGAGCGGCTCCGCAAACGGACAACGGGTATGAAAGCGGCAGCCCGACGGCGGATCGATCGGATTGGGCGGATCGCCCGTGATCGGCGGCGTCTCGGTTCGGCTATCAGGATCGGAGGACGGCATCGCGGCCAGCAGCGCACGCGTATAGGGATGCGCGGGCCTGTCCCACACCCGGTCGACCGGACCGAGCTCGACGACCTCGCCGAGATACATCACCAGCACGCGATCGCTGATGTAGCGGACGACGTTGAGGTCGTGGCTGATGAAGAGATAGGTCAGCCCAAACTCGCTCTTGAGATCGGCGAGCAAATTGAGCACCTGCGCCTCGACGGACTTGTCGAGCGCGGAGACCGCTTCATCGAGGATCACCAGCCGCGGCGACAGCGCCAGCGCACGTGCGATGTTGATGCGCTGGCGCTGGCCGCCAGAGATCTCGTGCGGGTAGCGATTGGCGAAATTTGCAGGGACCAGCCCCACCTTGCCCAGCAGCTCGCGCGCCAACGCACGCGCAGCGCCGTCCGCCATGCCGTGCACCTTCGGGCCGAAGGCGATCGATTCCTCGATGGTCAGGCGCGGATTGAGCGAGGCGTAGGAATCCTGGAACACCATCTGCATGCCGCGGCGCAGTTCGCGCAAGCTTAGCGACTGCCCGACACTCATGCCGTCATAGATGATGTCGCCGGTATCGCGCGGCATCAGGTGCATGAGCAGCCGCGCGGTGGTCGACTTGCCGCAGCCGGATTCACCGACGATGCCGACGGTCTCGCCCTTGGCGACGGAGAAGGAGACGTTGTCCACCGCGCGCACGGTGCGCTTTGCGGCGAACAATCCGCCACGAACCGGAAAATGCTTGGTGAGGCCATTGACCTGAAGCAGCGGCTGCGCGACGCCGCCGCGGTCCTCGACCGGTTCCAGCATCAAGACGGAAGCGTTGGTTTCGCTCATGGCTAGTTCCTGATGTCCATGGCGCTACGCAGGCCGTCCGAGAGCAGGTTGAAGCAGATCGAGACCGCGAAGATCATCGCACCGGGGAGCGCGGCGACCCAGGGGTTGACGTAGATCGCGGTGCGCAAGGTGTTCAGCATCAGGCCCCATTCCGGCTCCGGCGGCTTGGTGCCGAGGCCGAGGAATGAGAGGCCTGCCGCTAGGATCATCGAGACCGAAATCAGGCTGGTGGCATAGACGAAGATCGAACCGAGCACATTGCCGAGGATATGTACGCGCATGATGGTGAATGGACCGGCACCGGAGGCACGCGCGGCGTCGACGAAGTCCATGTTGCGCACGCCTGTCGTGACGCTTTCGGCGACGCGTGTGATCTGCGGCACGAACACGACGGTCAACGACACGATGGAATTGAGGATGCCGGCTCCGAGTGCGCCGGAGATCGCAATCGCCAGCAGCACGGACGGAAACGCGTAGAACACGTCGATCGTGCGCATGATCGCGGTGTTGAGCTTGCCGCCGACATAGCCGGCGACGAGGCCGAGCGAGGTGCCGATGCAGAAGGCGAGGATCACCGGCAAAATGCCGATGAGGAGCGACAGCCGCCCGCCATAGATCAGCCGCGCCAGCATATCGCGACCGAGCTCGTCGGCGCCGAGCGGGTAGCCTGATGTGCCGATGTGGCGCAGGCGCCGGATCATCGAGCCCTTGTAGGGATCTTCCAGACCGAGCCACGGCGCAACGATCGCAGACAGGAAGATCAACAGCAGCACCAGCGCGCAGACCATGCTGACCTTGTCGCGCCGGATGCGGCGGCCGACGGTCGCCCAATAGCCGCGCGCCTTGGTCGCGGGCGCGGCCTGGAGCGCCGCATCGCCTGTAACGGACAACGGAAGCTCGCTCATCGGCGAGTCTCCGTTATGCATCGAGGGATTCGATGCCCGTCAAGGCGGCGGTGCACCTCTCCCGCGTGCGGGAGAGGTCGGCGCGCAGCGCCGGGTGAGGGCTTTGTCCTCTTGGAGGCTCTCGATTGAGGAGACACCCTCTCCCCAGCCCTCCCCCGCAGGCGGGGGAGGGAGCGCACCTTTTTCGCGGCTCTAGCCTCGCTCATCGCTAGCCCCGCTTGATGCGCGGATCGATCGCGGCTTGCGCGATGTCGACCAGCAGATTGAGAAAGACGAAGAACAGCGCCAGGATCAGGATCGTGCCCTGCAGCAGCGGCAGGTCGCGCTGGAAGATCGCGGAGTTGAGCAGGAAGCCCGAGCCCGGCCAGGAGAACACGGTCTCGATCAGGATCGAGCCGCCGAGCATGTAACCCAGTTGAAGCCCCATCACCGCGAGCGCGGTGGGCGCGGCGTTCTTGATGACGTGGCGGAACACACCGCGCTCATGCAGGCCTTTTGCACGCAGCGCCTCGACAAAATCCTGGCTGAGGATATCGCCGGTCAGCGCGCGCACGGTGCGGGTGACGATGCCCATCGGGATCACCGAGGTCGTGATCGCCGGCAGCACGAGATATTTGAGATGCTCCCAGTCCCAGGCCCAGGCGGTGGAGCCGCCGGGCCCGGCGCCGACCGCGGGCAGCCAGTTCAGCTGGACCGAGAAGATGATGACGAGCACCATGCCGAGCCAATAATGCGGCACCGAAACCCCTGCGATGGCAAAGGACGTCGCCAGCTTGTCGACCCAGGTCTCGTGGAAATAGCCGGCGATCAGGCCGAGCAGGATGCCCATGGTGAAGCCGATGATGGCGGCCGCAACCGCCAGCGTGACGGTGTTGCTGACCGCGCGCATGACCTCGGCAAGCACGGGACGCCCGCTGGCGATGGAATTGCCGAGATCGCCATGCAGCGCGCGCATCAGCCACAGGCCGAACTGCACTGGCAGCGGGCGGTCAAAACCGTAGGCGGCGCGGAGTTGTGCGGCAAGCTCCTGCGACGCATCGGCCGGCAGCACCGCGACGAGCGGATCGCCCGGCGTGATGTGCACAAGCAGAAAGCACACCAGCGCGACGCTGATGACGATCGGGACGACGTAGACGATGCGTCTGGTGATATAGGCCAGCACTTTGTTTCTTTTCTTCCTTTCTCCCCTTGTGGGAGAAGGTGGCATAGGCCGCCTCAGGCCTTTTTTTTAAGACGACGCCGAAGCAGAGCTTCGGCTACGGCGCCGGATGAGGGGTTTGTTTCCGCGGATGATACTGCGTTGAGAGGTCCGCATTCGCGGAGAGAGACCCCTCACCCGGCTTCGCTAAAGCGAAGCCACCCTCTCCCGCGAGGGGAGAGGGTACAGCGAGTACGTTGCTACTGAATCGACACCAGCGAGAAGTCGATGAACCAGCTCTTCGGCTGCACGACGCCTGTCACCTTCGGGCTGATGGCGCGGGGGCCGACGTCGTGGGCGACGTAGAGGAAGGCGGCGTCGTCGACAGAGGCCGCGTGCAGTTCGGCGAGCGCGGCGTCACGCGCGGCGGGATCGAAGGTTTGCCGCGCCTTCTTCACCAGTTCATCGAACTTGGGATTGTTGATAAAGCCCCAATTGTTCGAGACCGGCGGCGCCATGCCCGATTGCAGGAAGCGCACCAGGGCGAAGAACGGATCCATCGCCGCATAGGTGACGTTGGTGGCATTCGAGCTATTGGCGCTGGGATCCTTGGCGCCGCGGCGCCAGTTGGTGAACAGCGTGTTCCATTCGATGACGTCGAGCTGCACGTCGAAATAGCATTCGGCCAGTGCCTGCTGGATATATTCGTTCATCGGCAGCGGCTGCATCTGGCCCGAGCCGGACGCCGAGGTCTGGGTCTTGACCGTCAGCTTCTTGTTCGGACCGAAGCCTGCCTCCTGCATCAGCTTCTGCGCGGCAGCCTTGTCATACTTGATCTCGAAGGTCGGCTTTCCGCGCCAGGGATGGCCGGGCTCAAAAGTGCCGGTCGCGGGCACCATCAACCCTGCAAGCAGACCGTCCTTGAGACCTTCGCGGTCGATGCAGAGGTTTGCCGCCTTGCGCACGCGGATATCGTTCCAGGGCGAGCCTTCGACACGCGAGAACTGCCACGGCCAGACATGCGGCTGCTCGTTGGCGTAAAGCTTGAAGCCGCGCTGCTTCAATTCAGGCAGCGCGTCCGGCGCCGGCGCCTCGATCCAATCGACCTGTCCGGAGAGCAGCGCCGCGGTGCGTGCATTCGCTTCCGGCATCGGCAACAGCACCATCTTGTCGACCTTGGGCACGCGCGCCTTGTCCCAATAGCTCGCGTTCTTGATCAGTTCGAGCCGCTCGCGCGGGGTGAAGGCCGCCATCTTCCATGGGCCGGTGCCCGCGGCGTCCTTGGCAAAGGCGGTCCATGCGGCCTGCGACTTCGCCTTGGCGTCGGCGCCTTCCGCCTTGTCGTAGAAGGCCTGCCACTTCGCCGGGCTCGCCATGAACAGGTTGGTGAGGTTGATCGGCAGGAAGCTGTCGGGCTCCTTGGTGGTGAGTTCGACCGTCATGTCGTCGATCTTCTTCGCGGACGCCAGCGTCGGCATGCGCGACGCCGTAACGCCGACCTGGCTGGCGTCGAATTGCGGCGCGTCCTGCTTCAGCACCTTCTCGACGTTCCACACCACGGCATCGGCGTTGAACGGCGAGCCGTCATGGAAGGTGACGCCGGGGCGCAGCTTGAATGTCCATTTGGTCTTGTCGGCGTCGTCGACCTTCCACTCGGTGGCAAGGCCGGGGATCACCACGCTCGCCTTGTCGGCGGAGGACAAGTCCCAGCCGGTGAGCGCGTCATACATGGTGAGGCCGGTGAAGCGGTTGCCTTCAAATCCCTGATCGGGCTGGCCCAGCGTGCGCGGAATATCGGCAGCGGTCATGCCGATCCGCAGCACAGTGTCGGCACTGGCCACGCGCGGCCACGCTGCCGCACTCGTCAGGGCCAGCGCCGCAATCAGTGCCGCGCGCGTAGTCTTCTTGATAAGCATCGACTCAATCCTCTTCGTCTTTCGATGACTAATTTTGATGCAATCGTATGCAATGGCTGTGCCAATGGGGAAACTTATTCTGCGAATTGCCCCTGCGACGACAAGTCCTTGTGATCGGACGTCGGCGAGGGCACCCCGCTGCCTATTCTGGCATCAAGATTGCAAGTTTGGTCCCGATTTCTCCCTGGGAGCTATGGGCCATGCGTATCCGACTACCGACCTGTCTCGCCGTGCTTGCGCTGGCGTTTTCCGCAATTTCGGCGCGTGCCGAAACGGTGGTGCGCTACGGCATCTCCATGGCGGATATTCCGCTGACGACAGGCCAGCCCGACCGCGGCGCTGGCGCCTATCAGTTCACGGCCTACACGATCTACGACCCCTTGGTGGCCTGGGAGATGGACGTCGCCGACCGGCCCGGCAAGCTGGTGCCGGGACTGGCCACGGAGTGGAAAGTCGACGACGCGAACAAGACCAAGTGGCGCTTCACCTTGCGCAAGGGCGTGAAGTTTCACGACGGCAGCGAGTTCGATGCCGATGCGGTGATCTGGAATCTGGACAAGGTGCTCAACGACAAGGCGCCGCAATTCGACAAGCGGCAAAGCGCGCAGGTGAAGACCCGCCTGCCCTCGGTCGCAAGCTACACCAAGATCGACGATTCCACGGTGGAGATCACCACCAAGACGGTCGATTCCTTCTTTCCCTACCAGATGCTCTGGTTTCTTGTGTCGAGCCCCGCGCAATACGACAAGCTCGGCAAGGATTGGGACAAGTTCGCGAGCCAGCCCTCCGGGACCGGCCCATTCAAACTGACGAAACTGGTGCCGCGCGAGCTCGCCGAGCTCACGAAGAATCCGGATTACTGGAACAAGAAGCGCATTCCCAAGGTCGACAAGCTCGTGCTGGTGCCGATGCCGGAAGCGCTGACGCGCACCAATGCACTGCTCGCCGGCCAGGTGGACCTGATCGAGACGCCGGCGCCGGACGCCGTGCCGCAGCTCAAGGCTGCCGGCATGAAGCTCGTCGACAACGTCACGCCGCATGTCTGGAATTATCATCTGAGCGTGCTGCCGGGCTCGCCCTGGACCGACATCCGCCTGCGCAAGGCGCTCAACCTCGCGATCGATCGCGAGGCAGTGGTCGGCCTGATGAACGGCCTCGCGAAGCCCGCCAAGGGCCAGGTCGATCCGTCCAGCCCCTGGTTCGGCAAGCCGAGCTTCGAGCTGAAATACGATGTTGCCGCGGCGAAGAAGCTGGTCGAGGAAGCCGGCTACTCCAAGGCGAAGCCGCTGAAGGCCACCTTCATCATCGCACAAGGCGGCACCGGCCAGATGCTGTCGCTGCCGATGAACGAATTTTTGCAGCAGAGCTTCAAGGAGATCGGCATCGACATCGATTTCAAGGTGGTCGAGCTCGAGACGCTCTATACGCATTGGCGCAAGGGCGCGGCCGACGAGATCAACGCCGGCATCACCGCCAACAACATCGCCTACGTCACCTCGGATCCCCTTTACGCCATCGTCCGCTTCTTCCATTCGAGCCAGATCGCGCCGGTCGGCGTCAACTGGGGCGGCTACAAGAACCCGAAGGTCGACGCGCTGATCGACGAGGCCAAGCAGACCTTCGATGCCGCCAAGCAGGACGATCTGCTGGCCCAGGCGCATGCGCTGATCGTCGACGACGCCACGCTGGTGTGGGTGGTCCACGACACCAACCCGCATGCACTGTCGCCCAAGATCAAGCAGTTCGTGCAAGCGCAGCACTGGTTCCAGGATCTGACGACGATCGGGGTGGAGTGAGACGGCAGCTCAACCCTCTGCCGTCGTCCTGGCGAACGCCAGGACGACACCTCTTGTTGGGCGGCAGCGAGAGCCTCTCGCCCCCCTTACTTCGTCAGCAGCGCATACGCCCCGGTCCAGCCCTCCGCCGGCGGGTTGATCTGGAAATCCTTGATGCGGGCTTCGTACAGCCCGAACAGCTTTTCCAGCGTGTCGGCATCCTCGCTGCGACGACCGCGCTCGATCGCATCCAGCGCGCCCTGCCAGTCGCGGCCGCGATAGCAGGCAAGCATTTCGATGGTGACGTTGCGCAGGCGCTGGAACGGTCCAGAATGCAACACGTCGCCGCGGCCGGCGATGGCGTAGATCACTTCCGGCTCGGTCTTGCCCTTGACCATGATGAAGTCGAGCTCGAGGATTGCGAACTTGTCCTTGGCGGCGAGCGCGGTCCTCGAGCCGACGATGATGGGAAAGCCGTACTCTTTCGACTGACCTTCCAGGCGCGAGGCCAGGTTCACGCTGTCGCCGAGCACCGAATAGTTCTTCTTCAGGTCGGAGCCCATGTTGCCGACCACGCCGATGCCGGTGTTGAGACCGATACCGACATTGAGCGGGATGTAGACGTGGCCGCCATCGGCGGCTTCCTGCTCGCGGTCCTTGTTCACCGCGTCGATCTTCTCGAGCATCTGGATCGCGGCCTCGCAGGCGTTGACCTCGTGCGCGGCATCGTCGAGCGGCGCGTTCCAGAACGCCATGATGGCGTCGCCCATATATTTGTCGATATAGCCCTTCTGATCGATGATCACGTCGGTCAGCGGCGTCAGGAAGCGGTTCATGAGCGCGATGAGCCCTTGCGGATCGTGCTTGTAGGTTTCCGATATGGTGGTGAAGCCGCGCACGTCGGAGAACATGATCGTCATCTCGCGCTCCTCGCCGCCCAGCACGAGCTTTTCCGGCGACTGGGCGAGCTGCTCGACCAGAACCGGCGACATGTATTGCGCGAACATGCCGCGGATCTGCACGCGCTGCCGCTGTTCACGCACGAAGCTGGCGAAGATCAGCGTCAAATAGATCGCCGTGGTCGAGAGCAGCGGATAGGTGAAGTCGATAAGATAGCGATATTGCGCATAGAAGAACCAGGACACGCCGATCAGGATCGCGGCGAACGTCGCACCCGCAAGCACGAGGCGAACCGGTCCGAGATTCGGCGTGAAGATGATGACCAGAATTCCGATCACGAGCGCCGCGAGCAGCTCGACGCCAAGCGCATAGTTCGGCTGCGAGATCACCGCGCCGCTCAGCACGCTTTCGAGCACCTGCGCATGGATCTCGACGCCCGGCATGGTCGAGGACACCGGCGTGGTCTTGATGTCGTTCAGTCCGACCGCGGAAGTGCCGACCAGCACCAGCTTGCCGGAGAACTTGCCCGGCGGCACCGTGTTGTCGAGCACGTCGGCGGCCGAGACGTAGATCGAGGGATCCTGGCGGGCATAGTGCACCCACAGCTGACCGTTCCTGTCGGTCGGAATCTCCACGCCCTTGAGACGCACGGCTCGGACGCCGGTCTTGTCGGTCCTGACAAGCAGCGTCGGCGTGCCCGTGACGACGCGCAGAATCTCGAGGCTGAGCGAGGGCATGACCATGCCCTGGGCGCGCATGATCATTGGCACGCGACGGATCAGGCCGTCGCGCTCGGTCCTGATCGAGAACAGGCCGCGGCCGGCAGCGACCTTCTCGATGACGGGCACGTTGCGCAGGAGGCCCGGGAATTCGAACAGGAAGCGTTCGGCGCCCTCCTCACCGACCGTCGCGACGCCGGTGAAGGGCAGCGACTTGTCGACCTCGGAGGATATGGCGTGCTGCCCGGTCTCGCCCAGCACCACGCGCGAGCGCTTGATCGCTTCGGACAGGATCTGGTCGTTGCTCGGCAGCTCGCGCAGCTTGGCGCGGGTGGCATCGTCCAGATCGCGCATCTGGCTCGCGACGATATCCGGGTTGAGCCGGTCGGCCTCCGAGAACACCACGTCGAAGCCGATCGCGATCGCGCCGTTATTGGTGAGGTTCTGGATCAAATCGGCGATCCGCGTCCGCGGCCACGGCCACTGGCCGAGCTTGGCGAGGCTCTTGTCGTCGATGTCGACGATGGTGACCGGCCGCGCCGTCTTGTGGCGCGGATCGATCAACTGAAACATATCGAAGGTGCGCAGCCGCAATTCCTGGATCGGCGGCGGATCCCAGAGCCGAGCGCCGGCAAACACGACCAGCAGCCCAAGGCACATCAGCCGCGCAAACCCGAACTTCCGCGTAAACCACCGCCGCAGGATTTTGAGACGTTTCATGCTAGCTGAATATCACGCTTCCGCAGCCGGTGGCAGCTACGATCGGACGGACCACGGCCGCAGTGTCTCAGTAGCCGTTAGGCATGGAGTATGTCGCTCGCCTGAAGGCTGCTGACGCCTTTCAGGAGGATCGTATCTGCCGCATCAAACGTGATCAGGGTGTCCGTGGTGCCAGACGCCGCCACATGTTGATTCATCCAGGCCCCGATGTCGCTGATCGTCCCGAGCGCCGTCAGGTCAATATGATCCGTTCCGGAGGTGAAGTTCACGATCGTATCGTGGTTGGAATTGGCCGCAAACACGAACTGGTCCTGATAGACGGTCCCGAAGAACACGTCCTTCTCGGGCGTACCGGTGAGGCTGACCGCCGTTTCAGTCAGATTGAAGATCAGATTGACCTTGTCGATGGCGCCCTGCGCGTCGGTCACAGTGACCGCAATCTTGTCCGTCGCAGGCCCGCCGCTGCTTGCCTCGGTATAGGTCAGCGCCTGGAGTGCCGAATTGATGGTGGTCAGGGAGCCGGATCCCGATGAGGGGATCACACTGGCGCCCGATGTCGTGGTGGCAGCGATCGTGAAAGCATCGTTGTTATCGGGATCGGCGATCGACAGGCCGTGGACTGTCACCTGATCGTCCACTTGTGTGACGCTGAGCTGGTCGACATTGAGCACGGGCGCGTCGTTCGCACCGGTGATCGTCACGGTGACCTGCGCCGTGTCGGTCTTGTGGCCGTCGTTGAGCGTGATGGTGGAGAGAACCTGAACGGTCTGGTCCTTGCCGAGGAAGTCCAGCGTGCTGTCGGCGATCGAATAGCTCCAGCCGACCGTACCGTTGTTGTTGCCGGTGGTCTGGAGCGACAGAGCGTGCTCGAGCGCGTCGATCTGGTCCGTCGTGAGGAACCCAGAGAGGTTGGTGGTGTGATCGGCGCCTGTCCAACTCGCCGTCTGACCCGTGATGAAAGCGCTTGGCCGGTCGGTGAGATCGACGTCCTTGAAGCCGAACGAGCCGGCCGCGGCAGTCGGCGTCGGGTCAAGCGTCGAGGAACCGGTGGTGCTCTCAAGCTCGGGGACGGTTGCGGTCAGTGTCGCCCCGGCCGCGGTGAAGGCCGGCGCATCGTCGGGTGGGTTGAACGTGATCAGCGTGCCGCCGTGGCCGTCACTGCTGCCGGCGAAATGTGCACCGCTGTAGTCAGCGCCGGTGAGCTGCAACGTAATCGTATGGTGATAGGCGTCGCTCACAACGAGTTTGCCGGTCGTGGCGTTATAGGTCGCCGACGTGCCGTCATCATAAACAATGCTCGACAGGTCGATCTTGTCGTTCGCGGACAACCCGGCGATCGTCCCGCCAAAGATCGACGTGTCGATCTGAAGTTCGGCGCCGTCGCCGGCCAGCGTGATCATTTGCGACACCGCGTCCTTGACCTCGAGCAGCGCGCCGGCATCGACGGTGACCGAGCCCGTGCCGGACAGACAGCCGAACAGCGTCAGCGCCCCGTTATGGACCTCGATGGTGCCGGTATTGGCGATGGTGCCGGAGATCGACGCCGTGCCCCAGCTATCGATCTCGTGCGAATTGGTGATGCTCAGCAGGGTCCCGGAAATCGAACCGCCGTGCAGATCGATGACACCATCGTTGACGATCGAGGACAGATTGCCGAACACGCTGGTGCCCGCAACGGTCCAGGTGCCGCTCGACTCGTTGTTGAACGTGGCGGTGGCGACCGAAATATTGCCGTTGATGTGGCCGGTGTTGTTGATCTCGATGGCGCCACCGGTTTCGACGATGGCGTAGGTCGTCGAGGTCACGGTGGAGGCGTCCGGCCCGATGGTGCCGGAATTTTCAATCAACGCAGAGCCCGTCGTATTCTCCTGGATATAGATCGCCGCGTGCGCGGTCGGGGCCACGATCGATCCGGTATTGGTGATATGGGTCGAGCCGGTTGCGCCGGCCCCGTTCTGCGTGACGCTGATGCCGGCCAGGCTCGTGCTGGTGATGCTACCGTCATTGACGATGGTGATGTCGCCGGTGCCGAGGGCAACGGCGGCAAGGCCGACTGTGCCGGTGGCGGAACCCTCGTTGGTGACGCTGACGTCGCCGCCGCCATTGTTGAAGGCGCCGATCGCAGTGCCTGCGGCGGTGATCGACGAAAGCGCGCCGGTCGTGACCGTGACGTTGCCGTCAGCCCAGGTGAACGCCTCAATGCCGTAGCCGGCGTCTGCGGTGATCGTCGCGTCGCTGTCGACGCTGACGTCGCCCTTGACCGCGCTGGAGTACGTGGAGTTGCCGCCCGGCTTGTAGCCGGCGATGATCCCGCCCGGCGTGGTGCCGTCGCTGTTCAGGGTCGAGCCGGAATGGATCGTGCCATGCGCCTTGACGGAGATCGTGCTGTCGACATTGTCTGCGATCGCAGCCGCGTAGTTGACCGCCACGATGCCGGCGCTGCCGGATGTGATTTTGTCGCCGTTCGCCAGGATGACGCTGATGTCGCCCGCGTCGATGCTGAAGGCCCTGATGCCGTAGCTCGTCGCACCCGAAATCGTGACATTCGCGCCGAGCGTGACCGTGATGTCGCCGGTACCGCCGCTTAGTGCGGAGGCGTTGATGCCCATGCTCTGGGAACCGAACACGGAGATGGTCGTGCCGGCAAAGCTGTTCACCGTGACGTCGCCATTCCCGCAATTATAGGCATTGATGCCGTAACCGGCCGCGGCGGTGACATTGGCGTGGTTGTTGACGACGACCGTGCCGTTAACAGCGGTGTTGGCGCCGGTGCCGTTCGTGGCGCCGGTGTAGCCTGCTTCAATGCCGCCCGGTGAATTGCCGCTCAGGTTCGGGCTGCTGCCGGAGTTGATCGTGCCGTAGGCGTTGATAGTAATGGTGCTGTCGGATGCAGCGCCCAGCGAGATCGCTCGATTGACAGCGACGATGCCGGAGCTGCCCGAGGTGACGACGCTGCCGGCCTCGGTCGTGACGGTCTGGTCGCCGGCGCCGTAGCTGCGCGACCGGATGCCGTAGGTCGAGCTTCCCGTGATGGCGCCGCCGATGTCGATGGAGATGTCGCCACCGCCCTCGGTATGCGCATCGATGCCGTAAGCGCCGCCCACGGCGCCGCCGAGCTGGGTGATCGAGATGTTACCGTTGTTCGCAGCGTTCAAATTCTCGACGAGCACGCCGACCGAATTCGCGCCGGTGCCGGTCGCCTTGCCGGTGAGACTATTGACCGTGATGCCGCCGACGCCGGTTGCGCTGTCGCACAGCGTGATGCCGTTGCCGTTCAGGCCCGAGATGTCCTTCGTCGCCGTCAGCGAGATGGCGCCCGCGCCATTCTGGGTGACGACGATGCCATTGGCCGCGCCCGTCAGCGCGCCGGTGGGTGTGAGAACGATATTGGCGGGCGTGGCAGACGCGCCGCCCGACGCGGTGAAGTCAAGCGCGTCGCCGCTTGCGCTGGCGATGTCGGCCGCCCCCGTGATCGTGAACGTGCCGCCCTTCGTCGACTGGCCCGCGATGGTGCCGGTAAAGCTCTGGCCAGCGACGTTGTCGAGCTGAAGCGTGTCGGTGCCGCCGGCGAAGGTGACGGTCTGCGCATTCGCGCCGCTGAGCTCAAGCGTCGCCGTGTCGTCGATGATCAACGAGCCGACGCCATTGAGGCCGCCGGAAAAGTTGAGCGTGCCGCCCTGGACTTCGATGGTGCCGATGTTGGTGACGCTGCCTGTGATCGTGTTGAGGCCGACGCTGTAGAGATTGCCGGCATTGCTCAGGCTACCGCCGTTGATCGAGACGTCGGTCAGATAGAGTTTCGAGGTGCCGTCGACCGTGATCGACGCGCCGGTGTTAGTGATAGTGGCGGTCGTCAGCTTCAGCGTACCGCCCGTGACCGCTGCGATCAGGCCGTGATTGATGATGGCATGCGCAAGCCCGGGATCGATCGTCAGCGTACCGCCGGTGACGGTGATGATGCCGGTGTTGGTGATGTCGGCGTCGTTGATCGCGCTCGCGCCGGTCGATTCCAGCGTGCCTGCGATTGTTAAGGTGCCGCCGTCGATGATCGCGCCGACGAGATCGAGCGTCGAGCCGGGCTCGACCGACACCGCGCCACTGCCAGTATTGGTCACTGTCGCCGAGATCAGCTTCAGCGTGCCGGTGTTGATGGCAGCCAGCGTGCCGGTGTTGGCGACGGTCTCGTGGTCGATATCGAGCTTGGCGCAGTTGGCCCGAATGATGCCGCTGTTCGTGATGGCTGCGGCGGGAGTCGTCGCCACCAGCGTCAGCAGTCCGCCGAGGGTCGATTCGAGCAGATAGCCGTTCGAGATATTGGCGCCGGTGATCGTCGTGATGCCGGAGGATGCGAGCGTACCAGCGACGGTGAGCGTGCCGCCGGTCAGGCTCGCACCTGCCAGCGTCAGCTTCTTGCCGGTATCGACCTTGACGATGCCGCCATTGGTGATCGCGGTGCGCGCAACGGTCGCGTCGTCGAGCGTCAGCGTGACGCCGGTCTCGATCGCGACGGCGCCCTTGTTCAAGGTCGCATTGCCGTCGATCTTGCTGTCACCGGTGACGTCGATCGTGCCGCCCAGCACGCTGTAATTGTCGATGGTGCCGCCGGTGATCTCGGTGCCGGACAGCGTCAGCGTCTGGCCATCGTCGACCTTGACGATGTGACCGGTGTTGGTGAGGACATCGTTGAGCAGCGTCGCGGCGCCGGCGATCTCGAGCGTGCCGTTGTTGGCGATCGCGCCGCCCTGGATTTTGGCGGCGTCCTTGAGCTTGACGGTGTTGTCGAGCTCGATGCTGGAATTGTCGGTGATCGTCGAACCCGACACCGTGACGCCGTCCAGCGTCAGCTTGGCATCGGCGGTGACCGCGCTAACGCTCAGCGTAGCCCCGCCGTCGATCTTGCTGGCGCCGGTGACGTGAATGGTGCCGCCGCCGTTGATGGCACCACCGCTGATCGTGGCGTTGTCGAGCGTCAGCGCGGCAGTGGCGTCGACAATGACGCTGCCGCTCGAATTGTTCACCGTCGAGCCCTGATCGATCGCGAGCACGCCATTGACCAGCACCTCGATGGTGCCGGCATTGGTGACGGTCTCGCCATCCAGCGCGTTACCGGTACCGGTGACGTTGAAGATGACGTTGTTGTTCAGCACGCCGCCGCTCAGTATGGCATTGCCGTTCAGGTCGATCTCGCCGTCGTTGGCGATCGTGCCGGCACCGCTGATCGTTGCCCCGTTCACCGTCAGCTTGCCGCTGGCATCGACGGTGACGTTGCCGGTGTTGGTGACGCCGGAGCCCTGATCAATGCTCAGCCAGCCATTCGCCAGCACCTTGACCGTGCCGCTGGAGGTGTTGGAGACGGTCTCGTGGGCAAACTCGACCGTGCCCTTGACGTTGACCGCGCCGGAACTGTTCAGCGCGCCGTTCTCGATCAGGCTGGTGCCGTCGAGCTCCAGCGTGCCCAGAATGGCGACGGTGCCGCCGTCGATTGTCGCGGTGTCGACGATCAGCCTCGTGCCGGCATCGGCCTTCAGCGTGCCGCCGGCATTGTGGATCAAGGCGAGCGTCTTCAGCGTGCCGCCCGACAGCTCGATCATGCCCGAATTGGTGATCGTGGTGCCTTTGGCGAAATCGCCGCCGCCCGCGAGCGTCAGATAGCCCGCATTGGTGAGCACGCTCGTGCCGAGGATCTCGGACTTGCCGCCGACCGACATCACGCCGGCCGCCGAGTTCGTGAAGATCGAGTCGGCGCTCATGTTGAGCGCGCCTGATATCGTCAGCAAGCTCTTGTTGATCACCTCCGGCGGCGGGCCGCCGAAATCGTTCATCGTGATCGACTTGGCATAGGCCGCAGTGTCGATCGTCACGGGATAGGACGGCGTCAGCCCGTGCAGCTGATCGGTGATGACGATGACGTCGTCGTCGATCGTCGGGACGGTGCCTGTTTCCCAGTTCGCGGCGTCCTTCCAGAACCCGCCGGAGGGAGCTCCGGCCTTGTCGGTCGCGATCCACACCACGGCGGCAGCGTCCGTTCCGGTGATCGTGACGGTGATGGTCTGCTGCGAGGTGGCGCCTTGCGCGTCCGTGAGCGTCACGGTGTAGACCAGCGTCAGCACCTCGCCCTTCGGGATGAAGTCGGCGAGATAGACGGGCAGGTCGGCCAGCGACCAGTTGATGGTGCCGGTGCCGCTGCCCTTGCTGTCGGCGTCGGCCGCGATCGCGGCCGACATCGCGCTCTGGAACATCGCCAGCGGGCCTGGCGGCACGGTGCCGTCAGGCAGCGTCGCGCTTGTCAGCTTGACCGCAACCGTGTGGGTGTCGGTGAGGTCGACATCCTTGAAGGTCAGCGTGCCCGAGGTCGGCACCTCGCTGGTGAGCGGGCCACCCGCCACGCTGGTGCCGCCTTCGAAGGTGATGGTCGGAACGCTGCTCGTGATCACCGGCTTGTCGTTGGTGCCGGTGATCGTGATGGTGATCGTTCTGGTGGCGGTGTCCGGGCTCACGGTGAAATTGTTGGCGATGCGGACCGTGTAGGTCAGCGTCAACGTTTCGCCAGCCGCGAGGAAGTCGAAGACGTGGTCGGGGATCGTGTAGGTCCAGACCGCCGAGCCGGTGTTGGTGTTGCCGCCCTTGGCGACCACGTCGATGTTGATCAGCGTCGCCGCGATGTCCTGCTTCTGGAGCGAGGTGAGCGATGCGGTGACATCGTGCAGTCCGGCGTCCTTGTAGACGTAGTTGGGCGCGTCGCCGAGGCTCACGCTCACCGTCGGCCGGTCACCCAGGTTCTGGTCGAGGAAGGTGATCAGGCCGGAGATCGTGTCGGAATGCGTCGTGTCGCCAGTTGTGTTCGCGCGCTCGGTCAGCGCGAATTCCGACGTCACATTGCCGTTGAGATCGAGGGTGCGCGCGTCGGGCGGGCCGGGAATACGGTTGCTGGTCGACGTGGATGTGCCGGGGCCCTGCGGTCCCTGCGGATTGAGGTTCGCGAAGGTCGCAATCGCGGTGGCGCCGGTTGGCGTCTTGAGCAAGATATCGTAGCTGGTCTGTGTGATCGAATCGGTGAAGTTCGTGGTCAGCTTGGTGTTGGTGTTGTTGTCGGTGAACTTCAGCGTGAACACGTCCGTGATCAGCTTCTGGACGTCCGGCGACATCAGCGCATTGCTGATCGAGACGTTGCCGCCGCTGATCTGGATCATCTGGCCGGCCTGGTTGACCGTCGCGATCGGCAGCAGCGTGACCTTGTCGAACAGGATGTAGGAGCCGGTCGTGCCGTTCGGCTCGACCAGCACCTGGAAGCTCGCCTCCGGCTGCGGTTCACCGCCCCCGGCGGGAACGACGAAGTGGATCTGGCTCAGCACCGCCGTGCCGCGGATGCCCATGGTGGCGACCGGGGTGTCGATCTTCATGTCGCCATGCTTGGCGGTCTCGCCGGCAACGAAGGTGATGGTGCCTGCGACCAGACTAAGCAGCGAGGAATTGTTCGACCCGTTGGGGTCGTAGACCATCTCGTTCAGCACCATCCGCGCATTGGAGGACAGGCCGAACACCGTACCGTCGATGAAGGTGATGCCGAGCGTCGAGTCGCCGCCGGTCGAGACCACGTCGCCCTTCTCGACGTTGTCGCCGTTGTTCAGGATGATGGAGACTCCGTTGCGGACCGCGGTCGCGCTGCCGGACAGCTTGGTGACGTGGCCGATGACCTGGGCGGCGGCAATGCCGGACGCGGCCTGCGCATATTCGACGTGGCCCGTGAGCGCGTTGACGATGTCGCCGCTGAGGTGTGCGCCATCCGGCGACGAGAGCGCCGCGCGCTTGTCGCCCCTGAAATAATCGTGAACGATAAACTCGTGACCGTCGTGGGACAGCACGAGATCGCTGCCTGCGCGCTTGTACTCGCCGTTGAAGATCAGGTTTGGATCGGGAACAACGAACGCACCATCAGGCACGTGACCCTGCGCCTTCGCGATAAAAGGCTTGCCCGTAAAGGAATCGACATGGACGTCGGAGGGCGAGTGGGAACCCCCGCCATCCAAGGAAATCGCGGCGTTAAATATGCCAGCGTAATTCAACCGGGCACCAAAAAAAGGGTTAAAATCTAAGTAAGTATCGATCGCCTAAGCTTGCTTATCATTACCAAGTCCCTAGCGAAACCATCTATTGCTTGTGTGATTTCGCATCACCCAGCGGTCGACGCCCCTGCCAGGCCCCGCCACCTTAGAGGAAGCAGCGTATTTATCGAAATATCTGTAAGTATATGATTGCTTATCCGAGCCCATTTTCGGTACCCTCCTGTATTCGCCCGTATAAATTTTACAACGAATACTTGAGTTATCTATCGTTCGTGGTGCCCCGCAACATACTGCGGCAAATACGGAGCCAAATCTGTGACCCAATTAACAGAACCCGTGAAATAGCGGGTCGTTAGCCATAGGGCGCGGAATCGGCCGCGGCACAACCAGTACCTGCAATTCGTCCGATTTCGCGGCAGGCGGCCTCTTACCTAGTCCCCGATTCGTAAAATTTTACGCAATTGGGCCAGACCGGTTTCAGCCTGTTATCCGGTTTTGGGACCTCAGCCGGGCGCGTTAAGCAGAACAAAACAGCCCGTCTCGCACTATCTCCGCGAAAGCAACAAAGCCCGCACGACCAGGTCGAGGGGGACCTGGCGAAGCCGGAAGGGGATGTCAGATGGAGACCGCTGCTCGCTCGCGCGCTTGGCGCGCAATTATTGTGCTGTGCGGATTGATCCTGCTCGGATCGGCCGCCGAGCTTCGCGCCGGCACGCTGCTGTCGCCGGGGGCCGGTGTCCTCGTGCGCAAATCCGCCGAGCCGTTCGGCGTGTTCGCCTTCGCCACCTCCGCCGGCGGCCTGCAACAGAAATGGTTCGCGCTGAAGTCCAGGCTCGATGACGACATGGTGCAGCTCGCGCTGTGCGACGGCGACCGGGACAATTGCGCTTCGCCCGCCGCGCTGAAACTGATCGCCATCGTCGACCAGGCCCGCAGCCGTGACGGCCGCGCTCTGCTGGGCGAAACCAATCGCGCCATCAACCTGGCTATCCGTGCCGCCAATGACGGTTCTGAGGACGTCTGGAGCTCGCCGCTCGCGACCTTCGCGCGCGGCGCCGGCGATTGCGAGGACTATGCCATTGCCAAGCTCGCCGCCCTGCGGCTCGCGGGCGTTGCCGCCGAAGACCTTCGCATTGTCGTGGTGCGCGACGTCAGGGCCGGCGAAGAGCATGCGGTTGCCGCCGCACGGCTCGACGGCCATTGGCTGATGCTCGACAACCGCCGCATGGCAATGGTCGAGGACGACGCTGCACGGAGCTACCAGCCGCTGTTCGTGCTCTACCAGTCGGCCGTGATGAAATATGTCGACGAACCCGTGCGGTTCTCGATGGTCGCCGCCGAGACGCATTGATTGATGTTGTAGCCCGGACGGAACGCAGCGAAATCCCGGCTACGAGCCCAACCACCCCGCCACAAAGCCATTTCGCCGCGCGATCCGGGACGCTAGCATGGCCGCGGCTATGCGGGGGCGACTGGAATGCGGTTCATCGTGCTGACTTTGCTTGCGCTGCTGGCTTTGCCGGCGGCACCGGGCTTCGCGCAATCAGGCACCTCCGACCGCTCCATCGCCGACAGGCTGCCGCTGTTCGCCAGGAACAACTGCCAGCAGATTCGCGATCCCGGTAATCAATTGTTCTGCGGTGATGCCGAGCTTGCCGCCGCCGCAGAGAAGCTGAGCACGGGAATCGAGGCGCGGCTTGCCCGCCTGCCCGATCGCCTGCCTGGAATCGAGGAGAACGCGATCTGGATCCGCCAGCGCAACCTCGGTTGCGGCATCGTCGGCCAGACCGCAATCCGCACCGACGATTTCGACCGGGTGAAGGCATGCCTCCTCAAGGTGACCGAGGAGCGCGCAGCGATCGTGCGCGATCCGGATTTCGACTGTCTCGCGGCCAACACCGCAGCGGGTGCGCTGATCTGTGCGGACCCGTCGCTGGCGCTTGCCGAGACCGAATTGAACAGCCAGGTGCTCGGCCTGATCGGCAAGCTCGATCCGACAGCGGCACGCTTTGCCTTCGCCGAATATGGCCGGTGGACGCGGGAGCGCGATCGCAAATGCAATCTGGTCGGCAAGGAGAACGTGCCGCTCGGGGAGCTCGAGTCGGCGGAGGACTGTCTCGCCGGCTATCTCAAGCACAAGGCCGGCGAGATTGGCGCGGCGAAAGGCGATCCGAAAAAGGTATTCGGCCGACAGGTCGTAGCCCGCTTGCCCGACACCGACGCCGTCGACTTCTGCGCCGCGCGAATCCACGCGGCCAATTCCTGCGGCAACTTCCTCCGCATCAACCGCGTCTACGCGCTCGACAGCCAGGTGACCGAGCAGGAGGCGCAGGTCACGGGCGAGATCGAGATGGTTGTGCTGGCGCCCTTCACCATGTGCAGCAAGGTCGCGTCCGCCTGCACGGGCACCTGCTGGGACGCCAGGACGGGTCGTCCACAGCCTGGCGGCGGCAACAAGGAGCGCTCCGCAGACGCCTTCAACGTCACACGCCGCCTCAGGATCCAGCGCACTTTTGCGTTTGTGAAAGCCGCCGACGGCTGGCGCTGCCGGGAAGACGAACTGGCCCCGGTGAATTCCGGCACCGCGGGCGGGGGATCGTGAATCGTCCTTAAAGAACGCCGACGCTTCGCATCGGCTATGGTGCCGGATGAGGGCAAGACTGTTCGCGAGGAGGGAACCTCTCACCCGGCTCGCCGCTTCGCGGCGATCCACCCTCTCCCGCAAGGGACGAGGGTGCACCGTTAGCGCCGCAAGAGCGATCCGATCAAAACATCAGATTGTCCTTCACCAGGACCCAGCGGCCGCCCTTGACCTGCTGCACCTGGGTGATGGTGTTGGCGAGGTGGTCGGTCTTGGAGAACTTGGTCGGCGGCGAGTTGAAGATGTCGAGGAACTTGTCGCCCGATTCCAGCGCGTCCAGCATCTTCTGGCCGGTCAGATCCTTGCCCGCCTTGTTGGCGTAGAACGCAAACGTCGTCACCGCGTTGTAGCCGATGATCGCCTGGGTGTTGGCATCGGTGTTGAACATCTTCTTGTAGTTGACGAGCCAGTCGTGGACCTTGCCCTTGGCGGTGTCCTCGTACGGAATCTCGAAGCCTGACGCTGCATAGAGGCCCTCGACGGCGTCCTTGCCGAGCGCCGGCACTTCCAGCACGTTGGTCGGCGTCGCCCCCAGGAAGGTGACGTCCCAGCCGAGCTTCTTCGCCTCCGTCATCGCGCCGATGGTTTCGCGGATCACGGTGCCGAGCACGACGAGGTCGCAGCCGTCCGACTTCATCTTGGCGATCTGCGCGCTGAAGTCGGAGGCGCCGCGCTTGTAGCTCGTCACCGACGCCGGCTGCAGCTTCATGGCCGTCAATTGCTGGGTGAAGCCGTCGAGAACGTTCTTTCCGTACTCGTCGTCCTGATGCATGATGCAGGGCTTCCCAAAATTCTTCCACTCCACCATGTACTTCAGCGCGGCGCGCGTGCTCTCGACGTAGGGCAAGAGGTTGTTGAACTTCAGCCGCTCCTGCGGCTTGGCCGGGTCGAACTTGAAGGTGAACTCGGCGGCGGTCAGCGGGAAGAGCTGGAGCACGCCGGCATCGAACAGGATGTCCTGCGCGGCCAGCGTCGGCGCCGATCCCATCGAGCCGATCATGACGAAGATCTTGTCGCGCTCGACCATCTTCTGCGAGGCCAGCACGCCCTTCTTCGGATCGTAGCCGTTGTCTTCAAGGATCATCCTGATCTTGCGTCCCTGGACGCCACCGGCCGCGTTGATTTCCTCGACGGCCATCTTCATGCCGTTGGAGACCGGCACGCCCCAGACCTTGATCGGCCCTGAAAGATCCTGATGGGTCCCGATGACGATCTCGGAGGCCGAGATGCCTTCATTGGTGACCTTGGTCTGCGCTGCGGCGGGCAGACTGGTGAGCACCACCGCGCCTACCGCAAAGCCGAACGCTCTCGACGATCTCGACATTGACGTCTCCTCTCCTTGGGGCCCGCATGATGCGAAGGGTGGGGGCCATCACTCCTTCGCTGTTTTTCGAACGAGATTGTTCAAGCCACCGCCCGCGCGAGATACATCGCCTCGATATCGGCGGCATAGCGCTTGTTCACGAAGCCGCGCTTCAGCTTCATGGTCGGCGTCAGCTCCTCGTCCTCCGGAGTGAGCTGGCGTTCGATCAGATAGAATTTCTTGATGGTTTCGACGCGGGCGAAATTGGCGTTGACCGCTTCGATCTCACGCCAGATCAGGTCCTGGATCTCCGTCGCGCGGCACAGGCTAGCATAATTGGTGAATGGGATGTCGTGGTCCTGGGCGAATTTCTCGACATTCTCCTGGTCGATCATCACGAGGCAGGTGAGGTACGGCCGCTTGTCGCCGATCACCACGGAATCCGAGATGTAGGGCGAAAATTTCAACTGGTTCTCGATCTCGGAAGGCGTGATGTTCTTGCCGCCGGAGGTGATGATGATGTCCTTCATCCGGTCGGTGATGCGGACGAAGCCTTCATTGTCGATGGTGCCGACGTCGCCGGTATGCAGCCAGCCGCGATGGTCGATGGTCTCGGCTGTCCTCTCCGGCTGGTTCAGATAGCCCATGAACAGGAAGTCGCCCTTGATCAAGATCTCGCCGTCGGGCGACAGCGCGACCTCACCCCACGACACAGCCTTGCCGACCGAGCCAAGCTTGATCCGCTCCGCCGGCATCATGGTCGCGACGCCGCAATTCTCGGTCTGCCCGTAGAGCTCGTGGATGTCGATTCCGAGCGCGAGATACCAGCGGATCAGATCCGGTGCGATCGGCGCCGCGCCGGTGAAGGCGACGCGGCAACGGTCGAGCCCGATCATGCGGCGGATGTTGCGGAATGCGAGCCGGTAAGCGATGCCGTTGGCGATGCGCAACGACAGCGGCGGCGCCTTTCCTTCGATCCTGCAATCGACCATGCGATAGCCGATGCCGATGGCGCGGCGGTAGACCCATTGCTGGAACGGCGTCGCATCCTTTAGCGCGATGGTGATGGCGGAATAGAATTTTTCCCAGATGCGCGGCACCGCGAGGAAGATGGTCGGCTGCACCTCGCGCAGATTGTCAGGCACGGTCTCCGGACTTTCGGCAAAGTTCATCACCGAGCCGAGCGCGACCGAGATGTAATAGCCGCCGATCCGTTCGGCGACGTGGCAGAGCGGCAGAAAGATCAGCCGATCGTCGTCCTCCCGCGCCGGGATGAAATCGTTGGCGTGCCGCATCTGATGCGTGACGCTGCGGTTGGCGTGCATGGCGCCTTTGGGCGGCCCCGTGGTGCCCGATGTATAGACGAGAACCGCGAGATCGCCCGCGTTGCGGCTGTCGACCATCTCCTGCCACAGCGCCTCGCGGCCCGCCATGTAGTTGCGCCCGAGCGCGCGAAACTCGTCGAGCGACATCACCATGTCGTCGGAGAACCCGCTGAGGCCCTCCATGTCGAACACGATGACCTTTTGCAGAGACGGACAGCGCGCGCGGCAGGCCAGCACCTTGTCGAGCTGCTCCTCGTCCTCGGCGAAAATCACTTTGGTCCGGGAATCATTGACGAGGTATTCGACCTGGGACGACGCGTCGGTCGGATAGATTCCGGAGGAGACGCCGCCGGCGCATAGAATGCCCATGTCGGCATGGACCCATTCCGGCACGGCGTTGGCGATGATGGAGGCGACGTCGCCAGGCGTGAAGTCGATGGCGTGCAGCGCGTAGGCGATCTCCTTCGAGATCTCCAACCATTCGCGCCAGCTCGTCGGCTGCCAGATCCCGAATTTCTTCTCGCGTATAGCCGGCCTATCGCCCCGCGTCTCCGCGGCGCGCAAAAAGCTTTTCGCGATGGTGTCAGCGACCGTCAGCACCGCCTGTCGGGCCATGCACGTCTCCTCCTTGTCGCGCTCCCCTCCGCTGCCTGCCTTGCCGGCGGTCTATTGTTACGGGCGGGTATCCTGATCTAACGCCAAGTCTTGCTCTAACACCAAGTCTTGCTCTAACGCCTGCTTTAACGCCAAGTCTTCTTCTTTTTCCAGCGCCGCTCGCCTCGCGCGCCCGCTTCCTTGGCGCCAAGGTAGAATTCCTGGATGTCCTGGGAATGCATCAAGCGGTCGCAGGTGTCGTTCATCACGATCCGGCCGATCTCCAGCACATAGCCGTAGTGCGCCGTCTCCAGCGCAACCTTGGCGTTCTGCTCGACCAGCAGGATCGACATGCCCTGCTCCTCGTTGACCCGGCGGATGATGGAGAAGATCTCCTTCACGAGCAGCGGCGACAGGCCGAGCGAGGGCTCGTCGAGCAGCAGCAGCGTCGGCCGGTTCATCAGCGCGCGGCCGATCGCGAGCATCTGCTGTTCGCCGCCGGAGAGCTGTCCGGCCGGTTGGTTGATGCGCTCCTTCAAACGCGGGAAATAGCCGTAGACACGCTCCAGATCTTCCGCAACGCCCTCACGATCCCTACGCGGATAGGCGCCCATCATCAGATTCTCGCGCACGGAGAGGAACGGAAACACCTCGCGTCCCTCCGGCACGTGGCTGAGGCCGAGCCGCACGATTCTGTCCGCCTCCATGCGTTGGATCGGCCTGCCCATGAACTCGATGGCGCCCTTCTGCGGATCGAGAATGCCGGAGATGGTCTTCAGCACCGTGGTCTTGCCAGCGCCGTTGGCGCCCAGCAGGGTGACGATACGGCCGCGCGGCACCTCCAACGAGATGCCGCGGATCGCCATGATCGGCCCGTAATAGCTCTCGATGTTGGAGAGCTTCAAGATGATATCGGGCGTGACGGCGGCGTCCATGCGTCAGGCTCCCAAATACGCGGCGACGACGTCAGGGTGCTGCTGCACTTCGGCGGGGGAGCCCGTGGCCAGCACCCGGCCGTAGTTCAGCGCAATGACGCGGTCGGAGACGCGGTTGACCAGCGACATGTCGTGCTCGACCATGAGCACGGTGACGCCGAGATCGTTCTTCAGGTCGCGGATCCAGAACGACATGCCGTCGGTCTCCTCGACGTTGAGGCCCGAGGACGGCTCGTCGAGCAGGATCAGCTTGGGCTCCGAGCACAGCGCACGCGCAAGCTCGATCACCTTGCGCACGCCATAGGGAAGGCCGGAGATCAGCTTGTCGCGATAAGGCTCGAGATCGAGGAACTCGATCACCTGCTCGACCCGGCGGCGATGCAGCTTCTCGCCCGCGCGCACGCTTGGCAGGAACAACAGCTCCTGCCAGAGCTGCGTGGTTGAATGCCGGTGGCGGCCGACCAAAAGGTTCGACAGCACGGTGGCATTCTCGAACAGCTCGATGTTCTGGAAAGTGCGGGCGATGCCGAGCCTTGCGATGTCGTAGGGCGGCTGCTCGGTGATGTCCTGGTCCTCGAAGAAGATGCGGCCCGAGGTCGGCCGGTAGATCCGCGAGATCAAATTGAAGATCGAGCTCTTGCCGGCGCCGTTGGGTCCGATGATCGAGAGGATCTCGCCCCTCTCCACCGCGAACGACACCGCATCGACCGCCTTCAGCCCGCCGAAATGCAGCGACAGATTCTCTGCGCGAAAATAGCTCATCGGTTGCGCTCCGACTTCACATAGATCTTCTGCCGCTTGAAGGTGGCGCGCTTGTAGAGTGGGAACAGCTGGAAGAAGAGTTTTATCTTCAGCCAGCGGCCGTAGAGCCCGAGCGGCTCGAACAGCACGAACAATACGATAATGATGCCGTAGATCGCGCCTTTCAGGCCATTGAGCGAGGCGAAGGCCGCGACCTTGGACTGAATGTTGGCCGCGCCTTGCGTGCCTGCTCCGAACATCGCGGCAATGCCGGCGATGATGCCGGGCATGTCGTCCTTGAGGTAGGTCAGGAACGGATCGATCATCACGATGAAGATCGCCCCCAACACCGCGCCGTGCAGGCTGAAGGTGCCGCCGATCAGGATCACGATGATGAACTCGATCGAGAGCTGCAGCGTGAACATCTCCGGTGAGATGAAGGAGAGCTTGTGCGCGAACAGCACGCCGGCGAAGCCGGTGATCGCCGCCGAGATCGCAAAGGATTTGACTTTGTACAGCGCGACATTGACGCCCATGCTCCGCGCCGCGGTCTCGCTGTCGCGGATCGCGACGAAGGCGCGCCCGGTCGGCGAACGCAGCAAATTGAGCGTGCCGACGATGGTCAGCACCAGCAGGGCAAGGCAGAGGAAATAGAAGGTCGGGCTGTCGCGCGAGACTGTGACGCCGAACAGCGCCACCGCCTTGATCCGCATGCCCTCGTTGCCGTTGGTGACGCTCTCCCAGCGCGCCAGGATCTCTTCGACGATGAAGGCGAAGGAGATGGTGGCGATGACGAGATAAATGCCTTGCAGCCGCAGCGCGGGGAAGCCGACCAGCGCACCGATCAGACCGGTCAGGAGCCCGGCCGCCAGGAAATAGACCGGGAACGGCACTCCATATTTCTGCAAGTACGCCGCCGTATACGCGCCGATCGCGAGAAACGCCGCATGGCCGAGCGAGGCCTGCCCGGTGAAGCCCGTCAAAATCAGCAGCGCCACACCGACGGTCGCATAGATGCAGACGAAGACGAGCTGGCTCATCAGATAGCTGGAGAGCACATAGGGCGCGATCAGCAGCACGGCCAGCAGGAGACCGTATGAGACGAAATAGCCCGAGTGCGGGAACAGCTTGATGTCGTCTTCATAGTCGGTCTTGAACGGGAAGCGCATGGCGTTCAGACCTTCTTGCGGACGTGACGGCCGAACAGGCCTTCGGGCTTCAGCAGGAGCACGGCGAGCAGCACGATGTAGGGCGCGACGTCCTTCCAGCCCTCGACCAGATAGAAGCCGGCCATGCTCTCGATGACGCCGATCAGGACGCCGCCGACGACGGCGCCGGGGATCGAGCCGAACCCGCCGAGCACGGCGGCCGGGAATGCCTTCAGGCCAAGCACCAGACCGACATTGGAATGGATGAAGGTGATCGGCGCCAGCAGCACGCCGGCGCAGGTCGCAACCGCAGCGCTGATCGCCCAGACGATCGACACCACGCGCTTGACCGGGATGCCCATGTAATAGGCTGCCAGCATGTTCTCGGAACTGGCGCGCATCGCGGTGCCGAGCGTGGTCTTGTTGAAGAACAGCCAGAGCAGCGTGCAGAGGATGACGGTGGCCGCGATCACCGAGAGCTTGTCGTAGGCCAGCACCAGCGCGCCGATCCGCAGTACGCCCTGGCTGAACGGCGTGTCGATCTTGAAATCGTCGGTGCCCCAGATCATGCCGGCGACCGAGCGCAGGAAATAGCCGAGCCCGATGGTGGCCATGATGATGGAGAATTGCGGATAGCCGAGGATCGGCCGCACCACCACGCGCTCGGCCAGCATGCCGAACAGCGCCATCGCCGCCACCGCGCCGGCAAAGCCGACCCAGTAGTTCAGGCCCAACATGCCGATGAAGGTGAAGGCAAAGAAGCCGCCCAGCATCATCAAATCGCCCTGAGCGAAATTGACGACCTCGGTGGCCTTGTAGACGAGCACGAAACCGAGCGCGATCAGGCCGTAGACGCAGCCGAGCGCAACACCGCTGACCAGCTGCTGAACGAAATCCAGCATCGCCGCGCATCCTCCCGATACAACCGGCGGTTCTTCCTGACCGCCTTGCCGCATCTTGTGTTCAGTCGCTACGCAGTCGTTTCGCTGCGTTCGCGCCATTCGTCCCTTGGCCAATTCAGCCTGAACCGCCAAGCGCTGTCAACAAACGGTGACTTGCCTTTAGTCCAATCCGGATGACGGAATTTGCGGCAGCGCGATTCACGGTGCCGAAACATCTTCGGATCATGGTCGCGGGCGATGCAAAACCGCAAAGTGTGGCCGTCATGAAGCCGGACGACTCGGCGCTCGAAGTCCTGGGGTTAACGAAGCGTTTTGACCGCCTGGCGGTCGATAGCCTCGATCTCACCATCCATGCCGGCGAATTCTATGCGCTGGTCGGCCCCAACGGCGCCGGCAAGACCACCACTTTGCGCATGATTGCCGGCTTGCTGCGGCCCGATGCCGGCGCGGTCTCGATCTTCGGCATCGATGCGCTCCAAAACCCCGTCGCCGCCAAGCAGGTGATGGCGTGGGTCTCCGACGAGCCCATGATCTACGACAAGCTCACCCCGCTCGAATATCTCGAATTCGTCGCCGGTCTGTGGGGCATCGCACCGTCGGTCTCGGAACCGATCGCCGAGGGGCTGCTCGCCTCGCTCGGGCTCGAGCCGCACCGGCACGAACGCTGCGAGGGCTTTTCCAAGGGCATGCGCCAGAAGGTCGCTCTCGCCGGCGCACTGGTGCACGATCCCCGCCTCATCATTCTCGACGAGCCGCTGACGGGACTGGACGCCGTCTCCGCCCGCCACGTGAAGGGATTGCTGAGCGATCGCGTGCGCAGCGGCTGCACCGTCATCATGACCACGCATATCCTCGAGGTCGCCGAACGCATGGCCGACCGCATCGGCGTGATCGCAGCCGGGCGCCTGGTCGCGGAGGGCACGCTGACCGAGCTGCGCCAGCAGAACGGCCACGCCGATACCAGCCTGGAAGATCTCTTCATCGCGCTGGTGACGCTGCAGGAAGCCGCATGAGTTCGGCCACCGCGCTCTCCTGGTTTGCCCGCCACGAGCTCCGGCTCGCCTGGCGCGAATGGTTCGCCATGATGACCGGCGGGCGGCGCAAACGGGCGCGTGTCGCGGTGATCGGCCTGCTGTTGTTCGCGGCGCTGCTGCACGTGCCGGCCTGGGCGGTGATCGGCCGCTTCGCGGACCTGGAACTGCCGCTCGACAAATCCTCGCTGATCGTGATTTCGGCGACCATCTTTCTCGCCTGGACGCTGATGCTGTCACAGGCGATCGAATCGGTGACGCGGGTGTTTTACGCCCGCGCCGATCTCGACCTCATCATGTCCTCGCCCGCGACGCTGGCCAATCTGTTCTCGGTGCGCATCGCCGCGATCGCACTCACCGTCACGGTGATAGCGCTGCTGTTCTCGACGCCCTTCATCGACGTGCTGGTGTTCGGGGGCGGCGCACGCTGGCTTGCGGCGTTCGGCCTCGTCGTCGCCATGGGCCTGTCGGCTGCGGCGATCGCGATTGCCGTCACCATCCTGCTGTTCCGCCTGATCGGCCCGGCGCGGACACGGTTCGTCGCGCAGATCCTCGCCGCGATCATCGGCGCCGGCTTCGTGATCGCGCTCCAGGTCGCGGCAATCATGTCCTACGGCACGCTGTCGCGCTTCACCATCCTGACCTCGGGTAGCGTGGCTGACCATGCCCCCGACGTCGACAGCATCTGGTGGTGGCCGGCGCGCGCGGCCATAGGCGACAGCGAAGCGCTGCTGCTGCTTCTGGCGCTCGGCCTCGTGCTGCTCGGGAGCGTCATGGCGATCTTCTCGGGCCGCTTTGCAGACACCGCGATCGATGCCGCCGCCTATGGCGCGTCCGGCCGCACAAGCGCGAAGGAGCGCCCGTTCCGCGGCGGGTCGCGGCAGCACGCGCTGCGGCGCAAGGAGTTTTCGCTGCTGTGGCGCGATCCCTGGCTGATCTCGCAGACCCTGATGCAGCTGCTCTATCTGGTGCCGCCGGCGCTGCTGCTCTGGCGCAGCTTTGCCGACAGCTCCGCGGCGCTGACGCTGATCACGCCCGTCATCGTCATGGCGGCGGGACAACTCGCCGGCGGGCTCGCCTGGCTGACGATCTCGGGCGAGGACGCGCCTGATCTGGTCGCGACCGCGCCGCTAACTTCGTCCAGCGTCATCCGCGCCAAGATCGAAGTGGTGCTGATCGCGATTGCCGTCATCTTCTGCCCGCTGATCGCCGCGCTCGCTTTCATCTCGCCATTCCAGGCCGCGGTCAGCGCCGGCGCGGTCATCGTCAGCGCGGCGTCCGCGACCGCGATCCAGCTCTGGTTCCGGGTGCAGGCCCGGCGCAGCCAATTCCGCCGCCGCCAGACTTCCTCCCGGCTTGCGACCTTCGCCGAGGCGTTCTCCTCGATCGGCTGGGCTGCCAGCGCAGCGCTGCTGCTCGCGCTGCCCATCGCCGGTCTCGTCAGCGGCCTGATCACCGCTAGCCTGGTCGCCATCACCTGGAAGTTCAGCCCAAGGCGGGAGTAGAGCCGGCTTGGCCTACCTAGCGCTCACTTGAAAGTAAGGCGATATTGCCTTACTTAAGCTTATCAGCGAGCGAGGATCCCCCATGGGCACGCTTACCGTCACGGTAAAGGGACAGGTCACGTTGCGGAAAGACCTCCTGGAGCACCTTGGTGTGCATCCGGGCGACAAGATTTCGATAGAAAAGCTTCCTGGGGGGCGAGTTGAGGTGAAAGCAGTTCGGCCCACCGGGAAGATCTCGAATGCCTTCGGCTTCCTGAAAGGAAAGACGAACGGTCGATCGCTCTCGATCGAGGAGATGAACGCGGTCATTGCTGACGGCTGGGCCGGCAAGCGATGAAGATAACACCCGACACCAACGTCTTGGTGCGGGTGTTGGTCGGAGATGATGCCGAACAGGGCAAGTTGGGCGAAGCCCTTCTGGAGAACGCGGACCTAATAGCCATCTCGATCCCCGCATTATGCGAGTTAGCTTGGGTCCTCTCACGAGGCTACAAAACCTCTGCTGGAAATATCGCGGCTTCGATCCGGCACTTGATCAATGCCTCCAATGTAGTCGTCAACCGGCCCGTAGCTGAGGCTGGATTAGCGCTCCTCGACGCCGGGGGCGATTTTGCCGATGGCGTCATCGCCCACGAAGGCAACTGGCTTGGGGCCGATACTTTCGTGTCGTTCGACAAAAAAGCCGTGAAACTGATCGAAGCGAGCGGCGGAATGGCGCGGCTCGCCAGCACCACATGACGCGAGGATAATTCGTAGATACACTCATCAGATCGTCGATAAGCGGCGGACGGTTCCTGATGTCTCGACTATTGCTGACGGTCTGTGCGCTTCTCGGTTGGCTGGTAACACCTGCCTTCGCCCAGCAGCCTCAGCGCAGCGAATGCCTGGCGATGGCGAATGCGGCCCCCCGCGTGACGCCTGTCGCGTTGCGGCAGGCCGCGGCCTCGGCTGAAGTCCAGATCACCTATGCCGGCCATTCCACCTATTTCATCGACACGCCCGGCGGCTTGCGCATCGCCACCGATTATAGCGGCGCCTATCAGGTGGGACGGCTGCCCGATGTCGCCACCATGAACCGGGCCCACAGCACGCATTATTCTCTATATCCCGATAGGCGCATTCCTCATGTGCTGCATGGCTGGGGCGAGGACGGCAAGCCGGCGCTGGTTTCGGAGCGCATCGGCGACACCTTCATCCGCAATGTCACCACCGACATCCGCCGCTATTTCGGCGACGATTCCGGCGCCGACATGATCCGCGACGGCAATTCGATCTTCATCTTCGAGGTCGCGGGCCTCTGCATCGGCCATCTCGGCCATCTCCACCACAAGCTCGACGACAGCCATTTTGCCCAGATCGGGCGGCTCGACATCGTAATGGTGCCGATCGACGGCACCTACACTATGTCGCTCGACGGCGTCTCCGAGATCACCAAGCGGCTGCGCGCCTCGGTGGTGCTGCCGATGCACCGCTTCGCGACCCCGCTCGACGAGTTTATGCGCCTCATCGGCCAACAGTTCGAGATCGACCGGCGCATGGAGCGAAGTTTCCGGATGTCGCGGGATGCGCTGCCGTCGAAGCCGACGGTGATTATCCTCGACGGCGTCTGACGCGCAATTTTCTCCAAGCCGGCCATCGGCCGGCCGTGCTGGTCTCCTGAGCAGAGGAGATCGACATGACAGACTTTGCGAGATTATTGCATGCGGACGGACCGAACCCCGAGCACGCGGCGGCGCTCCAGCTTTATGGCCGCTTCGTCGGCGATTGGGACGCCGAGATCAGCGCCCATGGCCCCCACGGAACGAAACACACCGCGCCCGGCGAAATCCATTTCGGCTGGGTGCTGGAGGGCCGCGCCGTGCAGGACGTCTGGATCATCCCGCGCCCGACAGGCAGCCCGGCCTTGCCGATCGCCGGCAATTGGTACGGCACCACGCTGCGGGTCTACGATCCGACCATCGACGCATGGCGGATTTCCTGGTTCGATCCCGGCCGTAGCGTGTTCCGCCAACAGATCGGCCGTCCGCGCGGCGAGGACATCGTGCAGGAAGCCACGACCGAAGCCGGCGACCTGACGCGCTGGAGTTTTACGGAGATCACCGAGGATTTCTTCCACTGGCTCGGCGAGGTCAAGCCGGCCACCGCAACCGACTGGCGGCTGGTGGTCGATGTGAGGGCGAAGCGGCGCAAGGGCTGACGACAGCGCCGCTGTGCCCGCGATGACGGGTGCGGTTGCGCAACGCGCGCTGCTACGTGCGAGGACGAGGTGCTAGGCTCCCAGAACAAGAAGCATACATCAGGGGAGCGAACGCCGATGGCTGCAAGCAGTCTGCCCGCCAACACGAGCGGGCTATTCGTCGAGCCGCGCGAGGACTGGCTCGCGCTGCATCAGGAGGAGATCATCGATCCCTTACGGCCGATCGTCGATCCCCATCACCATCTCTGGAATCGCGGACACCGCTATCTGATCGAGGAGATGGCAGCCGATGTCGCCTCCGGCCACAACATCATCGCCACCGTCTATGTCGACTGCCGCTCGATGTATCGCGCGCACGGGCCCGAAGCATTCCGGCCCGTCGGCGAGGTCGAGTTCGCCAACGGCGTGGCCGCGATGAGCGCGAGCGGCGCTTACGGCAAGGCCGCGATCTGCGCCGGCATCGTCAGTCACGCCAATCTTCTGCTCGGCGACGCCGCAAAGCCGGTGCTGGAGGCCGAGATCGCCGCGGGCAACGGTCGCTTCCGCGGCATCCGGCATTCCTCGGCCTGGGACGAAGACCCCGCCGTCGCCGGCATGTATGCGAACCGGCCGAAGGGATTGTTGCAGGACCCGACGTTCCGCAAAGGCTTTGCCTGCCTCGCGCCGCTGAACCTCAGCTTCGATGCCTGGCTGTTTCATCCGCAGATCGGCGAGCTGACCGAACTTGCCCGCGCCTTCCCCGACACCAGGATCGTGCTCGATCATTGCGGCGGTCCGGCCGGAATCGGCCGCTTTGGCGGGCGGCGCGAGGAGGTGTTTCCGCAGTGGCGCGCCTCGATCCGGGAGATCGCGAAATGCGAGAACGTGGTGGTGAAGCTCGGCGGGCTCGCAATGTGTTTGCTCGGCCACGACTTCCATTTACGCGACAAGCCACCGTCGTCCGAGGAGCTTGCCGCGGCATGGCGGCCCTATGTCGAGACTTGCATCGAGTCATTCGGGGTGAAGCGCGCAATGTTCGAGAGCAATTTCCCGCCGGACAAAGGCCAGTGCAGCTACCAGGTGATCTTCAACGCCTTCAAGCGCATCGCCGCGCCCTTGAGCGAGACCGAGAAGACGGCGCTGTTCTCGCAGACCGCGAGCGACTTCTACCGGCTCGACTTGCCTTGAAAAGGTTTGTGTCATGACGGAAAGAGGGGCCGGGATGTTGATCCCGACCCCTCTTCCGTCGTAGCCGCTGGGAAGCGTCCTTGAAACTGTTTGAGTGCTAACCGGCGCCCATCAGCGAGGCGGGGCGGCGCTCGCCGGCGGAGACGAACATCCGCTTGAGCCTGTTGACGACGCGGATCAGGAAACCGATCATCGCGGGATTGGTCTTGCGGCAGAAGGCGATCTTCTTGACGTGGCCTTCGACGTGCCACTTGGCATGCGCGCCGTCGCGGAAGAAAATGACGTCGCCTGGGCCGTAGCGCTTCGGCGGCATGCCGTCGCTTTCGAGCACGATCGATCCTTCCATGATCATGATCGTCTCGTCGATATCGTAGTACCAGTTGAAGCGCCCTTCGGTGCAAGCCCAGATGATGGTCGAAGCGGTACCATCGGAGCTGGTGGACAGGACGCGCGAGCGCGACACCGGATTGCCCTCGATGATCCAGGACGGCTCGATCGGCCGCAGCTCGAGGTCCACACTGCAACTACCGATTTCAATCAATGAGCGCGACATCTTTTCCCCTGGGATAAAATATGACCGGCCGGGGCTCGGCCCGGATTGTTTCAAAAGATGTTGGAACGCTAATAGCCGGCTTTTAATTCTTTCTTACGCGGGCCTCGACAATCAGCCGCAAGTTGCAGACCCGAAGCGGTTAACGTCGCGATTCCCCTGCATTTTCGTGCACATGAACCCACCTTTTCCGGGGTGCGACAAAGTGCGCGAACGTGACAATCGAAGGAGCCATGCCGATGCCCCTCACCCCGGAGGTCCTGATAGCCCAAGGCGAAGCCGTCGCCTGGCTCGGCAGCCTCGACGTCTCCTTCACAACCGACGAGGAGCCCTGGTTCACCGTCGACGGCATCGACAGCCCCCGGCAGATCGGCAGTGACGGCTCCGGCGGCGCGTTCGTGCTGCTGCCGTCGCAGAATGTGCTCTACGTCTCATCGGAAGGCCGCGCGGAAATTATCGCGGAGAGTTTCGAGGCTTTCGTGCAGCTCGTCGTCGCGCGCCCCTACTGGCTCGACATCCTCAAATTTTCCTCCGGCGGCGACCTCCCGGAGATGCGGCGTGCGGCCGATGAGCTGGAGGCGACGCTCGACGACGAGGACGACGTCAACGAGGCCCGCGAAGAAATCCGCCGGGGCCTCGACCTGCCCGACTCGAGCGATCCGGTCGGTGCGCTCTACGACGCGGTGGCGGTTTCCGACGCCATCGTCCGGGCCACCGACGGCAGCCCGTTCACGACGCTGTTCAACCGCTTCAGTATCGACAACAGCCCGATGCTGCGCAACGCGGCGGCGTGAGAGGGGCTTGAGGGTACTTGCCCGTCCTGCATGGTTCGAGACGCGCCGTAACGCGGCGCTCCTCACCATGAGGGTCTAAGATGTCGCAACGAAGCAAGACCTCATCCTGAGGAGCCCGCCAATGGCGGGCGTCTCGAAGGATGGGCCGCAAGACGCGTTACTTCGCCCATTCGCCCTTGCGAAACACCGGCACCTTGCTTCCGTCGGCGAGAATGCCGTCGATGTCGGTCTCGGCCGAGCCGATCATCCAGTCGATATGGATCAGGCTCTGGTTGCCGCCTTGCGCGGCGATTTGCTGCGGCGTGAGCTGCGCGCCGTTGACGAAGCACTTCGAATAGCACTGGCCGAGCGCGATGTGCGAGGCCGCATTCTCGTCGAACAGCGTGTTGTAGAACAACAGCCCGCTCTGCGAGATCGGCGACGAATGCGGCACCAGCGCGACTTCGCCGAGACGGCGCGCGCCCTCGTCGGTGTCCAGCACCTTGTTCAGCACCTCCGCGCCGCGCGAGGCTTTTGCGTCGACGATCCTGCCGTCCTCGAAGCGCACCGCGATGTTGTCGATCAGCGTGCCCTGGTAGGACAGCGGCTTCGAGCTCACGACATGGCCGTAGACCCGCCGGCAATGCGGCGTGGTGAAAACCTCTTCAGTCGGAATGTTGGCGTTGCAGCTGATTCCGTTCTTGGACAGCGAGGCCCCGCCCTCCCACTCGTGTCCGTCGGCAAGCCCGATGGTGAGGTCGGTGCCGGGACCTGAATATTGCAGCGCGCGAAAATGCTGGCCGTTGAGCCAGTTGGTGCGCTCACGCAGCACCGCATTGTGGCTCGCCCAATTGCCCATCGCGTCCTCGCGGTCGACGCGCGAAGCGGCAAAGATCGCATCCGCCAGCTTGCCGATCGCAACGTCTTCCGGATCGTTCGGAAACACCTGCTTCGCCCAGGACGGGCTGGGATAGGCGATGATGTTCCAGTTGGTGTCGAAGTTGACGATTTTCTCCAGCGCCGGCTGATAGGCCATCGAATTGGCCTTGCTGGCGCGCGCCACCTTGGACGGATCTTCGTCCGACAGCAGCATCGGATTGTCCCCGACGATGGCGAGCCGCGCCGTGTTATTGGAGAATGCCTTCGCCATGCCGTCATAGAGCCAGTTGGCGGCGCGATCGAAGCTGTTGTCGTGGCCGTGGCGGTAGCGCGCCAGCGTCATCTCTTCGTCGGAGAGTATCGGCGTCACGATGCCGGCGCCGGCTTTGTAGGCATGCACGGCGATCCGCCGCACCAGCGGCAACGCGATCGCGGGCGCCGTCAAGAGCACATCCTGGCCCGGCCGCAAGCCCAGGCCCACCTTCACCGCCACCTCGGCCAGCCGGTCGAGCTTCACGGGATCGATGGGAGGGGAGGTGATGCGTTGATCAGTCATGCCAGATCCTCTGCCGAACGTCTCTCACTCAATCTAAGTCTAGCATTGCGAGACACAAGTGTGCGAGTGCCTTGCGACACGCCAAAGATACCCAGTTTCACGCATTTTGGTTTTCAACGCGTTGCCGATTTCAGCACCCGGTCGACCATGGCGGTAGCAAGGCCGAGGTAATTTTTCGGTGATGTGAGCGCCTCGATCGTGGCACGGTCGATTCTGGCAGAGACGCGGGCGTCGGACGAGAGCGCGTCCGCCAGCGTCAGGCCGTTCTCATTGGCGAGCCTGCAGGCGTCATAGACCACGTCATGCGCCTCCTGCCGCCCGATCTGCGGCGCGAGGCCCATCATGACCGCTTCGGCCACGATCAGGCCGCGGCTGACGCCGAGATTCTCGTTCATCTTGCTTTCGTCCACGATGAGGCCGGCGAGCGCGAACTTCGCCTGGTGCAAGGCGCCGGCGGTCAGCACGAAGCTTTCCGGGATCGCCATCCATTCAGCGTGCCAGGGCCCGGTGGCGCGCTCGAAATCCTGCACCATGGCATCCAGCATGAGGCCGGCGTGCTGGCGCACCGCCTTGGACGCAGCGAGCATCAGTTCCGAGGAGATCGGGTTGCGCTTCTGCGGCATGGTCGAAGAAGCGCCGCGCCCCTTGACGAACGGCTCGTAGACCTCGCCGAATTCGGTCGAGGCCATGATCATAATGTCGAGCGCGATCTTGCCGAGCGAGCCGGTGACGAGTGCGAGAAAGTTCACGGTCTCGGCAAAGCCGTCGCGTGCGACGTGCCAGGTCGAGGCGGGAACGCCGAGCTTCAGCTCGGCGCAGAGCGCTTCCTGCACCTCAAAGCCCTTGTCCCCGAGCGAGGCCAGCGTGCCGGCCGCGCCGGCGAACTGGCCGACCAGCACACGCGGCTTCAATTGTGCCAGACGTTCGGCGTGGCGGTCGAACATCGCAAGCCAGATCGCGGTCTTGTAGCCGAAGGTGACCGGCAGCGCCTGCTGGAGATGGGTGCGGCCCGCCATCGGCGTGTCGCGGTAGCGCTTCGAGATGTCAGCGAGGATCTTGCGCAGGGCGGCGAGGTCCTGTTCGACGATCTCAAGCCCGGCGCGCAGTTGCAGCACCACGGCGGTGTCCATGATGTCCTGCGTGGTCGCACCCCAATGCACATAGCGGCCGGCCTCGCCGCATTGCTTCACCATCTGATGCACCAAGGGCAAGATCGGATAGCCGACGACATCGGTCTCCTGCCGCAACAGGTCGAAATCGAGTGCGGCAACATCGGTCCGCGCCGCGATCTGATCGGCAGCATCCTGCGGGATCACCCCGCACTTCGCTTCCGCCTTCGCCAGCGCCACTTCGACCTCGGCATAGCGCGCGACCGTCGCAACGTCGGAAAACACCTCCCGCATCTGCGGCGTACCGAAGGCATCGCGGAACAACATGGAATCGAGCACGGTGGTCGAGGCGTGAAAAGCGAGCATGAGCGTTTCTTCGTGGTTTGTGTTCTGTGTGAGGCAGCTTACGCAGACGGAGCTGTTCGGCAATGGACAAAGCCCCCTACTCCCGTCATTCCGGGGCGGGCGTAGCCCGGTGCATCCGGGCGCGACCATCCGGCTTCAATCGCCACATTCTCGTTGAAGTTGCATTCATCCTCACAAACCGCATGGCAGCCATCACGCGATCGTGGTGAACCGGGCAGGCCCCTCGGCGGACTCACAGACTTCAGTCGAAATCCGTTCTGTTTTTATTATTGCCGATGTCATCGTAAGGTCTGAGTCTTCGACGTGCAGTTTCTGTTCCGGGATCATCTGCTCGATACCGACTTGCGCGAACTGAGCCGCGAGCAGGTTCCCGTTGCCGTGGAGCCGCAGGTCTTCGATCTCGTCGTCCACCTCATGGAGAACCGCGACCGGGTGGTCAGCAAGGACGAGCTTATCGACAAGATCTGGCACGGGCGCAGCGTCTCCGAATCCACCCTGACCAGCCGGATCAATGCGGCACGCAAGGCGGTCGGCGACAGCGGCGCGAGCCAGGCACTGATCCGCACCATCTCACGCAAGGGTTTTCGTTTCGTCGGCGATGTCGAGACCAAGCGTGGGGCGACCGCTCCGGAACCCGGTTTCGGCGCGAAGGTTCTGCAGGCCCCGCTCGCACTACCGGACCGGCCGGCGATCGCGGTGCTGCCCTTCACCAACATGAGCGGCGACCGCGAGCAGGATTATTTCTCCGACGGGATCAGCGAGGACATCATCACAGCGCTGTCGAAGCTGCGCTGGTTCTTCGTCGTCGCGCGCAACTCCTCCTTCGTCTACACGGGCCGCGCCGTGCACATGCACGAGGTCGCGCGAGATCTCGGCGTGCGCTACGTGCTGGAAGGCAGCGTGCGGCGGAGCGGCGATCGCGTGCGTATCTCCGCGCAGCTCAACGACGTCTCGACCGGCAGCCATCTCTGGGCCGAACGGTACGACCGCGAGCTTGCCGACATCTTCGCCGTGCAGGACGAGATCACCGAGGCGATCGTCGCCGCGATCGAGCCGCAGCTCTATACCGCCGAGAGTTTTCGCGCCCAGCAGAAGCCGCCGGGAAGCCTGGATGCCTGGGACCTCGTGATGCGCGCCTTGTCGCATTACTGGCGCATCACCCGCGAGGACAATGCCGCCGCGCAAGAACTGCTCGAAAAGGCCGTCGCGCTCGATCCCGCCTATGGCAAGGCGCTCGGCCTGCTCGCGACCAGCCACATCTTCGGCGCGCATATGGGCTGGGCCGGCATGGCCGCGACCGTACCGGTCGCCGAGCGCGCGGCGCTCGCGGCGGTGGAGGCCGATCGTGAAGATGCCTGGGCCCATCACGGCCTCGCTTATACTTATCTATTCCGCCGCCGTTTCGACGACGCGCTGGCGGAATTCGAGCTGACGCTGGAGCTCAATCCGAACTTTGCGATGGCGCACGCCTTCCACGGCGTGACGCTGTGCTACGCGGGACGATGGCAGGACGGCGATGCCGCCGCGCGCCGCGCGCTGCGGCTCAGCCCGCGCGATCCGCTCGCGGCGATCTATTGCGGCGTTGCCGCCTATGCCCGTTTCATCGGCCACGACTACGAAGGCGCCATGCAGATGGCGCGCGAATCGATGCGGCAGCGCGCCGATTTCGTCGGCGCGCATCGCGTGCTGACGGCCGCCGCCGGAATGTCAGGGGATCCCACGCTCGCGGCTTCCGCACTGGAAGGCCTGCGCCGCGCCCAACCCGGCATCTCGCTCGCCTGGATCACGCGCGAGCTGCCGATGCTGCGGGATGAGGATCGCGAGCATTACCTCGAAGGATTGCGGCGCGCAGGGATGAGGTAGCTAACCTCTCCTCTCCCGCTTGCGAGGAGAGGAGAGGGGCACCGCTACTCCTGCATCATCTCGCCGCTGCCGCCGAGCTCGGCCGGAAAATCCTTCAGCTTGGGCAGGCCGTCGCGCATCGGCAGCACCGTCTCGGCGTAATTGACGTGAACGCCGGGCGCGAATGCCAGCGTAGGGATGGTGGCGGTGAAGACATCGACCAGGCCGAGCGGCGGATGGTTGGTCATGAGATGGCCGCCGCACTTCCGGCAATATTTGCGCTGGCTGAGCGGTGTCTTGGTAAAGGTCTCGACGTTCTGTGCGCCTTCGGTGATGCGCACGGCTTCGGGCTTCCACAGGCTGAAGGCGTTCACCGGTCCGCCCGACCACGAGCGGCAGGAGCGGCAATGGCAATAACCCATCGCCTCCGGCGCGTCCGTGACCTCGATTGTGACCGCGCCGCAGAAGCAGCTTCCGACATGTTTCATTTGGTCGTCTCCGTTGATGAAGGTTTAAATTCCTCTCCCCGCTCCTGTTTGCCGGTAAACTCGGCAGAACGGATGCGGGGCCGCGACGAGCTTTGCTCGCACTGATAGCGTCGGGGTGGGGGGATTCACCCCGAGAAACATTGAAGGCCGGGTCGGCAAGCTCCGTTACGCGCCTCGGCGCCGCCGCGCATCCTCCGTTCGGCCGACGCGGCGGAAATGCGCGCCAACTATACTGACTTGCGCCAGGGAATAAGCATCGACACACGTTGTTTGTACTGCCGATACTCGTCGCCGAAGAGATCGACGAGATCGTGCTCCTCCAGCGCAATGCCGACGAAGATGTAGAGCGTGGTCACGGCGGCGAACAGCAGATGGCCCGCGGTCATGACCGGCGCCGCCCAGAACGCGATGATGAAGCCGAGATAGATCGGATGGCGAACGAACTTGTAGAGCAGCGGCGTCTTGAAGCGCGGCAGCGACGCCTCCCTGCCGACGAGATGATTGGTCACCTGATGCAATCCGAACAACTCGAAGTGATTGATGATGAAGGTCGAGGTGAACACCAGGACCCAGCCCGCCAGCGACAGCGTGACGATCGTCACAGCAAGATCCGGGTTCGCGACGTCCCATATGACCGTGGGCAGCGGACGCCACTGCCAGAACAGGAGCAGCAATGACAGGCTCGCAAACAGCACATAGGTGCTGCGCTCGACCGGCTTGGGGACGTACTGCGTCCACCATGCCTTGAATTGCTGCCGCGCCATCACGCTGTGCTGGACCGCAAACAGGGCCATCAGGAGCAGATTGATGATGACGGCCTCGGCCACGGGCGTGTCGGTCCCGGTGTCGATGGTCTTCGGCACCACCAGCCCCATGACGAAGCCGATGGCGTAGAGAATGGTGACGAAAAACACGAGATACGCCGCAATTCCGTACAGAAAAGCGATGAACCTGAAAATGCGTGAGCCCGCAACCGGGCCGACGGGATGAACCTGATGATCAATTTGGGTCATAAACAGCTCCGTTGTGCCAAAACGCCGGCACTTCATTGGTCGCTGCACCATGCCGCATCGGAGTGCCGAAGACTTTCGCGGACGGTTGATTTTCGCCTGAGACGATTTTGATTTTTGCTTGAGACGACAGAAACGTGCGATTTCGCTTTGAAAACAACCTGCTCGACGGCGACCTGCGGGAACTGACCTGCAGCGGAGCCGCCGTGCCGTTGCAGCCGCAGGTGTTCGATCTCCTGCTCTATCTGGTGGCGCAGCGCACCCGTGTGGTCAGCAAGGATGACCTGATCAGCCAGATCTGGAGCCATCGGATCATTTCGGACTCCGCCCTGAACAGCCGGATCAACGCCGCGCGCAAGGCGCTCGGTGACGACGGTGCGAGCCAGCGGCTGATCAAGACCATTCCACGCAAGGGCTTTCGCTTCGTCGGCGAAGTCCGGGAAGAATTGGCAGTCGCCCCGGCGTCCGCTGAGCCCGTCGCTGCCTTGCCGCGCGCCCAGACGGACCGTCCGGCGATTGCAGTGCTCGCTTTCGAGAACATGAGCGGCGATCCCGCACAGGACTATTTCGGCGACGGGATCAGCGAGGACATCCTCACCGCGTTGTCGAAGCAACGCTGGTTCCTGGTGATCGCCCGCAACTCGTCCTTCACCTACAAGGGACGCGCGGTCCACATCCGGCAGATCGCCCAGGAGCTCGGCGTCCGCTACATCGTCGAAGGCAGCGTGCGCAAGGCGGACAACCGGGTGCGCATCACCGCGCAGCTCAACGACGCCACAACCGGCAGCCATCTCTGGGCCGAGCGCTACGATCGCGAGCTGGTCGATGTGTTCGCCGTGCAAGACGAGATCACCAACGCGATCGCCGCGGCGATCGAGCCGCAGATTCATGCAGCGGAAAGTTTTCGCGCCCATCGCAAGCCCCCTGCGAGCCTGGACGCCTGGGACCTGCTGATGCGGGCGCTGTCGCATTACTGGCGCGTGACGCGGCGGGATCACGAGACCGCGCGGACGCTGCTGGAGCGTGCGGTCGAGATCGACCCGAACTACGGCCAGGCGCTGTCGGTGCTCGCGGCGAACCACATGTTCGGCGTGCATCTCGGCTGGACCGAGCTTGCCGTGGTGGCGCCGGCGGCGGAGGCCGCCGCGCTCGCCGCGGTGCGCTGCGACCATGAGGATGCCTGGGCGCATGCCGCGCTCGGCAGTGTCTGCTTCTCGACACGAAGACTTGCGGACGCACTGTCCGAGTTCGAGCAGGCGCTCGCGCTCAATCCGAACTTCTCGCTGGCGCAGAGCTATTACGCGCTGGCGCTGTCCTATGCCGGGCGGCCGAAGGAATCGTTCGAGGCAGCGCAGAGGGCAATGCGGCTCTCGCCGCGTGATCCGTCCCTGGCGATCTATCACGGCATCGCCGGCTATGCCCGCTTCACGGAGCGGCGCTATGGCGAGGCCATCGCGCTCGCGCGCGAGGCGATCCGCCACCGCGGCGACCTCACCGGCGCCTACCGCGTGCTCGCGGTTTCTGCCGGCATGACCGGCGACGGCGTGCTTGCGGAGATGGCGCTGAGCGAGCTCCGCCGCACCCAGCCCGGCATCTCGCTGCATTGGATCGCGACGCAATTGCCGTGGGCCAACGAGGCCGATCGCGAGCACTATATGGAGGGATTCCGGCGAGCGGGCTTGCGTTAGACGATCCGCATGCCGGGTCTACGTCGGGCTTCCGGCGCAGATGGACGACGACGTCGAGAGCCGCGCAATCTCGTGGCCCGGGAGCGCCTCGGGCATTTTGGTGAAGGTCTGGCCCTGGCCTGAGGCGCAGATGCGCTCGCGCGACGGCCCGCAGCGCTCGAGCCGGATGCGGGCGCGGCCGTCCTCGACCAGCCGGGTCCCGCTCGGATCGGGCGGCGCTGCGGCGCCGGCTTGGCCGCCAAACGCCATCATGGGACGCGCTGTACATTTTTTGTGCGAACACTGTCGAGACTTTCATCTTGCGGCGCCGAATGGGACTATGTGAGCCTCGATAGCGGATGGGGACTGGGATGGGCCGGCCGTAGCTTAGCGCGCCACGACGTGCGAAGCGTTCGCGGCTGGTCTCGCTTGAGAAAGATACGACATGTCGAAACGAGTGTTGCTTGGACTCCTCCTGGCCTGCGGCCTCACGGCCCCGGCGCTGGCGCAAGAGCCGAAAACAGGGGGCGCGATCAATGTCGTGATCCAGCCCGAGCCGCCCGGCCTGATGATGGCGATGGTCCAGAACGGCCCGGTGCAGATGGTGGCGGGCAACATTTTCGAAGGCCTGCTTCGCTACAGCCCCAAGCTCGAACCGCAGCCGGAACTCGCCGAGAGCTGGAGCGTCAGCGAAGACGCAAAAACCTACACCTTCAAGCTGAGGAAAGGCGTGACCTGGCATGACGGCAAGCCCTTCACCGCCGCCGACGTGCTGTTCTCGGTCGAGATGCTGAAGCAGACTCATGCGCGCGCCCGCAACAACCTCGCGCAGGTCGACAAGGTCGAGGCACCCGACGACACCACGGTGGTGTTCACACTGAAGCAGCCGTTCGGTCCGTTCCTCGGCATCTTCGAGGTCGGCTCGATGCCGATGGTACCGAAGCATCTCTATGAAGGCACCGACTGGAAGACCAATCCCTACAACAACGCCCCTGTCGGCACCGGCCCCTTCATGTTCAAGGAATGGCAGAAGGGCTCTTTCATCCGCCTGGTCAAGAACCCGAACTATTACGAGAAGGGCAAACCCTATCTCGACGATATCTACTGGCAGATCATTCCCGATGCCGCGGCACGCTCCGTGGCGTACGAGACCGGCAAGGTCGACGTACTGCCCGGCGGCTCGGTCGAGAATTTCGACGTGCCCCGTCTCTCCAAGCTGAAGGACACCTGCGTCACCGGCGCCGGCTGGGAGTTCTTCTCGCCGCTGGCCTGGCTGTGGCTCAACAACCGCCAGGGTCCGCTCGCGGACAAGCGGGTGCGGCAGGCGATCATGTATGCGATCGACCGCGAGTTCGCCAAGGACGTGATCTGGAACGGGCTCGGCAAGGTTGCGACCGGCCCATCGGCCTCGACCATCAAATATTACACCGACGACGTGCCGAAGTACCCCTACGATCCCGCCAAGGCCAAGGCGCTGCTGAAGGAAGCCGGCTACAAGGGCGAGAAGATCCGCCTTCTGCCGCTCGCCTATGGCGAGACCTGGCAGCGCTGGGGTGAAGCCGTGAAGCAGAACCTTCAGGACGTCGGCATGAACATCGAGACCATCGCCACCGACGTTGCCGGCGGCAACCAGAAGATCGGCGACTGGGACTACGACATCGCCTTCACCTATCTCTACCAATATGGCGATCCCGCGCTCGGCGTCGGCCGAAACTACGTCTCAAGCGCCATCGCCAAGGGCCAGGTGTTCAACAACGTCGAGGGCTACTCCAACCCGGAAATCGACAAGCTGTTCGCCGACGGCGCGGTGGCGACGCCCGACTCCAAGCGCAAGGAGATCTACGAAAAGGCGCAGAAGATCCTGGTCGAAGACGTGCCGGTGGCCTGGATGCTCGAGCTGCAATTCCCGACCATTATGCGCTGCAAGGTCAAGAACCTGATCACCACGGGCATCGGGGTCAATGATGGCTTCAAGGACGCGTGGCTCGACAAGTGAGGAGACGCGCTCCGAACTCCCCTTACCTCTCCCGCTTGCGGGAGAGGTCGCTACGCTCGAAGAGCGTAGCGGGTGAGGGTTCTCTCCACTTGGCAATCCCTCTGCGGAAATACCCTCTCCCCTACCCTCTCCCGCGAGCGGGAGAGGGGGCGCACCGCTGTTGCCGCTGCGTTCAACCTGATCTGATCGCCATCTAACAATGCTCTCCTTCATCGCTCAGCGTGTCCTGAAGGGCGTGATCGTCCTGCTCGCGATCGTCGTTCTCAATTTCTTCCTGATCCGGCTTGCGCCCGGCGACCCCGCGGTCGTGATGGCGGGCGAGGCCGGTGCAAGTGACCAGATCTTCGTCCAGCAGCTCAGGCAGAAGTTCGGCCTCGACAAGCCGCTGCCCGAGCAGCTCTTCGTCTACGTCAAGGGCGTCGTGACGCTCGACCTCGGCTTCTCCTTCCGCCAGCAGGCACCGGTGTCGAAGCTGATCCTGGAGCGGCTGCCGGCGACGCTGTTGCTGACGCTGACCGCGTTCGCGATCTCGCTGATGCTCGGCATCCTGTTCGGCACCTTCGCGGCGCGCTTCGCGGGGACGTGGCTCGACACCGCCATCACGATCTTCGCGCTGATCTTCTTCGCCATGCCGCTTTTCTGGGTGGCGCTGATGGGCATCCTGTTGTTCTCGGTCGCTGTCGATTGGCTGCCGAGCTTCGGCTACGAGACCGTCGGCGCCAATTTCACCGGTCTTGCCCATGTGGTCGATGTCGCAAGGCACCTGATCATGCCGGCGATGACGCTCGGCCTGTTCTTCATGGCGACCTACACCCGCATGACGCGCGCCTCGATGCTGGAGGTGAAGCGGCTCGACTTCGTCAAGACCGCGCGTGCGAAAGGCCTGTCCGATGCCGTGATCCAGCGCCGCCACGTGCTCCGCAACGCGCTGCTGCCCGTCGTGACGCTCGCCGGCGTCCACTCCGGCACGCTGATCGGCGGCGCCGTCATCACCGAGACCGTGTTCGCCTGGCCGGGCATCGGACGGCTGATGTACGACGCCCTGCTGCAGCGGGACTACAATCTACTGCTTGGTGTCTTCGTGATCTGCTCCGCCATGGTCCTGACATTCAATCTCATCACCGACCTGGTCTATCGCCTGGTCGACCCGCGCATCGAATTCACCGCATGAAACAGTTCTGGAAATCGATGCTGAGGAGCCCGAGCGGCGTCATCGGGCTCATCATCCTGCTTCTTGCGATCGCACTCGCGGTGTTCGGTCCGATGCTGTTCCCGAACTCGCCCTGGCGCATGGTGCAGCGGCCGTTCCTGCCGCCGTTCACGCTCTCGACCGTGCCGCTCGGCACCGACGCGCTCGGCCGCGACGTGTTCGCCGGCATGATCTTTGGCGCTCGCGTCTCGCTGCTTGTGGGCCTTGTCTCCACACTGGTGGCGCTGGTCGTCGGCCTGCCGATCGGCGCCATGGCCGGCTATTTCGGCGGCAAGGTCGACGACGCCTTGATGCGCTTCACCGAATTCTTCCAGACCATCCCGAGCTTTGCGCTCGCGATCGTGCTGGTCGCGATCCTGCAACCCTCGATCTATTCGATCGTCGCCTCGATCGCATTGGTGAGCTGGCCGCCGGTCGCGCGTCTCGTCCGCGGCGAGGTGCTGTCGCTGCGCACGCGCGAATATGTCCAGGCCGCCGTCGTCACGGGCCAGAGCAACACCTGGATCATCCTGCGCGAAATCCTGCCGAACACGCTGTCGCCGGTGATCGTGCTGGCCTCGCTGATGGTGGCGACCGCAATCCTCCTGGAATCCTCGCTGTCATTCCTCGGCCTCGGCGATCCCAATCTGATCTCCTGGGGCTACATGGTCGGTGCCGGCCGCACCGTGATCCGCCAGGCCTGGTGGATCACCGTGTTTCCCGGCGTCGCCATCCTGATCTCTGTGCTCGGCCTCAATTTGATCGGCGAAGGCCTCAACGACGCCCTCAATCCGCGCCTGTCGCGGGAGGGACGCTAGAGATGACCGCACCGCCCGCCGTCTCCATCAAGAATCTGCGGATCGCGCTGCCCAAGGGCGCCGAGCGTCCCTTCGCCGTCGATGGCGTCTCGCTCGACTTGCGACCCGGCAAGATCGTCTGCGTCGTCGGCGAGTCCGGCTCCGGCAAGTCGATGTGCGCGCATGCGCTGATGGGCCTGTTGCCGGACACGGTCTCCGTCACCTCCGGCGAGATCCAGTTCGAAGGCCGCGACCTGCTCAAGCTGGATGACGACGGCTGGCGCGATCTGCGCGGCCGCCGGCTCGCGATGATCTTTCAGGAGCCGATGACCGCGCTCAATCCGTTGATGCGGATCGGCGACCAGATGGCGGAGATGTTCGAGGCGCACGGCCTGCTCACCCCGAGGGAGCGGCGCGCAAGGGCACTGGCGCTGGCGCGGGAGGTCGGCCTGCCCGACCCCGAGCGCATCGTGCGCGCCTATCCGCACCAGCTCTCCGGCGGCCAGCGCCAGCGCGCCATGATCGCGATGGCGCTGGCGCTCGAACCGGCGGTGCTGGTCGCAGACGAGCCGACCACTGCGCTCGACGTCACGACGCAGGCACAGATCCTGAAGCTGATCCGCAACCTCCAGCGCAACCGCAACATGGCGGTGATGTTCATCACCCATGATTTCGGCGTGGTCTCCGACATCGCCGATCAGGTCGTGGTGCTCCGCCACGGCAAGGTCGTGGAGGAGGGTCCCGCTGCAACCGTCTTCAACGCGCCGCAGCACGACTACACCAAGGCGCTGCTCGCCGCGGTGCCGTCGATGGATCCGCCGGCGCGCGCGCCGCTGGACGATCAGGCCAGAGCGGTCGAGGTGATCGGACTGGACAAGACTTACGTCACCTCTGGCGGCTGGTTTCGCGAAGACCGCCGCGTCGACGCCGCGCGCGCGGTCAACTTCAACATCCTCAGGGGTGAGACGCTCGGCCTCGTCGGCGAATCCGGCTCCGGAAAATCGTCGGTGGCGCGGCTCGTGATGCGGCTGATCGAAGCCGACCGCGGCACGGTGCGGATCGGCGAGACCGATCTCACCTCACTCTCGGGCAAAGCGCTGCGCGCCGAGCGGCATCGCATCCAGATGATCTTTCAGGATCCGTTCGCCTCGCTCAATCCGCGCCGCAAGGTCGGTCACATCATCGCCGACGGTCCTATCGCGGCGGGCACCGATCCGAAAGTGGCATTCGACCGCGCCCGCGATCTGCTCAGGATGGTCGGCCTCGATGCCGGCGCGCTCGAGCGCTATCCGCATGAATTCTCCGGCGGCCAGCGCCAGCGCATCGGCATTGCGCGCGCGCTCGCGCTCGAGCCTGAGATCATCGTCGCCGACGAAGCCGTCTCCGCGCTCGACGTCTCCGTGCAGGCGCAGGTCTTGAAGTTGCTCGAAGACCTCAAGGCACGCCTCGGCCTCTCGATGCTGTTCATCACCCACGATCTGCGCGTCGCAGCCCAAATCTGCGACCGGATCGCGGTGATGCAGCGCGGCGCCATCGTCGAGTTGAAACCGACCGCGCAGCTGTTCGCCGCGCCCGAGCATGCCTATACGCGCGAGCTGCTGGCGGCGGTACCGGGACGCAAGGAGCGCACGCCGGCGGCGTGAGACGAGCGGTATTCCGCTCTGGCGCCGATACTCGGCCGGATCGTCCTAGGAACAGGGCAGTCACGCGCTTGTTATTGCTCCATCAGCGTTGCTCCGGCTTCAAAGCGGCAAGCGGCGTCCTACATGCATGACATGACACACGTCATCTAATGATGACGTACCGACCAAGTTTTGGAGCGATCATGGGCGAAGTCATTCAGTTTGTCTCGAAATCGGAGCGCGAGCGAGAGCGCCTCATTCGAGAAGCACGCGCGATCTACGACAGCATCTTCCCGCCGGCTGATCCGGTCAGCGACCAGTCGAGCGGAGGTACTGCGCGTCGCAGCGACGGAGGCAATTTCGCGTGATCAAGATCATCGCCGTGCTCTGCAACCTCGCCTCTCCGGCGAATTGTCATGAGCAAACCGTCACCACGTCCGATTTCGCCGAGGTCTCGATGCAGTCCTGCCTGATGGGCGCACCGCAGCTCGCCGAATGGATGAACCAGCATCCGGCCGAGCGCCTCGCCGGATGGCGCTGCGTGATCGGCCAACAGGGCCGCAGGGGCGCCTGAGATCGCAGGGACCGGATCGAACGCCGCGGTCCGGTTGAACCGTGACGGCGGCGCATCTCCAAGCTAGGATGGGATTTATCTGCCTGGCCAAGGGGAAGCCGGATGGAGGTCGCCAGCCTCGTTCTTCCTGTTTTCGCGATCATCGTCACCGGCTGGCTCGCCGGAGAGCTCGGCTATCTCTCCCGCTCGCTTGCCGATGCCCTGGTACATTTCGCCTACAACGTCGCGATGCCGGCGCTACTGATCGTGACGATCGCCCAGGAGCCGGCACGCAATCTGCTGGAATGGCGCTTCCTGCTCGCGTTCGGCGGCGGGTCCCTGATCTGCTTTGCGCTGGTGTTCCTGGTGGTCCGCACGGGTGGCAAGCGCGATCTCGCCAGCAGCACCATCCATGGCATGGCCGCGGCGATGACCAATACCGGCTTCGTAGCCCTGCCGATCCTGCACGCGATCTACGGCCAGCCCGCCGTCCTGCCCGCGGCGGTGGCGACGGTGTTCGTGGCTGGCGTGATGTTTCCGCTCACCGTCGTCCTGCTGGAGAGGGACGCGCGCGGGCCGGCACATTCCGCCGGACTGGTGAAGCAGATCCTGCTCAATCCGATGGTCCTGTCGACCCTCATTGGTCTCGCATGGGCGATCACCGGCTTGCCAATTCCAGCGCCGGCCATCGCCTATCTGAACATGATTGCCGCCGCGCTCACGCCCTGCGCGCTGTTTGCCATCGGACTAGGTCTGTCGGTCGAGGGACTGCGGTCGAACCTGAAGGCATCGTTCGCGCTCGCCGCCGTGAAACTGCTGGTGATGCCGCTGATCGTCTACGGACTCTGTGTGGTTTTGAGCCTCAGCCCGCTCGACACGGTCGCCGCCGTCATCTGCGCGGCAGTACCGACGGCGAAGACCGTGTATGTGCTGGCGCACGAACACAAGGTCGAGGAAAAGCTGGTCGCTGCCACGGTCTCGGTCACGACGATGCTGTCGGTCGCGACATTGCTGGTCGCGCTCTATCTTCTCTCTGGCCTCGCGACCGGCACACGGTGACCGGTATTGGACGTTCCCTATCTGAGGGGCGGGTTGGTGTTGTTCCAGGTCGGGACCGTGTTGGTGACGCCGACCGATGGCGTATTATACGTGCCGATTGACGGCGCCGTGACCGTCCCGACCGACTGCCCGGTCGACCCATAGGTCCTGGGCTGTGCCGCCGGCGATCCGGCGCTCCCATAGGTCGGAGCCACCACGCCGGTACTGTAAGATCGGCTCGAGCGGTGCTTTTTGGCTTCAGCCGCAAGCGGCGCGGCAAGCAGCCCGATCGCGACGAGTGCCGCAAGGGCGGGTTTGATGCTTGTCATGGCTGATCCCTTCATACGCTGCCGGCCCCTTGTGCCATTTGTTCACTCAATGGACGATTTCCATAGGCTCCCGTTCATAACTCCGTGCGCGGGCGAAGGTGCCGGAGCGCGACTGCCGTTTCCGCTCAGATCAATGCCGAACGTCCTGCGCAAGCTCGCTCCAGTCCAGGCATGGACGGCAGGAGATTCGCCTGCTAGCGGATTTCGGTGCCAGCACCGCGCCGAACGCGAAGAGGAAGAGGAAGTGCAATGTCTATTGCACGCCGGATCCCCGCTGGCGAGGTCACATGGATGACATCAGGGGCGGACTGCCTCGCCTTCGGATGGACCCGAATCAGCGCTAGTGCATTGACCTCAACGACTTCGCGCATTGAGGTGACATGACCGGCCCCGAACTGAAGCAACTCCGCAACGACCTCTCCGAGGCGCTTGAGCGCAAGCTCACCGCGGCCGACATGGCCCGGCTTTGCGGATTGCCGGAGCAGGGCGGCGTCGACACCATCCGACGCTGGGAGGTGAGCGGCCCGACACCATCGGCAACCAAGGTGCTGCGCGTGCTCGCGATGGCGAGCGAGCGCCATCCGATTCTGGAGAAGTTCGACGTCTTCGATCGCCATGACGTGCGCGAGCAAGACCGGCCCGCAAAGCGCGCTGCATTCCGCGAACAGATGCGCGATGAGGCACGGCGCCGTCTTGGTTAATGAGACACGCGCGCAAGGTACCGGAACAGCGCTGGATTAAGTCTTCCTTCACCACTTCTTAAGCCGGCATTAAGCACGAAAATCATTTACAGGCCAATAAGTTAGGTTGGCTGCCGCTGTGCCATGCATGTGACAGCATTTTCGTCAAAAGCGAGCTATCTGCAAAACCAACGACGGCGCGGAAAGCGCGCCTGCCGGGGACCAAAGTGTTGGAGTTTGGACTATGAAGAAGATTCTGTTTGCGACCGTTGCGCTGCTCATGGTGGGCGCTGCTGCGCCGGCGATCGGTGCCGATCTCGGTAACCGCAATTATTACAAGACGCCCGCGCCGGCCTATGCCGCGCCGATTTACAACTGGACCGGTTTCTACATCGGTGCGCATCTCGGTGGCGCATTCTCCAGCGACAATAATTTCAACGGCCTCTCCACCGGCAACAACGGCAATGGCCGCTTCCTCGGCGGCGTGCAGGCCGGTGCGGACTGGCAGTTCCACCCGAATTTCCTGGTCGGTGTCGAAGGCCAGTATTCCTGGCTCTCCGGTAGCGTCGGCGCGGTGTTCCCGGGCGGCGTCGCCTACACCAACGACCAGCGCGGCCTCGGCTCGATCACCGGCCGCGTCGGCTACACCTGGGGTCCGGGCCTCCTCTACGTGAAGGGCGGCTACGCCTACTCCGACAACAACGAGAAGGTCACTGTTGGCGGCGTGCCGGCCGCCTTCGTCATCGCTGGCGATCACCGCAACGGCTACACCGTCGGCGCCGGCCTCGAATACATGTTCGCCCCGAACTGGTCGGCCAAGGCCGAGTACCAGTACTACAATTTCGGCGACGCGCACTTCATCGGAGGTCCGCTGGCGGGCTCCGGCAACTTCACCACCGACGACCACACCATCAAGGCGGGCGTCAATTACCGCTTCAACTGGGCCAACTCGGCGGTCGCGCGCTACTGAACGGTTACCAAGACCTTATCATGATGAAGGGCCGGCATCGTTGCCGGCCCTTCTTTTTTCGCTGTGCGGAACGCGCGCAACCAATTGAGCAACTTGCGAATTTTTAACCCGCTCCAAGGATACTCCGCGGCGAAAACATAAGATCGTGGGTGGGGGAATTTCGATGGCGATCCGTCTTGGTGGCATTCTTGGCCCTGTCCTTGGCCGTTTCAAGCCTCGCTTCAAGATGCCGAAATGGGGCGTGCGCGGCAGCCTGTTCACGGCCTTCGCAGTGATCGCAGGCATGGGCCTCCTGATCGCCGCAGGCGCCGGCTTCGTCTTCAACCATCTCGGCAGCACCATGATGGACCTGAGCGGCCGCGACATTCCGCGCCTCTCCGCGAGCCTTCAACTCGCATCGCAAAGCGCAACGCTCGCGGCGCAAGGGCCCGGCCTCCTGGCATCGCCGTCCGACGAGGCGCTGAACGAACGCACCAAGAAGGTGCAGGAGATTCAGCAGCTCGCCATGGCCAAGCTTGGCGAGATCATCGAGCTCGGCGCCGACAAGCAGATCGCGACCGCACTGCGCGACACCGCCAAGAGCATCGACGAGGCGACCCAGAGCCTGGTGTCGGCCGCGCGCGAGCGGCTCGATACCGGTGCGCTGCACGACAAGCAGTATGAAGCGCTGCGCAAGGCGCAGCTCACCTTCGTCGGTGCGGCCGGTCCTGCCATGCTGGATGCGCAAACGCGCCTGAACGCGATTCTCGGCGCGGCGGAAGTTTCCGCCGATGATGCCACCGAAGCCGCCCGCACCGTCTCCCAGGTCGCGACCATCTCCGCCAACGGGAATCTGATGGCCGCCGACATGATGGCGGCGCTGTCGGCCAACAACAGCGACACGCTGGAGGCGATCGAGAAGGAGTTCAAGGCGACGCGCGACCGCGTCAAGTCGAACCTCGAGGACCTGCCGAACATGACCTCGATGCAGGCGGTGCGCGACACCGTACAAAAGCTGTTCGCCTTCGGCGAGGGCAAGACCGGCGTGTTCAAGATCCGCCAGAAAGAGCTCGACGCCATCGACTACGGCCAGACCATTCTGGACGAGACCCGCAAGCTCAATGTCGGCCTCGGCATCAGCGTGCAGCAGCTCGTCGAGGGCGTGCAGAAGGAGACCAACGCGTCGACCTTCCAGGCGCGGCAGGAGATCTCGCTGGCGACGACCGCGATGCTGGCACTCGGCGCGCTGATGCTGGTCGGCTCGGCGTTGTTCGTCTGGCTCTATGTCGGCCGCAACATCCTGCGCCGGATCACAGGCCTCCAGCACGCCATGCAGCTGCTCTCGGCCGGCGATCTCGACACCGAGATCGCGCGCGCGAAGCAGAATGACGAGATCGGCACGATGACGGATACGCTTCAGGTGTTCCGCGACAGCATGATCGAAGCCCGGACCCTCGCCGGCGAGCAGGACAAGGATCGGCTCGCCAAGGCCGAGCGCGCCGAGCGCATGGAGGCGAAGATCGCCGAGTTCGAGGGCACGGTGCGCTCCGCGCTCGACAATCTCGCGCAGTCGGCCAATTCGATGCAGACGACCGCGCAGAGCATGTCGAACACCGCCGACCAGTCCAACGCGCTGGTGAACGCAGTGGCGTCGGCCGCGGAGGAAACCTCGGTCAACGTGCAGACCGTGTCATCAGGCACCGAACAGCTGTCGTCCTCGATCCAGGAGATCAGCAAGCAGGTGATCACCTCCGCCGAGATCGCCAGGAAGGCCGTCGACGAAGCCGGTTCGACGGACGCCACAGTGCAGAGCCTTGCCGACAGCGCGAGCCGCATCAACGTCGTGGTCGATTTGATCCAGACCATCGCCTCGCAGACCAATCTGCTCGCCCTCAACGCCACCATCGAGGCCGCGCGCGCGGGCGAGGCCGGCCGCGGCTTCGCGGTGGTCGCCTCCGAGGTGAAGAGCCTCGCGAGCCAGACTGCCAAGGCAACGGAAGAGATCCGCACCCAGATCGCCAGCATGCAGCAGGTCACCACCTCGGCAGTCGGCGCGATCCAGGGCATCGGCCGGATCATCGGAGAGATCAACGACGTCACCACGACGATCGCCGCCGCGGTCGAGGAGCAGGGCGCGGCGACGCGCGAGATCGCCCGCAACATCCAGCATGCGGCCGGCGGCACCAGCGAGGTCTCCAGCAACATCGTCGGCGTCTCCACGGCTTCGGCGGAAGCCGGCGCAGCGGCGAACGAAGTGCTGGGCGCCTCCGACGCGCTCCGCCGCGAAGCCGACATGCTGCGCGGAGAGATCGACGCGTTCCTCAACAACATACGGGCGGCGTAAGCCGCCGCCGGCCTGTCGTGGCTCCATCCGGGTCACGGAAAAACCCTTGCGGTATGACGGCCATGCGACGGCCGCCGCGCGGCTTTTTTCGGCTGGCGCGCCGCAGCCAGTGGGTTTAAGCCGGTAGAATGAACGCAAAAACCGACACCGTGCAGTCCTCCGCCGAGGCCCTGCGCTATCCATGGGAACAGCATCCCGGCCCCGAAGAGGTCGTCGAGGTGAAGCCGGGCGTATTGTGGGCGCGGCTGAAACTGCCGTTCCGCCTCAACCACGTGAACATCTACCTGCTCGCCGACGGCGACGGCTATGCCATCGTCGACACCGGCTTCGGCAACGAGGAGACGATCGAGGCCTGGACCAAGCTGTTCGACGGGCCGCTGAAGGGCGTCAACATCACGCGCCTGATCGTGACCCATTCCCATCCCGATCATGTCGGTCTGGCCGGGTGGATCGTCGAGCGATTCAACTGCCCGCTGGTGATGTCGCAGGTCGAATATCTGCAATCGGTCTATCACCAGAACCGCGGCACGGAGGAGCGGCAGCAGGCGCAACGGCTGTTCTTCCGCCGCCACGGCATGGACGAGTCGCTCACCGAAAAGCTGCTCGGTCGCGGCCAGGATTATCTCAAGCGCGTCTCGGTGCTGCCGCCGTCCTACCGCCGCATCTCGCATGGCGACGACGTCGTGATCGGCACGCGCCGGTTCAAGGTGATCACCGGCGGCGGTCACGCGCTCGACCAGGTGATGCTGTATTGCGCCGACGACAAGCTGTTCCTTTCGGCCGACCAGGTGTTGAGCAAGATCTCGCCGAACGTCAGCGTGTGGGCGGTCGAACCCGACCAGAACTCGCTCGGCGAATATCTGGCCTCGCTCGCCAGCCTCACCACGACGCTGCCCTATGATGTGCTGGTGCTGCCGGGCCATGGCGTTCCGTTCTACGGGCTTAAGCCCCGCATCAAGCAGCTGGCCGATCACCACGAGGAGCGCTGCCGCCTGATCGCGGAAGCCTGCCGCGAGGTGCCGCAGACCTCGCGCGCCTTGGTGCCCGTCGTGTTCAACAAGCACGTGCTCGACGAACACCAGATGGGTTTTGCCGCCGGCGAGTTGGTCGCCCATGTCAACTACATGATCGTCGAGGGCCGGCTGACGGCGGAGACGAAAGACGGCGTGCTTCAATTCAGAACGAGTTGAGCGCTGACTTCAATTCAACTGATGGTGCAGGGCAACATTGCATCTCGCGCGAACTTGATCGGATCAAGTTTCAAATCGCACGATAGGGCATTTTGCCCAAATGCCCCGCAGGTGCAAATGTGGGATAGCGCATAGACATTAGAGCTGGAATAACTCTAAGAAGATGCAGCCCTTTGGTCAGTTCCGTTGCAGGTTTGACGATGGATTACAGCCAGTTTTTCAATTCCGCCCTTGATCGCCTCCACACTGAGCGGCGCTACCGCGTGTTCGCCGATCTCGAGCGCATCGCCGGCCGGTTCCCGCATGCGCTCTGGCACTCGCCCAAGGGCAAGCGCGACGTCGTGATCTGGTGCTCCAACGATTATCTCGGCATGGGCCAGCACCCGAAGGTGGTCGGCGCGATGGTCGAGACCGCGACGCGCGTCGGCACCGGCGCCGGCGGCACCCGCAACATCGCCGGCACGCATCATCCGCTGGTGCAGCTCGAGGCCGAGCTCGCCGATCTCCATGGCAAGGACGCCTCGCTGCTCTTCACGTCCGGCTACGTCTCGAACCAGACCGGCATCGCGACCATCGCGAAGCTCATTCCGAACTGTCTCATTCTGTCGGACGAGCTCAACCACAATTCGATGATCGAGGGCATCCGCCAGTCCGGCTGCGAGCGGGTCGTGTTCCGCCACAACGATCTCGCCGATCTCGAAGCGCTGTTGAAGGCTGCGGGCCCGAGCCGGCCCAAGCTGATCGCCTGCGAGAGCCTTTATTCGATGGACGGCGACATCGCTCCGCTGGCAAAAATCTGCGATCTCGCCGAGAAGTACGGCGCGATGACCTATGTCGACGAAGTCCACGCCGTCGGCATGTACGGCCCGCGCGGCGGCGGCATCGCCGAGCGCGACGGCGTGATGCATCGCATCGACATTCTCGAAGGCACGCTCGCCAAGGCGTTCGGCTGCCTCGGCGGTTACATCGCCGCCAACGGACAGATCATCGACGCCGTGCGCTCTTATGCGCCGGGCTTCATCTTCACCACCGCGCTGCCGCCAGCGATCTGCTCGGCCGCCACCGCTGCGATCAAGCATCTGAAGACGTCGAACTGGGAGCGCGAGCGCCACCAGGACCGCGCCGCCCGGGTCAAGGCGATCCTCAACGCCGCCGGCCTGCCTGTGATGTCGAGCGACACCCACATCGTGCCGCTGTTCATCGGCGATGCCGAGAAGTGCAAGCAGGCTTCCGACCTCTTGCTGGAACAGCACGGCATCTACATCCAGCCGATCAACTATCCGACGGTCGCCAAGGGCACCGAGCGCCTGCGCATCACGCCCTCGCCCTATCACGACGACGGCCTGGTGGATCAGCTCGCCGAAGCCCTGCTGCAGGTATGGGACCGCCTCGGTCTGCCGCTGCGCGAGAAGTCGCTGGCGGCGGAGTAGGCGTTTTCCGTCGTCCTGACGGAAGCCAGGACGACATTGGGGCTGATGGCCTGCCGCGCACCTTAACGACAACCCGAGTTCCCGGGCCCGCACGGCATTTGGCTGTCGCCTGCCGCCGCCCAACGCGCTAGATTTGCAGGGAAAATGAGATCGGGCGCTGCCAGCGCGCCCAGGGAGAAGCACGCTCGCCATGCTGCACGACTGGGGCGTGATCGCCGCCGCCTTCGGCTATATCGGCTTTCTGTTCCTGGTGGCGAGCCATGGCGACCGCCGCTCGCCGGCCGGGCGCGGCCGCGCCTCCGGGCTGATTTATCCGCTGTCGCTGGCGATCTACTGCACCTCCTGGACCTTCTTCGGCTCGGTCGGCTTCGCCACCCGCACGTCCACCGACTTCCTCGCGATCTATGTCGGCCCGATCCTGATGATCGGGCTCGGAGCCGGCGTACTCCGCCGCGTGATCCAGCTCGCGAAAGCCCACAACATCACCTCGATCGCCGACTTCATCGGCGCGCGCTATGGCAAGAGCCAGGCGGTGGCGGCGACCGTCGCGCTGATCGCGATCATCGGCTCGGTGCCCTATATCGCGCTCCAGCTCAAGGCGGTCGCCTCCTCGCTCGAAACCATCCTGGGCGAAGACCAGGCCTTCTCTCACATCCCCATCGTCGGCGACATGGCGCTGATGGTGACGCTGGCGATGGCGGCCTTCGCGGTGCTGTTCGGCACGCGGCAGACCGACGCCACCGAGCATCAGCACGGCCTGATGCTGGCGGTCGCAACCGAATCCATCATCAAGCTGGTCGCCTTCCTCACCGCCGGCATCTTCGTCACGTTCTGGATGTTCTCGCCGCACGAACTGATCGAGCGCGCCATGAAGACCCCGGAGGCGGTGCGCGCCATCAACTATTCGCCGTCGATCGGCAACTTCCTGACCATGACGCTGCTGTCGCTGTGCGCGATCATGCTGCTGCCGCGCCAGTTCCACGTCAGCGTGGTGGAAAATTCCTCGGATGCCGAGGTCGGCCGCGCGCGCTGGCTGTTTCCGCTCTACCTCGTCGCCATCAATCTGTTCGTGATCCCGATCGCGCTCGCCGGCCTCATCAGCTTCCCGTTCGGCACCGCCGATCCTGACATGTACGTGCTGGCGCTGCCGATGGAAGGCGGCGCGAATCTGCTCAGCGTCGCCGTCTTCGTCGGCGGCCTGTCGGCGGCGACCGCGATGGTGATCGTCGAATGCGTCGCGCTCTCCATCATGGTCTCGAACGACCTCGTGATGCCGCTGGTGCTGCAACGACGGCCGGAAGGACGCACCGGCGGCGCCGATTTCAGCGACTTCCTGTTGCGCTCGCGCCGGCTCGCGATCTTCGCCATCATGGTGATGGCCTACTTCTACTACCGCGCGCTCGGCAACACCCAGCTCGCGGCAATCGGCCTGCTGTCTTTTGCCGCCATCGCCCAGCTTGCACCAAGCTTCTTCGGCGGGCTGCTGTGGCGGCGCGCGACCGCGCGCGGCGCCATCGGCGGCATGCTGGTCGGATTCGCGGTGTGGCTCTACACGCTGTTCATCCCGAGCTTCATGGATTCCTCGACTTCGGGCATCCTGCTGCTCCAGCACGGACCGTTCGGGATCGAGGCGCTGCGGCCGCAGGCGCTGTTCGGCGCCGACCTGCCGCCACTGATGCACGGCGTCATCTGGTCGCTGTCGCTCAACATCCTCACCTATGTGCTGCTGTCGCTGGCGCGCCGGCCGTCTTCGATCGAGCTGGTGCAGGCCGATCTGTTCGTGCCCAACACGCTGGCGCCGATCTCGCCGAACTTCCGCCGCTGGCGCACCACGGTCACGGTGCAGGACATCCAGACCACGGTGGCGCAATATCTCGGGCCGGACCGCGCGCGGCATTCGTTCGAGGCATTCTCCGCGCGGCGCAATGTCCGGCTGGAGCACGGGGCACCCGCCGATTTCGAGCTGTTGCAGCACGCCGAGCACCTGATCGCCTCCTCGATCGGAGCAGCCTCCTCGCGGCTCGTGATGTCGCTGCTGCTGCGCAAGCGGACGGTCTCCGCCAAGGCTGCGCTCAAGCTGCTCGACGATTCCCATGCGGCGCTGCATTTCAACCGCGAGATCCTCCAGACCGCGCTCAACCATGTGCGCCAGGGCATCGCGGTGTTCGATGCCGATCTGCAATTGATCTGTTCCAACCGGCAGTTCGGCGATCTCCTCAACGTTCCCCCGCATTTCATCCAGTTCGGCACGCCGTTGCGTGAAATCCTCGAATTCATGGGCGTGAGCGAGCCGAACGATCCGGTCGAGCGCGAGGCCATGCTGGAACGCCGGCTCGCAGCTTACACCACCGACGGCGAGCCTTATCTGGAGCGCCTGCCCGATCGCCACATGGTGATCGAGATTTTGACCAACCGCATGCCCGGCGGCGGCTTCGTCATCACCTTCACCGACGTCACCCCCACCTTCGAGGCGGCCGCAGCGCTGGAGCGCGCCAATGCGACGCTGGAAAAGCGGGTGCGCGACCGTACCGAGGAGCTGACCCGGCTGAATTCCGAGCTGGCTCAGGCCAAGAGCGCGGCCGAAGACGCCAGCATCTCCAAGACGCGGTTCCTTGCCGCCGCCAGCCACGACATTCTCCAACCGCTGAACGCGGCGCGGCTCTATGTCACGAGCCTGGTCGAGCGCCAGCACAGCGGCGAGGAGACGCGGCTGGTCGAGAACATCGACGAATCGCTGCAGGCGATCGAGGAGATCCTCGGCGCGCTGCTCGACATCTCCCGGCTCGATGCCGGCGCGATGACGACCTCGATCTCGAGCTTCAAGATGGCCGATCTGATGCGTTCGCTGGAGATCGAATTTGCGCCGATCGCACGCGCCAAGAATTTGGAGCTCGCCTTCGTGCCCTGCTCGCTGCCGGTCGAGTCTGACCGCTTGCTGCTGCGGCGCCTGCTTCAGAACCTGATCTCCAACGCGATCAAATACACACCGCGCGGCCGCGTGCTGGTCGGCTGCCGCCGCCAAGGCCCCTCGCTCAATATCTGCGTCTACGACACCGGCGTCGGCATCCCGCCGGTCAAGCGCAGCGAGATCTTCAAGGAGTTCCACCGCCTCGAGCAAGGCGCGCGGATCGCGCGCGGCCTCGGGCTCGGGCTGTCGATCGTCGAGCGGTTGGCACGGGTGCTCAATCACGGCATCGCCATCGACTCCAATGTCGGCGGCGGTTCGGTGTTCTCCGTAACTGTGCCGACGGCGAAGGCGATCACCCACACCGCCGCAGTGACGAGCGCGACGCCGCTGGCGCGCGCGCCGATCTCGGGCGCGCTCATCGTCTGCATCGAGAACGACGCGGCGATCCTCGACGGCATGCGCACGCTGCTGAAGGCGTGGGACGCCGAGGTGATCGCGGTCGCCGATCCCGAAGGCGCGATCGCCGCGATCGAAAGTGCCGGCGGCCGCGTCACCGGCCTGCTGGTCGATTATCATCTCGACCGCGGCAACGGCATCGCCGCGATCCGCGACATCCGCCGCCGCTTCGGCGACGGCATCCCCGCAATCCTGATCACCGCCGACCGCAGCCCCGCCGTGCAAATGGCTGCGCGCGAGGAAAAGGTCGCGGTGCTCAACAAGCCGGTGAAGCCGGCATCGCTGCGCGCCCTGCTCGGCCAGTGGCGCACCCAGCAGATGGTCGCGGCGGAGTGACACGCCGCACTCACGGCGCGAGCCGCGTGAAGACGTAATCGCGGCTCCTGACGCGGGCTTCGTGGCAGGCAAAGCAGGTGCGATGCTGGGCCTCGTCGACCGGCTTGCCGTTGACGAAGCGGCCAAAACCCCAGCCGCCGGTCGAGGCATATTTTCTGGAATCCTTCACCATCACCTGGACGGTGGTGGGCTCTCCGGGAATGGTTGCGGACGAAAATTCGGACGACTGTTTCCGCTTCCAGGCGCGCTTGACCAGAATGGTGCCGTCCGGGAACGGAAGCTTGTTGTCTTGATAAGCATCGATCGCAGTCTTGTTGCCGACGATGGCACGCAGCTCGTCCAAGGGAGCCGCCTCCTCGGCCGGTGCGATCAGCTGCCACTGCTTGTAGCCGGGCGGGACAGTGATGCCGAAGATCGGCGAGGCATCCGCCGGTTCCTCCGCGAAAGCGATCGTGACCAGATACGGCACGCATGTCAGGACAACGACGAGGAGGAGCGCAGCCAGCACAATCATCGTTGTGTAGGACAGAAATTTGGTCTTTTCAGATTTCATCGTCATGACGCTTTATCAAGCTGGGATCCCGTGTGAGGCCTCGGCCCAGCCACGCTGGACCGAAGTGTCGAGCAAAATCCTCAGGCGCCGCCGTCGGCATCGATGACGGCCTTGGCAAAGGCTTGTGGAGCTTCCTGCGGCAGATTGTGGCCGATGCCGCCGGTGATCAGACGATAGTCGTACCGACCGGAGAATCTCTTGGCATAGGCGCTCGCGTCGGGATGCGGCGCGCCGTTGGCATCGCCTTCCATTGTGATCGTCGGCACATCAATGACGGGAGCCGCCGCGATCTTCTTTTCGAGTTGCTCGTATTTCGCTTCGCCCTGGGCGAGCCCGAGCCGCCAGCGGTAATTGTGGATCGTGATCGCGACATGATCCTTGTTGTCCAGCGCCGCCGCGCTGCGGGCGAAGGTGGCGTCGTCGAACTTCCACTGCGGCGAAGCGAGCTTCCAGATCAGTTTTGCGAAATCATGCGTGTACTTCTCGTATCCGGCGCGGCCGCGCTCGGTCGCGAAATAGAACTGGTACCACCATTGCAGCTCGGCCGACGGCGGCAGCGGCGCGTTGCCCGCGGCCTGGCTGGAGATCAGATAGCCGCTGACCGACACCAGCGCGCGGCAACGCTCCGGCCACAGCGCGGCGATGATATCGGCGGTGCGCGCGCCCCAGTCGAAACCGGCGACGACCGCCTTCTTGATGTCGAGCTTGTCCATCAGCGCAATGATGTCGACGGCCATGGCGGCGGGCTCGCCATTGCGGGGCGTCTCGCCAGAGAGGAAGTGCGTCGAGCCGTAACCGCGCAGATAAGGGATGATGACGCGATAGCCGGCCTTTGCCAGGATCGGCGCGACATCGACGAAGGCGTGAATGTCGTAAGGCCAGCCGTGCAGCAGGATCGCGACGGGACCGTTCGCAGGACCGGCCTCCGCGTAGCCGACGTTGAGGACGCCGGCATCGATCTGCTTGATCGCGCCGAACGACGCATTCGTCGCGGAGGAGCGCGGCGCTTCCGATTCGGCGCGGGCGAGGCCGATCACGCCAAGGCCGGCGGCGACGGTTCCCGCGGCGACGCCGAAAAACTGGCGCCGGTGCTGGTCAATGATCTGTTTCATGATGTTGCTACCTTGTTGATGGTTGGTTGGTGTTGGTGCGTCAGATCAGCGCGACCGTGACGTCGATGTTGCCGCGAACGGCCTTGGAATAGGGGCAGGTCTGGTGCGCCTCATCGATGAGGCCGCGCGCGATCTCGCGATCGAGACCGGGAAGGCTGACATCGAGGCGTGCCCTGAGCGAATAGGCGCCCTCCTCCAGCACGAGGTCGATCTCCGCGTCGATCGCGCATTTCCTTGGAAGCTGGATCTTCCGCTTGCGGGCCGCGATCTCCATCGCGCCCTCGAAGCAGGCCGACCAGCCGGCCGCGAACAATTGCTCGGGATTGGTGCCGCTGCCCGCGCCGCCCGGCGGCGACAGCTTGACGTCCAGGCGGCCGTCGGAACTGCGCGACATGCCGTCCTGTCGCCCGCCGCTGGTGTGGGTCCGGGCCGTGTAGAGCAATTTTGCCGCTTGGGTCATCGAGGTCTCCTTGCCGTCGCACAACTGACTAGCAGCGGCGGCCTCAGGACACCCGTTTGGACTTGTGAGAAGTTGTGAGGTCTCGGCTCGCACCCCTCGCAAGGCCTGCATCCGCGGTCTGATGCCGATGCAGGGACGGCCTTGCCGGATCGCGATCATCTGGCTATCCGGTTCATTCGAAGGATCAGGATTCCGCCATGACCGAGCCGGCCGGCACCGCAACGGGAACCCTGTCGTTTGGACCATTCACCGTGACGCCGCATGAAAGACTCGTGATGCGCGATGGCGTCGCGCTGCCGCTCGGTGCAAAGGCCTTCGACACGCTGATCGCGCTGATGTCGCGGCCGAACGAGGTCGTCAGCAAGTTTGATCTGATGGCGCTGGTGTGGCCCGGCATCACGGTCGAGGAAGCCAATCTGCGCTTTCACGTCGCGGCGCTTCGCAAGGTCCTTGGCGACGGCAAGGACGGCACCCGCTACATCGCCACACTCTCCGGCCGCGGCTATTGCTTCGTAGCGCCGATCTCGCGGGTGGAACTCCCGGCACAGCGGCGCGCCGCACGGCGAACGGAATTGCCGCCGGTCAAACTGCCGAACCGGCTGCAACGGATGGTCGGGCGCGACGATGAAGTCGCCGCCGTCTCCGACAGGCTGATCGGCTCGCGCTTCGTCACGATTGTCGGCCCGGGCGGCGTCGGCAAGACTGCCGTTGCGGTTGCGATCGCTCACGACCTGCTCGAAACATTCTCCGACGCCGCGCACTTTGTTGATCTTGCCGCACTGAGCGATCCCGATCTCGTGATCACCTCGATCCTGCTGATGCTCGGCCTGCCGGCGCAAACCGACGATCCCCTGCCCGCGCTGCTCGCCCATCTCCGGGACAAGCGGATGCTGCTGATCCTCGACAATTGCGAACACGTCGTCGCAGCCGCAGCGCCGCTGGCCGCCGAGATCTTCCACGCCGCACCGCATATCCATATCCTGGCGACGAGCCGCGAAGCGCTGCGCGTCGAGGGCGAGCAGGTCTATCGATTGGCCCCGCTTGCCGTTCCGCCCGACAATCCCGGACTGACGGCGGCCGCGGCGCAGACCTATCCCGCGCTTCAGCTCTTCCTCGAACGTGCCACGGCCGGCGGCGCGCAGATTGCGCTCGACGATGCCAACGCCGCAATCGTCGCCGGCATCTGCCGCAAGCTCGACGGCATGGCGCTGGCGATCGAACTCGCCGCCGGCCGGGTCGAAGCCTACGGCCTGGAGCAGACCGCGACGCTGCTCGACGAGCGCCTCAATCTGCTCTGGCAGGGCCAGCGCACGGCGCCGCCACGACAGAAGACATTGCAGGCGACGCTGGCCTGGAGCTATGGGCTCCTGTCCGACATCGAGCGCCTGGTGCTGCGCCGGCTCGCGGTCTTCGCCGGTCACTTCACCATCGACGCCGCACTGGAGATCGTGCCGGACCAACGGGTCGACCGCTCCCGCCTGTTCGACGCCATCGACGGCCTCGTGGCCAAGTCAATGGTCGCGCCGCGGCCGATCGGCGCCATGATGCGCTATCGTCTGCTCGACACGACGCGCGCCTATCTGCGCGATGTCGGGCCTGATGACGCATCGCTCGCCGCCCGCCACGCAACCTACTACCGGCGATGGCTGGAGCAGGCCGGTAGGACATGGGCCACGGTGCCGAGCGCCGACGAGCGCGCGATCCATTTCTCCGCGCTTCACAACGTCCGCGCCGCGCTGGACTGGTGTTTTGGCGTGAACGGCCATGCCGGCATCGGCGTTACACTCGCTGCTGCGGCGGCTCCCATCTTTCTCGCCATGTCGCTGCTGATCGAATGCCGGCGCTGGTCTGAACGGGCGCTGCTTGCAATCGATCCGTCCTCGCGTGGCAGTGCCGAGGAAATGCACATCCAGGCCGCGCTCGGACTGACCTTGATGTTCACGCGCGGCGGCAGCGAAGCGGCGCGTGCCGCCTTGAGCCGGAGCCTTGCGATCGCCGAGGCCCGCGGCGACGCGCCGAACCAGCTCCAGCTGCTCGGCCGCGTGCATATCTTCCACGAGCGGATGGGACAGTTCGACACCGCGCTCGGCTATGCGCAGCAAAGCCTCACGGTCGCCGAGACACTCGGCGAAGCCGCCTCGCTCGCCCTCGCCCATTCGCTGCTGGGTGTCTCCTTGCATCTGGCCGGCGAGCATCGCGACGCGTTGACCATGCTGAAGGCCGCTTGGCACGGGCCGGGCACGGAACGGATCAGCACCGTCTATGGCTTCGATCACCGCAACCGGGCCGGCATCTCGCTCGCGCGAGAGTTTTGGTTGCAGGGCCGCCCCGCCGATGCGTTGCAACTGGCCCGGCAGACGGTCATCGAAGCCGCGCAGATGGACCATCCGATCACGCTCTGCATCGCGTTGATCTGGGCGGTCTCGATTGATCTCTGGAGCGGAGATCTCGATGGCGCGGAAGAGAACATCGACCGCTTCATCGCCCATGCCGAATCGCGCTCGATGGGCCCTTATGTTGCGGTCGGCCGCGGCGTCAAAGGCGAGCTGGCGATCCGGCGCGGCGACGCAGCTAGCGGCGTCGAGACGATCGAGGCGTGCCTGCGCGAGCTCCACGGTGCCGGCTACGAGCTGCTCACCACGACGTTCAACATCGCGCTTGTGAACGGTCTTCTGGCGCTCGAGCAAGTCGAACAAGGTGCGCGCCTGCTCGACGATGCGATCAGCCTCGTCGATCAGAGCGGCGATCATCTGTACATGCCCGAGCTGCTGCGCATGAAGGGCAGGGTTCTCCTGGCCCGCCCGCAGCCCGCTGCCGATCAGGCAGAAGCCCACTTCGTGCAATCACTGGAATTGAGTCGTCGCAAAGGCGCCAAAGCCTGGGAGCTGCGGGCCGCGATCGATCTTGCCGGATTCCTTGCCGAACGCGACCGGCGCGAGGAAGCGAAACGATTGCTTCAATCGGCGCTCGAAGGTTTTGTCGAGGGATCGGAGACTGCGGATATCAAAATAGCCAACGCTTTGCTGCAGACATTATAGGGCGCACCGCATCGTCATTGCGAGCAAGGGGCGGCATCGCCATCCTCCAATGCACATTGAACTCGCAGACACGCCTTCGAACTCGCAGACACGCCTTCGCGTCCTCGCGGCGCATTTCGCCCGAGCTTTGCTTCGTCGCTCCACCCTCTGGTCCAGGAGGGCGCAGGGAAGGCCGGGTGCCGGCTGGCACCCGCGGTCCGCTGCGCGAAAGGTAGCGCAAGGAAACCGCACAGCAGCATACAGGTGTAGCCAAATCACTCGGCCTTCCCTGCGCAGTGGCTTTACGGCTTATGCCGTGCTCTCCCGGGAGCCGAGTTCCTGTTGGCCTCCCTCGTCTTCACGAAAGTCGCGGACACCGCGCCGGTTGACGCGAATGCCGCATCCGCAAAAGGCTTGACCGTAGCAACGACGGCCAGGACCACACGGTTTTGCCGTACGCACGGCTCGCTTGTCGCCACCGGTTTCGACGACGTTGTGCACGTTGCCGCCGACCTGATGACGAGACGAACCTGACAGCGCCGCTCATCGCGCGCGAAACTCTCGGGCTCACGGAGAGCAATCCGCCCTGCCCGCACTTTCGCGCCCGACGCTGTCGCGTCCACCGCAAGCCCGGCTCTACGACCATCACGACACATGGTCGCCCCTCAAGGGTGAGCCGGGATGGACGACACATACGTCAAAACCGAATTTCGGTAAAGTGGAATATTTTCGCGCTGGCGGATTGACAGGGGGGCGACACAGACGCGGCCGCGCAGCTCGCTCAGGCTCACCCCGTCGGGGTGCCCTGCCTCCACTGGCCGCCGGCGATCTTCGCGGCGGCGATGACGGCTTGGGTGCGGCTTTCGACGCCGAGCTTTTGCAGGATGGCCGAGACGTGCGCCTTGATGGTGGCCTCGGAGACGCCGAGCTCATAGGCGATCTGCTTGTTGAGCAGCCCCTCCGACAGCATCATCAGGACCCGCACCTGTTGCGGCGTCAGCGTCACCAGACGGTCGCGCAGCTTCGTCATGTCCGGGTCGGCGGCGGCCGACAGGTCGGTGTCGGCGGGAACCCAGACGTCACCCTCCATCACCTTGAGGATGGCATCGCGCAGGGTCTCGACGCCGAACCGCTTCGGGATGAAACCCGAGGCGCCGAAATCGAGCGAGCGGCGGATCGTGGCGCTGTCGTCGGAGGCCGAGACAATGACCACCGGGATCGCCGGATATTGGGCGCGCAGATAAATCAGACCGGAAAAGCCGGAGATCCCGGGCATCGAGAGGTCGAGCAGGATCAGGTCGACGTCAGAGGCCTGTTCCAAAAGCTTGGTCAGATCCTCGAACGATCCGGCCTCGTCGATCCTGGCCGAGGTCAGGACGCCCGCCACCGCCTGCCGCAACGCGTCGCGGAACAGCGGATGGTCATCGGCAATGACGAGATGGGTGGAAGGAGCGTTCATCGTTCTCTTGCTGTCGTTCGCGCCGGGCGGCGAGTCAACGCCGCGGCACCCTAATTCTTCCCTGAGCGGCCGTGGCATGCAAGGGCGCATTATTCCTTTAAAGCAAAGGGGTTAATCCGGAGGCACGCGGCGGCCCGATATCCGCCGTCAGCTGCGCGTCAGTGCGAAAGGCCGAAAGTCGTATTGGGGCGGGTTTCACGCCAATGTTACCTTGAGGGCAAGACCTAGGTTGATCCGGCCCGCCCGGACACCTAGGGCGTGAGGAAACGATTTTCGGGGAGCGACTCAACATGTCGACAATGGCTGTGTCTCAAGCACGCGCGGGAGGGATGACGAAAGACGAACGGTTCGTCATTCTCGCCTCCTCGCTCGGTACCGTCTTCGAGTGGTACGACTTCTATCTTTACGGGTCGCTGGCCGGCATCATCGGCGCGCAGTTCTTCTCGGCCTATCCCCCGGCAACCCGCGACATCTTCGCGCTGCTGGCCTTCGCGGCAGGCTTCCTGGTGCGCCCGTTCGGCGCGATCGTGTTCGGCCGTATCGGCGACATCGTCGGCCGCAAATACACCTTCCTCGTCACTATCCTGATCATGGGTCTGTCGACCTTCATCGTCGGCCTGCTGCCCAACGCGGCGACCATCGGCATCGCGGCCCCGATCATCCTGATCGCGCTGCGCCTCGCCCAGGGCCTGGCGCTCGGCGGTGAATATGGCGGTGCGGCGACCTACGTCGCGGAGCATGCTCCGAACGGCAAGCGCGGCTACTACACCTCCTTCATCCAGACCACGGCGACGCTCGGCCTGTTCCTGTCGCTGCTGGTGATCCTGTTCACGCGCTCCGCGCTCGGCGAACCCGAGTTCGCGGCGTGGGGCTGGCGCATTCCGTTCCTGGTCTCTGTGCTGCTGCTTGGCGTCTCGGTCTGGATCCGGCTTCGTCTCAACGAATCCCCGATCTTCCAGAAGATGAAGGACGAGGGGAAGAGCTCGAAGGCCCCGCTGACGGAAGCCTTCGGCAACTGGCAGAACGGCAAGCTCGTGCTGCTGGCGCTGCTTGGCGGCGTGATGGGCCAAGGCGTGGTCTGGTACACCGGCCAGTTCTACGCGCTGTTCTTCCTGCAATCGATCCTCAAGGTCGACGGCTACACCGCCAACCTGCTGATCGCCTGGTCGCTGCTGCTCGGCACCGGCTTCTTCATCGTGTTCGGCATGCTCTCCGACAAGATCGGCCGCAAGCCGATCATCCTCGGCGGCTGTCTGATCGCGGCGCTCACTTTCTTCCCGATCTTCAAGATGATCACCACCAACGCCAATCCTGCGCTGGAAAAGGCGATCGAGTCGGTCAAGGTCGAGGTGGTGGCGGATCCCGCAGGTTGCGGCGACCTGTTCAACCCGGTCGGCACCCGCGTCTTCACTTCGCCTTGCGACACCGCACGTGCCTACCTGTCGCAGTCGTCGGTCAAGTACACGACCACGCCAGGTGCGGCCGGCTCCGGCGTGAAGGTGATGGTCAACGGCAAGGAAGTTGCCTACGCCAACGCCAAGGACGGTAATCCGGCGCTCCTCGCCGCCGCGCAGGCAGCCGGGTATCCGAAGGCCGGCGATACGGGCATCGTGAAGATGGCGCATCCGTTCGACATCTTCCGTCCGCAGGTAGCCGCGGTTGTCGGACTGCTGTTCGTCCTGGTGCTCTTCGTCACCACGGTGTACGGCCCGATCGCCGCGATGCTGGTCGAACTGTTCCCGACCCGCATCCGCTACACCTCGATGTCGCTACCCTACCATATCGGCAACGGCTGGTTCGGTGGCCTCTTGCCGGCGACCGCCTTCGCCATCGTGGCCTCGACGGGCGATATCTATGCGGGCCTCTGGTATCCGGTCATCTTCGCATCGATTACCGTCGTGATCGGCTTGTTCTTCCTGCCCGAGACCAAGGACGTCGACATCAAGGCGACCTGATCGGCGGCAGATCCAAATCAACACCAACCGGCCGCGGATCGCTCCGCGGCCGGTTTTCTTTTGGGCTCTACTGATTGCCGCCGATGAATTGCAGCACGATTTCGCGCCGGTGCGGGCGCTTGCGGTGCTCGATCAGATAGATCGCCTGCCAGGTACCGAGCATGAGCTTGCCGTTCAGGACCGGGACCTGAAGCGAAGTCTGCGTCAGCATGGTCTTCACGTGCGCCGGCATGTCGTCGGGTCCCTCGGTATCATGCGTCCATCCGGCGTTCTCCGGCGCGAGCTGGGACAGCGCGGTGGTGAGATCGACGAGCACGGAGGGATCGGCGTTCTCCTGGATCGTCAGCGACGCCGAGGTGTGACGGATGAACAATGTCAACGCGCCGTCTCGCGCGCCCGCCTCGGCGACGAATTTCGCAGCTTCGCCGGTGATATCGGTGAAGCCGCAGCCCGGCGTCTGCACGGTCAGCAGCGACGATGCGATGGCGGTGACTTGCACAGTCGACGGCGCAGAGCGTGCGAAGCGTTTCTCAGATGCCATTCAAACTCTCAAATCTTCCCCGACACGTCCTTCTGCACGCGGTTGGCCATGTCGATCAGCCGGCGCCAGGCCTTTTCCAGGAACGACATCACGCGATCGACGTCCTGGTCGCTCGGCAGCGGGATCTCGATCCTGCGGTCACCCTCGGCGGCCTTCGGCTCCGCCTTCTTGAACGGATCGGATTTCGGCAGCGCCTCGTCGATCTTGCCTGATACGGTCGGCCCCGCCGCGAGCCGTCCCTTCAGCGTCTCGACTTCAGCCTGCAGCCGGCCGATCTCGGCGTCGAGCGCGGTCCGCTCGTCGGGCACCGCGTAGCAGGCCCAACCGGCGCCGCTCCGGGTACAGGTCGATACCGTGCCGGTGCGGGTGTCGAGCCGCAGCACGCCCTCGGGGATGGGGGTCATGCTGTAGCGGCCGTTTTCACTGTCGGGCGCGGATTGCGCGGCGAGGCAGCCTCCGCTGATGGTCATCACCGCGGCGAACGCCGCGGCCGCAAGCCATGATGTTGTGGATGAATTCGCTGGTCTCATCGCGCTCTCCGCCACGACGCGAAAGGTGGCACTCTCGCAAATTCTACACCCCCGCGAGGCGATCCGCCGCCCAAAACGCGCCCCTGATATCAACGAGGGCAGTGCCCTCTTTGATCCCGGCAGCGGGGCGAAATGGCGACGGCATCCGCCGATCATGCGGAGAGCTGCTGCGGTGCGGCGTCACGCTGTGTGCAGCGCTGCCGCGCGCGCCAATATTGTAAAATAAATCAGATACATAACCGGAATGGACACAATCGTGACTTGGCTTGACTTGATTATGGCCCATCAGTATGGTCCGCGCGGCTTTTGAGGGTGGCGGGCGTAATTTCCATTCAGCCGCGGCGTTTTCGGGTCTTCGTTGCATGACACAGGGCACGGGACACGGCGAGAATGGAGATCGCGATAGATCGCCCGAGGAAGCTGCGCTTTCCGAACGGCTCGGAAATCTTGATCAGCGGTTGTCCGAATTTCGCGGCCGCCACGTCAAGACCGAGCAACCCGCAGGTGACGGTGAGGACAGAGCGGCCAGAGCCTCGGCGATGGCGCTTGGTTTCCGGTTATCCTCCGAGTTGGTCGCCGGGGTCGTTGTCGGAGCGGGGATTGGCTGGGGTTTCGACCGCTTGCTGTCGACGTCGCCTTTCGGATTTATCGTGTTCCTGCTGCTGGGCTTCGTGGCCGGCGTGGTGAACGTGGTGAGGACGGCAGGCGCGGGTCAAAACAGACGCGGTGGTTCTTAAGCGGTCCACACCAGGAGAGGAATGATCGTGCCGGCTTCGCCGGTACGGGCCGGCCCGACCGGCAGACCGAGACCCGCCGGCATTGCCCGGCAGACCAAGAGATGCTGCGCTGATGAAAATCGACCCGATCCACCAGTTCAACATCGAGCCTCTCTTCACCCTGGGCCATATCGGCAATCACACGATCGCCTTCACCAATTCGTCGCTCTACATGCTGGTGGCGGTCGCGATCATCTCGATCCTGATGCTTGCCAGCGGCACGCAACTGGTTCCCGGGCGCCTTCAGTCGGTCGCCGAGATCTCCTACGAGTTCGTCGCCTCGACCATCCGTTCGACTGCCGGCGCGGAAGGCATGAAGTTCTTTCCGCTGATCTTCTCGCTGTTCATGTTCCTCTGCGTCTCGAACCTCGTGGGTATCATCCCCTATACCTTCACGATTGCGAGCCATCTGATCGTGACGGGAGCGCTCGCGCTGCTGGTGTTCTTCACCGTCCTGATCTACGGCCTCTACAAGAACGGCCTGAAATTCTTCAAGATTTTCGTTCCCCAGGGCGTCCCTATCTACATCCTGCCGCTGGTCATGTTCATCGAGATCCTGTCGTTCTTCCTGCGGCCGGTCTCCCACAGTGTCCGTCTCTTCGCCAACATGCTGGCCGGCCACATCGCGCTGAAGGTGTTCGCGGGCTTCGTCGCCATGCTCGGCTTCTCGCTCGGCGCCGTCGGCTGGGTCGGCGGCGTGCTGCCGCTGGCGCTCACGGTCGCGCTGTACGCTCTCGAGATTCTGGTCGCGTTCCTGCAGGCCTATGTGTTTGCGATCCTGACCTGCATCTACCTCAACGACGCCATTCATCCGGGACACTGAGCGGTCCGGGGAATTTCCACCCACAACCCAATCTTTCTTCCAAGGAGTCTAAAATGGATCCGGCAGCAGCAAAACTTATCGGCGCGGGCATCGCATGCATCGGCATGGGCGGCGCGGGCGTCGGCGTCGGCGTGATCTTCGGCAACTACCTCGCCGCAGCCGTTCGCAACCCTTCGGCTGCTCAGGGCCAGTTCGGCAATTTGATCTTCGGCTTCGCCGTGACCGAAGCGCTCGGCATTTTCTCGCTGCTGATCGCGCTGCTGCTGCTGTTCGTTCCGCTCTGAGGACGTGTTTCGCGCCGCTTCAACCGAAGCGGCGCGCATGACTGCAACAGGAGTACTCCATGGCTGAAAGTCATGGCGGCGCAAAAGGTCCGGCGGCGGGCGCCCACACCGAGGCTGACGGTAGTCACCACGGTGGCGGCTTCCCGCCGTTCGAGAGCAGCAGCTTCGCTTCACAGCTGGTGTCGCTCGCGATCTTCTTCGTCCTGCTTTACGTGATCGTGTCCAAGCTCGCTCTGCCGCGTATCGGCGGTGCGATCGAGGCGCGTCAGAACAAGATCGAGGGTGACCTCGCCGAAGCGCAGAAGCTGAAGGACCAGTCCGACGCCGCGCTGAAGGCCTATGAAAGCGAGCTCGCCTCGGCGCGCACGCGAGCACAGGCGATCGGCAACGAATCCCGCGAGAAGGCGAATGCGCAGGCGGAAGCCGAGCGCAAGACGCTGGAAGAACAGCTGACGGCCAGGCTCGCCGGGGCCGAGAAGACCATCGCCTCGACCCGCACCGCCGCCATGAGCAACGTCCGCGGCATCGCAGCCGATGCGGCCGGCCAGATCGTGCAGCAGCTTACCGGCGTCGTTCCCGACGCCGCGTCGGTCAATGCCGCGGTCGATGCGTCCTTGAAGGGTTAGTCGATATGTTCTTCGAACCTGAATTTTGGGTCGCCGTCGCCTTCGTCATCCTGATGCTCGTGTTTGCCTATCTCGGCATCCACAAGACCCTGCTGACGACGCTCGATCATCGCGCAGCCCGCATCAAGGCCGAGCTCGACGACGCGACGCGCCTCAAGCAGGAGGCGGCCAAGGTGCTCGCCGACTACAAGGCGCGCACCGCGACGGCCGAGCGCGAGGCTGCCGACATCATCGCCAACGCCAAGTCCGAAGCCGAGCGCATCGCGACCGAGGCCAAGGCGAAGATGGAAGACTTCGTCGCCCGCAGAACCAAGACCGCGGAAGGCAAGATCGCGCTCGCCGAGGCCCAGGCGGTGGCCGACGTCCGCGCCGCAGCCGCGGAAGCCGCCGTCCAGGCCGCCTCCACGATCCTGTCGCAGTCGGTCAAGGGCAACGTCGCCGACGATCTGCTCGCCAAGGGCATCACCGAGGTTCGGCAGAAGCTGAACTGAGGGGTCTCGCTTCACCAATCAGAAAGCCGGCGCGATGAGTGCCGGCTTTTTCGTTTGTCGGGCACTGCATCGGCAAACCTGATGTCATCGCCCGCGAAGGCGGGCGATCCAGTATTCCAGAGACAGTCCTGATCAATCGAGAAGCCGCAGCGTACTGGATGCCCCGCCTTCGCCGGGCATGACAACTATGTTTTCGTGGTTACTTCTTCCTCCCCCGCGCCTTCGGCTCGGGCGAGAGCGCTTGCGGGTCGAAGCCGACATAGAAGATGTAGGAATCGGCGGCCTTGGCCGAAGGCATCGGATAGGCCAGATCCTCGGCGACGAACGTGAAGGGCACGCTGCCGCCCTCCGACATCTCGACCGTGGTCCGGTAGGCCTTCGAGGCGATCACCTTCTCGCCGACGCCGCCCTGCACCACGGCGATGCGCAAGGGCACCTCGACGGTCGCAGGCGCACCGGCGGGACCGGCGATGACGCGGCCCTGAATGCCGATCCGGGCCGTGATATCGGCACCGTTCCGGGTACATTCACGCGCCATCTTGGTGATCGTAGCCTGGAAGCGGATCTCATTGCCGACGGCCGGCTTGCCGGTGGCGCCAACCGCGTAGGTCGAGGCCCCCGCGCGCACCGTAACCTGCGGACAATCGACGTCGTCATCGGCCGCCGGCTGGCCTGGCGCAGGCGCAGGCTTGGGCTGTGCCGGCTCGTCGGACTTGCCGCCGAACAGACCCTTGAATCGATCGGTCAGCGATTGCGCCGCGACCGGCGAGACGGAGACGAGCGCAACCGACAACGCCAGCGCGACCGCTGTCCCCCGCCGCAACGTATTCCGCGACGACCGAAACTTCTGCACCATCAACGCCCATACTCCACGACAACATCCCGGCCGATCGCCGGCCGGCCTTGCGCCGTTATATCGTCAAAACCGGCGAACCCAAGGCAAGCACAACAAGGCAGCAAACAAGGAGACTTTGGCCACATGACTGAACGGCCTCAGCCGCGGAAATCCTCGTGCAGCAGGCCGAACAGCAAATGGTCCTGCCAGACCCCGTTGATGCAGAGATAGCGGCGCGCCAGCCCCTCGCGGGAGAAGCCGCACTTTTCCAGCACCCGGATCGACGGCGCATTGGTCGGAATGCAGGCGGCCTCGACCCGGTGCAGATTGAGTTCGCCGAACAGCGTCGGCAGCAGCACCCGCAGCGCGGCCGTCATGTAGCCGCGCTGGGCGTTGGGCTTCCCGACCCAATAGCCGATGGTGCCGGCCTGGACGATGCCGCGCCGGACATTGGCGAGCGTGATGCCGCCGAGCATGGCGCCGTCGAGCTCGCGGAAGATCAGAAAGGGATAGGAACGGTCCGCGGCGATGTCCTCGGAATAGCGGCGCAGGCGGCGACGGAAGCCGGAGCGGGTGAGATCGTCCGACGGCCAGATCGGCTCCCAAGGCGTCAGATAATCGCGGCTGGACTCGCGCAAATGCGCCCACTGCAAGAAGTCCGACATCTGCGGCGCGCGTAGCAACAGGCCGTTGCCGCGCGGCGCGAGCGCGGCAGGTCCACTGGATGGCAGGCGAAAGAGGGCCATGGTGATGCTTCCCGGGGCAGATCAGCCCGTGCGCGGCTCCTAATGCAGCCGCGCTTTGGCGCGTGCCCGGGTCAATCCTTCCGCAAAAGACACCGCCGTGTCCAGACCCCTGCCGCTGCCTAATGCGACAACCGCAGGGCGGCTGCGCGACAGCAGCGCACGCGCCGCATCCCGGGTCGATTCGACGCTGACGGCGTCGATCCGGGCCACCAGCTCCTCGGCCGTCTGGGGCCGGCCATAGGCCAGCACATGGCGGGCGAGCTGCTCGGCGCGCGACGAGCAGCTCTCCAGCGCCATCAGCAGGCCCGCCTTCATCTGCGCCTTGGCCCGCGCGATTTCGACCTCGGTCAGGGTCTCCACCGAATCGTTCATGATGTCGACCACGACTTCCATCATCTCGGGCGCATCGGCCGGATCGGTGCCGGTGTAGAGGCCGAAGAATCCGGTGTCGGTATAGGGCGCGTGGAACGAGTAGATCGAGTAACAGAGGCCGCGCTTCTCGCGGACCTCCTGGAACAGCCGCGACGACATCCCGCCGCCGAGGATGTTGGTGAAGACCTGGAGCGAGAACAGCGACAGATCGCCCTGCGGCACGCCTTCCAGCGCCAGCGTCAGATGCGCCTGCTCGAGCTCGCGATGCACCACCTTGGTGCCGCCCTTGCCGAACTGTGCGGATTGCGGCTTGGGACCCGGCGTCCCCTCAAAACTGGCAAAGCGGTGCTCGACTTCGGCGACCACCTGCTTGTGATCGACCGCGCCGGCCGCCGCCACCACCATGTCCGGCCCGCGATAATGCGTCGACAGATAGTCGCGCAGCGAGTCGCGGCTGAAGGCACGCAAGGTCTTCGCAGTGCCGAGTAGCGAACGGCCCATCGGCTGGTCGGGATAGCAGAGCTCGTTGAGATGCTCGAACACCACGTCGTCGGGCGTGTCCTGCGCCGCGCCGATCTCCTGCACGATGACGTTCTTCTCGCGCTCGAGCTCGTCGGGCTCGAAGGCGGGATTGGCGAGGATGTCGGCGAGCACGTCGAGTGCGAGCGGCACGTCGGCCTTCAGCACCCGCGCGTAATAGGACGTGGTCTCGGTCGAGGTGCCGGCATTGAGATCGCCGCCGACCGCCTCGATCTCCTCCACGATCTCGCGCGAGGAGCGTTTCGTCGTGCCCTTGAACGCCATGTGTTCGAGAAGATGCGAGATGCCGTGCTCGTTGGGCTTCTCGTCGCGCCCGCCGACCCCGGCCCAGACGCCGAGCGCCGCCGTTTCGAGATGCGGCATCTTGTCGGTGACGACGGTCAGGCCGGACGCAAGCTTGGAAATCTCGACGCTCATCCGGCAACTCCCTGTTTCGCGGCGCGGCTGACCGACAGCACGAACCGCTCGACCTCGGCCTGGTCGTTCTTCATCACCTTCATGTGTTCGGATTTGGTCATCAGACCGTCGAGCCAGGCCGGCAGTTGCGGCCGCTGGCCGCAGGCCGCCTCGACCGCGTCGGGGAATTTGGCCGGATGGGCGGTGGACAGCACGATGCTGGGAACCGTCGTGTCGGTGGTGTCGCGGTCGGCGACCGCGAGCGCGACCGCGGTGTGGGGATCGACCAGTTCGCCCGCCTCGCGCCAGGCGGCGCGGATCGCGGCCGCGGTCTCGGTCTCGTCGGCGCGGCCCGCGTCGAATTCCGCGCGGATCGCGGCCAGCGTCGCATCGGGCAGCACGAAGCGCCCCGACTGCTTCAGCGAATCCATCAGCCGGCGCACGCCGGCGGCATCGCGCCCGCCAGCCTCGAACAGCAGCCGCTCGAAATTCGAGGAGATCTGGATGTCCATCGACGGCGACGCGGTCGCGTGCACCTCGCGCACCTCGTAGATCCCGGTCTTCAGCGTGCGCGCCAGGATGTCGTTGACGTTGGCGGCGATGCCTAGAGTCCGCACCGGAAGACCCATGCGCTTGGCGACATAGCCGGCAAAGATGTCGCCGAAATTGCCGGTCGGCACGACGAAGTCCACCGCGCGCGCCGGCGCGCCGGCGGCAATGGCGGAGGTGAAATAGTAGACCACCTGGGAGACGATGCGCGCCCAATTGATGGAATTGACGCCGGACAGCGAGGTCGCATCGCGGAAGCGATGGTTGTTGAACATCCCCTTCACGAGCGCCTGGCAATCGTCGAAATTGCCATCGATGGCGAGCGCGTGGACATTGGCCGCGCCTGTCGAGGTCATCATCCGCCGCTGCACCTCGGAAATGCGGCCGTGCGGAAACAGCACGATGAGATCGACATTCTCGAGCCCCGCGAACGCGTCGACCGCAGCACCGCCGGTGTCGCCGGAGGTCGCGACCACGATGGTGGTGCGCTGGCCGCGCTTGGCAAGCACATGGTCCATCAGCCGCGAGATCAGCTGCATCGCCACGTCCTTGAAGGCGAGCGTCGGACCGTGGAACAGCTCCAGCACGAACTGGTGCGCCGCCATCTGGCGCAGCGGCACCACCGCGGGATGGCGGAAGGTGGCGTAGGCCTCGTTCGCCATGCGGCCGAGTTCGGCATCCGAGATCTCGCCGCCAACAAAGGGCCGGATCACCTCGACGGCGACCTCCCAATAGGGACGACCGAAGAAGCCGGCGATGGCCTCAGTCGAGAGTTGCGGCCAGACGGCCGGCACATACAGGCCGCCGTCGCGGGCAAGCCCGGTCAGCATCACGTCGCAGAAGCCGAGTTCGGGGGCCTCGCCCCGGGTCGAGATATAACGAGTCAAACTGCCCTCCAAAGGCCGGCCGAGCCTGAGCTCGATCCGCAAGCCTTTGATTTTACGAAACTACTTGTTAACAGCCAGAGGCTTTGGGCCACCATAAAGTGTTTTACGGCATCGGGAAACCGCTTCGCGTCCCTGCCGATCCAACGAAAAAGGGCTGCCCAATAAAAAGGGCTGCGGCAATGCCGCAGCCCTCTCCTGGAAGGTCTGTCGTTGATGTGTGCAGACCAGTTTGCCTCTTGGGGTCGCTGACCCGCTAAAACTGTTCGCGCAAGCTTTCGTCGCCTGTCACGACATCGTCAAGAGCCAAAACGGCGCGTGAGAGAAGATGTTCCTATTTTTCCCGGCAATGCCTCGGCGTCGACAAATGCTCGCGAGCGATTTCTTGGCGCGCATTGCCATTATTTCCCGAATGACCGGACAGTGCCGGAACGAACTGCCGGCTCGGTCCATTGTGTCGGCGGATGGTATCGGCGCTATCCATGCATTGCCCGGCTCAGCGCCGAGACCGCTCCGCCCCGCCGAACCGGCAGCATCCTGGAGCAGCCGGTTCGGCGCTCTGGGCGTGTCAGCTCATCCCGATTTCCACCGCGATCCGGATCAGATCGGAATGGTTCTTGGCACCGAGTTTCTGCTTGAGCAGGGACGTGGTGTTGGCCACGGTCTTGTAAGAAATGCCGAGCGCCTCGGCGACCTCCACGATCTTGTCGCCTCGCCCCAGCAGGCGAAGAATCTCGAGCTCCCGCGGCGTCATCTGCGAGGCCGGGTTGGCCTTGATAGCCGCGCCGGAAAACGTCACGGCTTCCGCGAGCTGCGGCGAGATGAAATTGTCGCCCGCGACCACCTTGCGCACCGCCTTGAGCAGGATCCGGGGATCGTCGCCCTTGGAGACATAGCCCTGCGCCCCAAGCTCGACCGCCCGCACCACGAAGGCCGGATCGTCATTCATGCTGAACATGATGATCTTGGCGTCCGGATCGTCCTTGCGAATGCGCCGCATCAGTTCGAAGCCGGAGACATCCGGCAGGCTGATGTCGATCACGGTGACGTCGGGCCGCTTGCTGACATAGGCGCGATGCCCGGATTTGGCGTCGGCCGCCTCTTCGATCCGGATCGAATGGTCGGAGGCGAACAGGGTGCGGCAACCGGACAGCACCACGGGATGGTCGTCAACGATCAGGACTCGGGTTGCCGGCTTAGTGGAATCTTGCATCGCAGCTCTCTTGCTTTTCGACTCATAGACCCCCGGGAACAAATGGAAAGAGCAAATCCGGCCGATGCGCGTTAGAATTGACCTAATGTGGCAACGCCTCTCGTTCAGAACCCAACTGTTCCTGCCGCTCGGCACGAGCTTCCTCGCCGCGCTGATCATGGGCGGCGTGCTGCTTCAAACCTTCGCGGCCGGGCAACTGGCCGACGAGAACGAGCCAAGGCGGCGTTTGACCCAGACGGTTGCCGTCGCGCTCAACAACACCCTGCGCACCTCGAACACTCCGCGGCAGACCCTCGACGCCTTTGTCCATTCTCTGGACATCTCCTCTGATATCCAATTCCGTGCTGTGGACGCGGGTCCCGCATCTTCAGCGAAGGACGGTCTGCGCAAGCCGCATGGCGTGCCGCAATGGTTTGTCGACCTGCTCACCATTCCGGACATGGACACGGCAACTCCGGTGATGATCGGCGGCCAGCGTGTCGGCGATCTCCTCTTCCTGCCGGACCTGTCGGCCGATCTGTTCGAGAAGTGGATCGGCTTTCTCGCGCTGACCACCCTCGTCGCCGTGCTGATGGTGCTCACCGGCACAATTGCCTATGTTTTCGCCGGATCGGCCCTGCGCCCGCTGCAATATCTCGGCGAAGGCCTCACGCGGATACGGCGCGGCGACTACGCGACGCCGATCCCGGTCGGAGGTCCGCCGGAAATCCGGCAAAGCTGCGAGGAGGCCAATGCGCTGGCCGCAACGCTGGCGCAATTGAGCCAGGACAATCGCGACCTGCTGCACCGCCTGGTGTCGCTCCAGGACGACGAGCGGCGCGATCTCGCGCGCGAACTGCACGACGAACTCGGCCCGTTGCTGTTCAGCATTCGCGTCGGCACGATCGCATTGGTCGAGGCCTCGCCTACGGCGGGACATCTCGGCAATTCGGCGGAAGAGGTGTTGCAATCGGTCGAGGCACTCCAGCAGACCAACCGCCGCATCCTCGATCGCTTGCGACCGCTCTACATCGAGGAATTGGGTCTGGAGACCAGCGTGCAGACGCTGCTCCGGAACTTTCGCAAGCAAGCCCCGTGTGTCGGCCTGACGGACACGATTGATCCGGATCTCAACGGGATCGACGGGCCGCGGGCTCAGACCGTCTATCGCGTGATTCAGGAGGCGCTGACCAACGTGCTGCGCCATGCCGGCGCCAGCAATGCCCATGTGCAGGCGACCTTCGCCGGCGAGACGGTCGTCATCGAGATTTCCGACGACGGCGGCGGCTTTCCCGAAGGCGATTTGTTCGGCCGTGGCCTGACCGGCATGCATGAGCGCGTGCGCGCGCTCAGCGGATCGCTGTCACTGCTGCGCGCGGATGAACGAACCTATGTGCGCTGCCGCCTTCCCGCCGAACCGGCAGGCGAGGCACCGGTCACCGATTAGCACGCACAGCCAAGGTGCGTGTTCTGTCGCGCCGGCTCGCACAGCGTGGTGCGTATCTTGCCGTCCGGGCTGAAGCAAAACGAGGCGCGGATGCGCAGCGCGCCGGCGACGGAATATTCGAGATCGACGCCGTGGGGCGCAGGATGGATTTCCTCCAGCCCGAAACCTGCCGACGAGAAAGCGCTGAGCCGCGGCTGCCAATAGGCTTCGAGCTCGCTGCGGCCGCGATAGCGCTGCGTGCCGTTACACGTGCATTCGACCTGGCCGTCGTCCGCATAGAGGTCGAGCAGCGTCGCGAGATCGCCCTTCCTGCAGGCATCCACCCAGTCGACGACAATTCCCATCTGGTCGAAATCGCTCACGCCGCAATCCTGTCTGCCGCGGAAAATCACTGGTGGCTTAGGACTACACTCGTGAATGTGCGCTGAATGGTAAACCCCGGGCGATACCGGGTTCCCTAGAGGTATCTACGGAGTTCAGCTCTGCCGCCGCCCTTTAGCCCACACGGCGAAGGCGATCAGCACGGCGCCTGCGAGCGTGAACCAGGTGATGGCGTATTGCAGGTGATCGTCCTTGAGATGGACGTCGAGGGGCCCCGGCCGCGGAATGGCGTTCTCGGGTGCGGGCTGCTCGAGGTCGATATAGAATGGCGCAACCGCGCCCCAGCCCAGCGTGCTCGCGATCGCCACATGATCGCGCACGAACCAGAGCCGCTTGTCGCGGTTCTCCGCCGGGGTCAGCCAGCCAGGTGCCTCGGGAAAGCGAAGATAGCCGGTAAACGAGACCACCTGCCCCGTGATGAGCTTCTTGACCGCGCGATCCTCGACGCTGCGATCCTGCATGGTGTTTTCGACGAAGCCCGCATCGATCACGACGGTTTCGCCGCTTGGCAGCCGCGCCGGCAGGAACGCCCAGGTACCGGGGCTTGCGGCATCCTTGCGCACGGCGGACCCGGGCGAATAGACCATCGCATCGGGCAACGGCGCATACGTCGCGGTAAAGCTGACACGGCGGAATTCATCGCGCGCGGGACTTAGCGCGGCCCATCGTGCTTGCGGCGGCAGCGCGACCGGTGCCTCCGCAAGACGCTCGGTGAGTGCTGTGATCAGCTCGTGCTTGGCGAGGCGGCGCTGCAATTGCCAGAGGCCGAGCGCGACGCAGACCGCGGCCAGGAAAAGCGTGAACAGCGCAAAGCCGGCCACGCGTGGCTTGCGCGCGGTCTCGTTCATTTCGCGCGGTCGACCAGCCGGCCCGGCGCCGCCTTGTGGTGGAATTGCAGCGCGATCAGCAGCGACTTCATCGCGCGCAACGGCAGCAGCGTGGTCGCGAGGATCAGCGGCAGCCACAGCACCGCGTGCAGCCAATACGGCGGCTGATACTTGACCTCGACGACGAGCGCGCAGCCGACCACGATCGCGCCGGCCAGCATGATGATGAAGATCGCAGGGCCGTCGCCGGAATCGATGAAGGCGTAGTCGAGGCCGCAACGGTCGCAGGCGGGCGCAAGCGTCAGGAAGCCCGCATAGAGCTTGCCCTGGCCGCAGCGCGGGCATTTGCAGGCAAGCCCGCGCAGCGCGCTTTGCAGGACAGTGGCTTGTGGCTTGGACGTATCGGAGGCTTCGTTCATGATGAAGGAGTCTATCACAGTTCTGCCGAAACCTCCGGCGCGTCGAAAGCGAAAGGGCGGCCCTACGGCCGCCCTTTCTGATCAATCCAAGGTTGCTCAGTGCGCGCCGTGGGCCATGGACTCGGCGCCGTGTCCCCACACATAGATGCAGAGGAACAGGAACAGCCAGACCACGTCGACGAAGTGCCAGTACCAGGCGGCAAACTCGAAGCCGAGATGCTGCGTCGGCGTGAAGTGGCCGGCATAGGCGCGGAACAGGCAGACCAGCAGGAAGATGGTGCCGATCAGCACGTGGAAACCGTGGAAGCCGGTCGCCATGAAGAAGGTCGCGCCGTAGACGTTGCCGGCGAACGAGAACGCCGCGTGGCCGTACTCATAGGCCTGCACGCAGGTGAAGAGCGCGCCGAGCACGACGGTGATGATCAGGCCGTATTTCAGGCCCTGGCGGTCGTTCTCGAGCAGCGCGTGATGGGCCCAGGTCACCGTGGTGCCGGAGGTGAGCAGGATCAGCGTGTTCAGGAGCGGCAGATGCCAGGGGTCGAAGGTTTCGATGCCGTGCGGCGGCCAGGTGCCCGGCACAGCGCAGGCGCCGGCCGCGGTACCGAGACCGCAGCCGAATATCGCATCGCGCGTGGCGTGGACGGCGTCGGCCGGGAACAGCGCTGCGTTGAAATAGGCCCAGAACCAGGCGACGAAGAACATCACCTCGGAGGCGATGAACAGGATCATTCCGTAGCGGTGATGCAGCTGCACCACGCGGGTGTGGTCGCCCTTGTACTGGGCTTCCTTGATCACGTCGCCCCACCAGCTCGCCATGGTGTAGAGCACGCCGACGGTGCCGACGCCGAAGATGATCGGCGCCGCCGAGAACATGTGGTGCATCCAGGCGATCGCACCGACCGCCATGATGAAGGCCGAGATCGAGCCGACGACCGGCCACGGCGAGGGATCGACCAGATGGTAGTCGTGATGCTTGGTGTGCGCCGTTGCCATTTGCGGTCTCGCTCCTCAATCCCGTGCCTGTCCGGCACTTATCCCCTTGTTCCAATCCCCTGAGCGTGAGCCCGGCGATCAGAGATTTCCCTTGCGTTTGTCGCCCTCGCCAGAGGCGACCGGCTTCACTACCGGATCGCGCACCGGATAGAACGTGTAGGACAGCGTGATCGTGTTCAGCCCGTCGTTGTCGTGGTCGTCCGCGATCGACGGGTCGACGTAGAACACGACCGGCATCTCGCGCTTCTCGCCGGGCGCCATGGTCTGCTCGGTGAAGCAGAAGCAGTTGATCTTCTGGAAATAGGATCCGACCGTCAGCGGCGCGACATTGTAGGCGGCCTGGCCTGCGGTGGTCCGCGCGGCCTGGTTGGTCACCGTGTAAAAGACTGTCACGACCTGACCGATATTGACCTCGATCTCGCTCTGCTCCGGCTCGAACTTCCAGGGCAGGCCGGGCGCGACGTTGGAATCGAAGCGCACCGCGATCTTCCGTGCGATCGGACCGCTCGCAGGCGCCGAGGTCGCGACCTGGGTCGTGCCGTTGAAGCCGGTGGCACGGCAGAACCAATTGTAGAACGGCACCGCCGCGTAGGAGGCGCCGACCATCAGCGCGACCACGCCGCCGCAGATCGAGGCGACCAGCACGTCGCGGCCGACACCCCTGAAAGGCCGACGCCCTTTGGTGGCCGTCCGGCTCTGATCCGGCGATATGGTCGGCTTCTGATCCATGTTTCCTACATCGGCCGGATGAGCACGGCCGGTCCCTTGACCATGGTCACGGCGAAGAACAGCACTACGAGCACGCCGAGCGCGAGCGCGATCGCGATCGAGCGCTGTCGACGGCTCTTCTTCTGCGCCTCGGTGAGGACGATTCCATCGATTTCGGGTTTGTCGGCCATTCCTGCGATCATGCGCCCCCTACCATCGGAGCAAGCGCCCGGAACACGACCTCGGCCAGCAAAGTCGCGAACAGCGCGAACAGATAAAGGATGGAGAACGCAAACAGCTTTCGCGTCGCCCGCAACGATTGGCTGCGCTCGCGGCGGATATAGACGTTGATGGCGAACGCCAGCATGCCGGCGCCGAGGATCAGCGAGACGATGCCGTAAATGGCGTCAAAATAGCCGAGCGCCCACGGCGCAGCGGCGACCGCGATCAGCACGATGGTGTAGAGCAGGATCTGAAGCCGCGTCGCGTCGGGGCCGGCGACATTGGGCAGCATCGGGATGCCGGCACGCGCGTAATCGTCGGAGCGGAACAGCGCCAGCGCCCAGAAGTGCGGCGGCGTCCAGAAGAAGATGATGACGAACAGCAGCAGCGGCTCGACGTCGACCGTGCCTGTGACCGCGGCCCAGGCCACCACCGGCGGCAGCGCGCCGGCGGCACCGCCGATCACGATGTTCTGCGCGGTCCGGCGCTTCAGGCCGATCGTGTAGATCACGACGTAGAAGAAGATGGTGAAGGCGAGCAGCGCGCCCGCGATCCAGTTGACCAGGATGCCGAGCGTCATCACCGAGAAGAAGGCGAGCGTCATGCCGAAGGTCATCGCCTCGGGACGGGTGATACGGCCGCGCGGAATCGGCCGGTTCGCCGTGCGCGACATCTTGGCGTCGATGTCGCCTTCCAGCGCCATGTTGAGCGCGCCGGAGGCGCCGGCACCGACGGCGATGCAGAGCAGCGAGGTGAAGGCCAGCACCGGGTGGAAATGCCCGGGTGCCAGCGCCATTCCGACCAGCGCGGTGAAGATCACCAGCGACATCACGCGCGGCTTCAAGAGCGCGATGTAGTCGCCAACCTCCGCTTCGGAGATGCGGGGATTGATGTCGACGGCGTTGTGGTCGAGGACGGACACTTAGTTTGACTCGCTTTGTTGTAGAGCCGCGGCGCCCGTCACGGGCGCCGCGGGAGATTGATTACTGCACGCGGGGCAGCACTTCGAACTGGTGGAACGGCGGCGGCGAGGGCAGCGTCCATTCCAGCGTGGTCGCACCGGCACCCCACGGATTGTCGCCAGCCGGCACCTTTTTCGCGAAGGCGTCGATCACGCAATAGAGGAAGATCAGCACGCCGAAGCCGGAGATGTAGGAGCCGAGCGACGAGACCAGGTTCCAGCCCGCGAACGCGTCGGGATAGTCGACGTAGCGGCGCGGCATGCCCGACAGGCCGAGAAAGTGCTGCGGGAAGAACACCAGGTTGACGCCGATGAAGGTGACCCAGAAGTGAGCCTTGGCCAGCGTCTCGTTGTACATGTAGCCCGACATCTTGGGGAACCAGTAGTACCAGCCGGCAAAGATCCCGAACACGGCGCCGAGCGACAGCACGTAGTGGAAATGCGCGACGACGTAGTAGGTCTCCTGCAGCACGCGGTCGACGCCGGCATTCGCCAGCACGACGCCGGTGACGCCGCCGACGGTGAACAGGAAGATGAATCCCACCGCCCAGATCATCGGGGCGCGGAACTCGATCGAGCCGCCCCACATCGTGGCGATCCACGAGAAGATCTTCACGCCGGTCGGAACCGCGATGACCATCGTGGCAGCGACGAAATAGGCCTGCGTCGCCGAGGACATGCCGACCGTGTACATGTGGTGCGCCCACACCACGAAGCCGATGCCGCCGATCGCGACCATGGCGTAGGCCATGCCGAGATAGCCGAACACGGGCTTGCGCGAGAAGGTCGAGACGATCTGGCTGACCATGCCGAAAGCCGGCAGGATCAGGATGTACACTTCGGGGTGGCCGAAGAACCAGAACAGATGCTGGAACAGCACGGGGTCGCCGCCGCCTTCGGGGTTGAAGAATGTCGTCCCGAAATTGCGGTCGGTGAGCAGCATGGTGATGGCACCGGCGAGCACCGGCAGCGACAACAGCAGCAGGAACACCGTCACCAGGATCGACCACACGAACAGCGGCATCTTGTGCAGGGTCATGCCCGGCGCGCGCATGTTGAAGATGGTGGTGATGAAGTTGATGGCACCGAGGATCGAGGAGGCACCGGCAAGATGGATCGACAGGATCGCGAAGTCGACGGCCGGCCCCGGATGGCCCGAGGTCGACAGCGGCGCATACATCGTCCAGCCCGCGCCGACGCCGTTGGCACCCGGCTCGCCCTCGACGAAGGTCGACATCAGCAGCAGCGCGAACGAGGCCGGCAGCAGCCAGAACGAGATGTTGTTCATGCGCGGGAACGCCATGTCGGGCGCGCCGATCATCAGCGGCACGAACCAGTTGCCGAAGCCGCCGATCATCGCGGGCATGACCATGAAGAAGATCATGATCAGGCCGTGAGAGGTCACGAACACATTGTAGGTGTGCGTCTCGTGGAAGATCTGCACGCCCGGATACATCAGCTCGGCACGGATCGCGATCGACATCGCGGCACCGATGATGCCGGCGATGACCGCGAAGATCAGGTACATCGTGCCGATGTCCTTGTGGTTGGTCGAATAGACGTAGCGCCGCCATCCAGTCGGATGGGCGTGCTCGTCATGTCCGTGGTCTTGCGCGTGATCGCCGTGTGCCGCTGCGCTCGTTGCCATTTTCAAATCCTGCCTTGCGTCCCGATCGGACCCTTTGGAGGTCCCGCCTTTATGTCGCTTTCAGTCCCTCGAGCCCCTCGCCCGGCGCTTACTGCGTCGGGCCGGCCGTGGAGGCGTAGGTGCTGGTGCCGCCGCTCGCAAATTTCTTCTTCGCCGTCTCAACCCAGGAGGCGAACTCCTGGTCCTCCACGACGCGAATCGCGATCGGCATGAAGGCGTGGTCCTTGCCGCACAGCTCCGAGCACTGGCCGTAGAACATGCCGGTCTTGGTGGCCTTGAACCAGGTCTCGTTCAGCCGTCCCGGAATGGCGTCGATCTTGACGCCGAAAGCCGGCATCGCGAAGGCGTGGATGACATCAGCGCCGGTGACCTGGACACGAATCACCTTGTTGACCGGCACCACCATCTCATTGTCGACACCGAGCAGCCGGGGCTGCTTGTCCTGGGCCAACAGCGAGTCGAACTCGAACTTGCCGTTATCAGGATAGGCGTAGGACCAGTACCACTGCTTGCCGGTCGCCTTGATGGTGATATCCGCCTTCGGCACGTCGAGCTCCAGGAACAGCAAGCGGAACGACGGCACCGAGATACCAACCAGGATCAGCACCGGAACGAGCGTCCACGCCACCTCGATCAGCGTGTTGTGCGTGGTCCGCGACGGCACCGGATTGGCCTTCGAGTTGAACTTGACGACTACGATCACGAGCAGCGCCAGAACGAACAGTGTGATCACAGTGATCAGCACGAACAGGAAATTGTGGAACCAGACAATATTGTCCATCACCGGGGAAGCGGACCGCTGAAGCGTCCACTCCCACGGCGCCGGTTGCCCGAGTTCGGCGAATGCCGCGCCGCTCGTCGCCAGCGTCAGACCCGCCACGGCCAATCCCAGCAAGTGCCGGCCCACCGGGCCCATCGACAACTTCATGCCGTTCGCGCTCCCCTAACGAAATCACCCCAAGTGCATTCCCCTAATTTTCGGGAAACGCATTATTCGATCCGCCCGTCTGACAAACCGCCGCGCAAGAATACCTCTAAGAGGAACTGGGGCCGGATCGCTAGAACGCCGAAATCAAGCCTCTCAAACCATAATTCTTGATCTATCGCAATGCAGTCTTAAGCCCGGTCTGTCAGCCATCACCCGCAAGATATTTCCTAGTAACATCAGACAAAAATACCGTTTCCCGGGATGCTGCGGCTTGACAGCGGAATTGCCCGCGTTAGGCACTGGCAGACAGCCGCACCGGAACCTGATTCGTGCGGGCGACGGCGGCCGTGGCGGCGTGGAATTTGCTTGCGAATCGCCTTCAAGACGCCGTCATTCCCGTATCAGTCCGCCAGGTGCGAGCGACCCAGGCGAGCAGAGGGACCGACCCGATGGGGTTTTCGAGATGCATGGCAAGGCCGGCGACAAGGCAGGCTAGCGGCCTCACGAAGCTGGCTGCCCTGCTGGCTGCTGTCGTCGTCCTGGCGTTCCCGGGCCTCGCCCATGCGCAGGGCGCGGTGCGCTCCGTCCACGGCGACTGGCAGATTCGATGCGACACCCCGCCGGGCGCCCAATCCGAGCAATGCGCCCTGATCCAGAGCGTGGTGGCCGAAGACCGCTCCAATGCCGGCCTGACCGTGATCGTGCTCAAGACCGCCGACCAGAAAAGCCGCCTGATGCGGGTCGTCGCTCCCCTTGGCGTTCTCCTGCCCTCCGGCCTCGGCCTCAAGCTCGACAACCAGGACGTCGGCCGTGCCGGCTTTGTCCGCTGCCTGCCCAATGGCTGCGTCGCCGAGGTCGTCATGGACGACAAGCTGCTCGGCCAGCTCCGCACCGCCAAGACCGCGACCTTCATCATCTTCGAAACCCCGGAAGAAGGCATCGGCTTCCCGCTCAGCCTGAACGGGCTCGGCGAGGGCTACGACAAGCTGCCATAGGCGGCTGGGACGGCCTCGTCTAGTAAATCTCAAGGCAGGCTGTGCCGTTGTCGCTCTCGAAGGATTCGATCGTCTGCGCATGTCGGCGAAACAGAGCCGCGATTGCCGCCGTGGTTTGATTGCCGGTCCGCAGCCAGATCACCTTTGGCGGAGACCCCAACAAGCTTGCCATGTCGGCAAAATCGACGTCCTGGGTCACAATCGCGAGGCCATTTGCCTTCGCAAACTCCCAAAGCGCACGGTCCGCAGCTTCCGATAGTCCGTGAGACCGGACGTGGCTGGAATCTGGAAAAAGATCGGCGATCATCTGGCAAAGCATAAAGCTGAGGTTCTGATCGAACAGCAGCCTCATATCGGTGCGGTCACCAATCGCCTCTCGCGGTCGGCGGCATAGGCCAGGCAGGCGCGGATATCGTCCTCGGTCAATTCGGGGAAGTCGTCGAGGATTTGAGCGTGGGTCTGACCAGCAGCCAGCCAGCCGAGCACATCTGCCACAGCGATCCGCATGTGGCGGATGCAGGGTCGCCCCCCACGCTTGCCAGGCTCAATCGAGATGATGTCTCGGTAATTCATGAAAGCAGCATAGCATCGATCTGTATCAGCGTCAGGGCCCCTTGCTTCCAGCCCAATCCTATCGTTTCCGTAATGTGACGGCCAAGCCCCTCGCGGAACTGCCGGGAAACCATTATCTTGCCTCACATCCCCCGATAATGGACGGACGCATGACCAACCCTGCCACAACCTCCCTGCTCGACCGCGCCAATCTCGACCGCGACCAGGTTCGCAACGAGCTCGCGCGCGGGCTTGCCGGCGCCGACGACGGCGAATTGTTCCTGGAATATAGCCAGACCGAAGCGCTGATGTTCGACAACGGGCGGCTGAAGCAGGCGACCTACGACACCTCGCAGGGCTTTGGGCTGCGCGCCGTCAAGGACGACGCGGTCGGCTATGCGCATTCCTCCGACGTTTCGCTGCCGGCGCTGATTCGCGCTGCGGACGCGGTCGCGGCCGTGCGCGGCGGTTATTCCGGGAGCTTCGCAGCGCCTCCAGCGCATACCAACGTGCGGCTTTATAGTGACGACAATCCGCTCGATGCCCCCGGCTTCGAGACCAAGGTAAAACTGCTTGCCGAGATCGACGCCTATCTGCGCGACAAGGATCCGCGGGTACGGCAGGTCAGCGTCAGTCTGGGCGCGACCTGGCAGGTGGTCGAGATCCTGCGGCCCGACGGCGAAAGCTATCGTGACATCCGCCCGCTGGTGCGCGTCAACGTCTCCGTCGTCGCCGGCCAGGGCGACCGCCAGGAGAGCGGCAGCAAGGGTTATGGCGGCCGCGCCGGCTACGCCGAATTCATCGAGAGCAAGAACTGGCGTGACGCCGCCGACGGCGCGCTGCGCGAGGCCCTCGTCAATCTGGAATCGATTCCCGCCCCCGCCGGCGAGATGGACGTCGTGCTCGGAGCCGGCTGGCCCGGCGTGATGCTGCATGAAGCGGTCGGCCATGGCCTCGAGGGCGACTTCAACCGCAAGAAGACGTCTGCGTTTGCGGGCCTGATGGGCCAGCAGGTCGCGGCCAAAGGCGTCACCGTGGTCGACGACGGCACCATTGCCTCGCGCCGCGGCTCGCTGTCGATCGACGACGAGGGCACGCCGACCAACCGCACCGTGCTGATCGAGGACGGCGTGCTGGTCGGCTACATGCAGGACCGCCAGAACGCGCGCCTGATGAACATGAAGCCGACCGGCAACGGCCGTCGCCAGGGCTATGCCCATGTGCCGATGCCGCGCATGACCAACACCTACATGCTCGCGGGCGACCGCGATCCGGCCGAGATTCTCGCCTCGGTGAAGAACGGCGTCTTCGCCGCGAATTTCGGCGGCGGTCAGGTCGACATCACCTCGGGCAAATACGTGTTTCAGTGCACCGAGGCCTACAAGATCGAAAACGGCAAGATCGGTGCGCCCTTGAAGGGCGCCATGCTGATCGGCAACGGGCCGACCGACCTGCATCGCATTCGCATGATCGGCAACGATCTCGCGCTCGATACCGGCATCGGCACCTGTGGCAAGAACGGCCAGGGCGTGCCGGTCGGCGTCGGCCAGCCATCGCTTCTGATGGAACGCATTACGGTGGGTGGAACGGGCGGATGAGTGTCGAGAAGGTAACTGTCACCACGAAGCGGAAGAGCAGCGGCTGGGCCGGCCAGCTCGCGCAGCTCGCCGGCATCGTCGCCGCGGTGTTCATCGCAAAGGGCGCGCTGGCCGAGCCGTTCTACGTGCCGTCGGGCTCGATGGAGCCGACATTGTTGATCGGCGACGCCTTGATCGCCTCGAAATTCCCCTACGGCTACGGCACCTCGTCGCTGCCGATCCAGATCAACCTGCCCGAGAGCGGCCGCGTCTTCGCGGAAACGCCAAAGCAGGGCGACGTCGTCGTGTTCCGCTGGCCCGGCGACCGCTCGCAGGCCTGGGTCAAGCGGGTCGTGGGTCTGCCCGGCGACCGCATCCAGTTGCGGCAGGGCCAGCTCTTCGTCAATGACCGTCCCGCCGAGCTGAAGCCGGACGGCGTCGGCGCCGCCGAGGACGACAATGGCGGCAGCGAGCCCGCCTATCGCTATGTCGAGACGCTGCCGAACGGCGTCTCGCATCTGATCTTCAAGATGCGCGACAACGGTCCGCTCGACAACACGCAGGAAGTGACGGTGCCGGCAGGCCATCTCTTCGTGCTCGGCGACAACCGCGACAATTCCGCCGACAGCCGCGTGCCCTTGCGCTCCGGCGGCGTCGGCCTGTTGCCGATCGACAATCTGGTCGGCCGTGCCGATGCCGTGCTCGGATCCTGGGATCTCGGCATCCGCGGTCAGCCGGTGTGGACCTGGCTGTCCGGATTTCGCATGGCGCGGTTTTTCACCGCCGTGCATTGAGCAGAAGTCTCCCCGCTCGCGATGAACCGTGACGAATTCCTCGCGCTCGCGCTGAGAAATCCGGTCAACGCTGCAATCATCGACGAGCTGGCGCGGCTCGCGCTGCCGGATGCGTGGCTGGTCGCAGGGTGCCTGGCGCAGACGGTCTGGAACGTACTTACAAACCGCGCGATCGATCACGGCATCTCCGATTACGACGCGTTCTATTTCGACCCTGATACTTCATGGGAGGCGGAGGACACGGTGATCCGTAAGCTGCATGGTAGGCTTGGGCATCTCGGCGCCAAGGTCGAGATCCGCAACCAGGCGCGCGTGCACCTGTGGTATCCCGACAAGCACGGCCTGCCCTACCCGCCGCTGACGCGCGCGACCGATGGCATCGACCGCTTCCTCACGCAGAACACGCAAGTCGGAGTGAGGCGCGCAGGTGACCGCTACGAGGTCTACGCGCCGCACGGATTCGACGACGTCGAAAGACTGATCGTGCGACCCAATCCGGGCCTGAATTTTTCCCCGGCGAACTACACGGCGAAAGCGGCGCGATGGAAGGCGCTGTGGCCGGAGATCACGGTGATTGAGGCGGAGTGAGATGCCGTAAGTGGGCAAAGCCAAGCGTGCCCCACGACCAAACATGGTTGCAGAGAGATGGTGGGCGCGGGGCTTCGTGCGCCTTTGCCCACCCTGCGGCAGCCTTCCTACCGCACCACGCCCGACGTAAACCCCGCCTTCCGGCGCGGCGGCTTGATTTCCTTTTTCAGGAAGCAGCGCGCCTCGCGTCCGGTGTAGCCGGGGCGTGCATAGGTGAAGGCGCGGCATTTGTTGTCGGCGGTGCAGGCGGCCTTGCAGGCCTCTCCGCCTTCGCCGGCCTTGATCTCGAAATTGCGCAAATCGCCGCCGGGACGGTCGATCGAGGTCTCCACGCCTGCGACGCGCGGCTCGATCACGCCGGCGCCACGCACACCGGAGATGCAGCAGCTTTCCGGCACGCGCGCCGGCACCGCGTTCTTGAGCCAGCAGACCGCCGAGCCGCCTTCGACGTCGGGATAGCTGAAGCTCCAGGAGCGGCAGCGGCGGTCGCGCTCGCATAGCAGCGCGCAATCCTCGGGATCACCTGACGTGACCGGCGTGCTGAAATAGTCTCCGCCGGGCCGATCGAACGCCGTCTGGGCGCGCACAGGCCAGCTCGCAAACACGAGCGAAAGCAGCGCGGCACATGCCACGACGCTTGCCAGGACGCTCGCCATGACGGCCAGGCGGCCCTTCCCCATCGAAACAGCTTTCGGGTTATTGACGACGCTCAGGTTTTTCAGGCGGTCATTTGATCGCCGCAAACCTGTATGGGCGATGAACGGCTCGGGTCCTGATCGTTGGCCCTGCTGTCCCCACGTCTAGAACGCGTATTCCGCGTAGGCTGGTTCCACCGAGCCGTTCCAGGGACCGTTGAACTTCTCGAGCATCTCCTCGGCCGGCGTGCGGCCGGAATCGATGATGCGATCGAGCGGCTCCAGATGCCGGGTCTCGTCGCGGCCGAGCTGATCGATCCGGCCGCGCCGGCGCAGGCCGGCATGTGCCAGAACGAGGCATTCCTTGGCGATCTCGAACAGATAGCGGTCCTTGATCCGCGACTTGAAGCCGAAGCGCGGCACGTCGTCGCGCAGGCCCTGACGCTCATGCGCGGTCCAGTGCTTCACAAGGTCCCAGGCGGCATCGAGCGACACGTCGTCGTAGAGCAGCCCCGCCCAGAACGCCGATAACGCCGGCAGACGGCCCCACGGGCCACCGTCGGAGCCGCGCATCTCGAGATAGCGCTTGAGCCGCACCTCCGGGAAGATCGTCGAAAGATGGTTGGCCCAGTCCGACAACGTCGGACGTTCCCCGGGCAAATTGTTGTTGCGGCCATCGAAGAAGGCGCGGAACGAAGAGCCGGAGACGTCGATGTAATCCTCGTCGCGCTTGACGAAGTACATGGGTACGTCGAGCGCGTAGTCGACATAGCGCTCGAAGCCCATGCCGTCCTCGAACGCCCACGGCATCATGCCCGAACGCGCATTGTCGGTGTCGCGCCAGATCTCGGACCGGAAGGAGAGGAAGCCGTTCGGCTTGCCCTCGGTAAACGGCGAATTGGCGAACAAGGCGGTTGCGACCGGCTGGAGCGCGAGCGAGACACGCAGCTTCTTGACCATGTCGGCTTCGGAGGAAAAGTCGAGATTGGTCTGTACCGTGCAGGTCCGGTACATCATGTCGAGGCCGTATTGGCCGACCTTCGGCATGTAATTGGTCATGATCTTGTAGCGGCCCTTGGGCATCACCGGGATGTCGGCGCGCGACCAGGACGGCGTCATGCCGAGCCCGAGGAAGCCGATGCCGAGCGGCGTTGCGATCTCGCGCACCTGCGCCAGATGCGCCATCAGCTCGCTCTGGGTCTGGTGCACGTTCTCGACCGGCGCACCGGAGAGCTCGAACTGTCCGCCGGGCTCGAGCGAGATCGCGCCGCCGCCGGTGACGTCGTAGAGGCCGATGATGTTGCCCTTCTCCATGATCGGCTCCCAGCCAAGCAGGAGCTTCATGCCTTCGAGCAGCGCACCGATACCGCGCGCGCCTTCGTAGGGCACCGGGCGGTGGCCTTCGAGCGTGAACGGCGTCTTCTCGTGCTCGGTGCCCATGCGGAATTCGGACGGGTCCTTGCAGCCTTCCTCGAACCACGTGACGAGCTCGTCACGTGATTGCAGCGGCGTCATATCGATCTGGTCTCGCGCCATATCAAACTCTAATTAAAAGGGCGCTTCGACAGAAGGCGCGCGGGTGACGGGGACGGTCCGCGCACCCATCGGGTGCACGGACGAGCTGGTGTGCCGCGCGCTCATCGCGACGGCGTGGTTTCGTTGGCGTGGACGACCGGCGGCAGTTTCATCTCGCCGCACGAGCAGCCCAGGCGGTCGAGCAGACCGCTGAGCTTGACGGCATCCGCGTCGGACAGTTTCGAACCGACATATTTCTCGATTGCGGCCGAATAGGCGCCCCACATCCGCTTCTGCAACTCGCGGCCGGCTTCGCTGATCTCCACGAACTGGCCGCGCTTGTCGATCTTGCATTCACGCCGCGAGGCGAGGCCTTCGTCGACCAGACGGTCAATCAGCCGCGATGTCGAATATTGCGGGATCAGCATCTGCCGTTCGAGTTCGACCGGGCGCAGCTCCCCCGAAGGCGCCCGCGACAATTCGAGCAGGGCATCGTACCATGCCAGCGGCGGGAACCCCGCCTTCTTCAGGTCCTGCTCGACGCAATCGAGCACGCGGCTCTGTACCCGCATCAGGCGGATCCAGGCGGAAGTCGCCTCGGTCGATGGTTTGCGTTTCATGGTCCCGCTCAAGCTCGTCGCCCGTCTCTTACGCTATTTGATGCACATGCATCAATCTTGACTATTTCAAGCAGATGCATGTAGTCGTTCTTTCGCCTGAACCAAGCAACAAGAGGAGAAAATTCCATGAAATTGTACTATTCGCCCGGTGCCTGCTCGCTATCCCCCCACATCGCGCTCCTGGAAGCCGGCCTGCCGTATGAGCTGGTCAAGGTCGATATCCGGGCGAAGAAGCTCGAAAATGGTGAGGATTATCTGAAGCTGAACCCCAAGGGCCAGGTCCCTGCGCTGGGTCTCGATAGCGGAGAGATCGTGACCGAAGGCCCGGTGATTGTCCAGATCATCGCCGATCAGGCCTCAGCCAAGGCGCTGGCGCCGGCCCACGGCAGCTCCGAGCGCTACAAGCTGCTCGAATGGCTGAACTTCCTCACCTCGGAGGTCCACAAGAGCTTCGGCCCGATGTTCGCGCCGGCGCTGAACGACGAGGCCAAGGCGTTCTTCAGGGATCGCGTCATGGGCAAGCTGAAATACATCGACAGCCAGCTCGCCGGCCGCGATTACCTCATGGGCAAGCAGTTCACGGTGGCTGACGGCTATCTCTTCACGATGCTGACCTGGGGCGACCGGATGAAGTTCGACCTCTCGGCGATGCCGAACCTTGTCGCGTACAAGACCCGCGTCGCGGCGCGGCCGCAGGTGCAGGAAGCGATGAAGAAGGAAGGGCTGATTCCGGCCGCCTGAGGCGCAAATGCGAAAGGCCGGATCGAAAATCCGGCCTTTCGTATTTTTCATCCTGGCTACGGGTTCAGAGAATTACGCCGCCGCTTTCTTCGGGGCAAAGCGGCCGTAAAAGGTTTCTCCCTTCGCGGCCATCTCCTCGAGGAGTTTCGGCGGGGTGAAGCGCGAGCCGTATTTCGCCTCCAGCTTGTGGCAAAGCTCGACGAAGGTCTTCGGGCCCATGAAGTCGATGTAGGACAGGGTGCCACCGGTGAACGGCGCGAAGCCGAAGCCGAGGATCGAGCCGACATCGGCCTCGCGCGGATCGGTTATGACGTGATCCTCCACCGTGCGCGCGGCTTCCACCGCCTGCACCACCAGGAAGCGCTGCTTCAACTCTTCAATGTCGAGCGTATCGGGGTCGAGCTGCTTCGGCTGCAGCGCCGAGAGACCCGGCCACAGGCTCTTCTGGCCCTTGCCCTTCTCGGGGTAGTCGTAAAACCCCTTGCTGTTCTTGCGGCCGAGACGGCCCTGCTTCTCGACCATCTCCACCATCAGCTTCTTCTGATCGGGATTGATGGCGTTGGGACCGAGGTCGGCTTCCGTCGCCTTCATGATCTTGAGGCCGAGGTCGAGCGCGACTTCGTCGGAGAGCGAGAGCGGGCCGACCGGCATGCCGGCCATCTTGGCGCAGTTCTCGATCATCGCCGGCGGCACGCCTTCCAGGAACATCTCGTTGCCTTCGGCGACGTAGCGGCCGACGCAGCGATTGGCGAAGAAGCCGCGGCTGTCGTTGACGACGATCGGCGTCTTGCCGATCTGCCGGACGTAGTCGAGCGCAGTCGCGATCGCGAGATCGCCGGTGTTCTTGCCCTGGATGATCTCGACCAGCATCATCTTCTCGACCGGCGAGAAGAAGTGGATGCCGACGAACCTGCCCTGGTCCTTGAAGCTCTCGGCCAGCGAGGTGATCGGAAGCGTCGAAGTATTGGACGCGAAGATCACGTCCGGCTTCATATGCTCCTGCGCCTTGGCAAAGGTATCAGCCTTGACCTTGCGGTCCTCGAACACGGCCTCGATGACGAGGTCGACGTCCTTCAACGCCGCATAGTCGGCTGTCGGCGTGATGCGGGCGAGCAGCGCTTCTGCATCAGAAGGCTTGGCGCGTCCCTTCTTGATCTGCTCCTCGATCACCTTTTGCGCATGCGCCTTGCCCTTGTCGGCGCTCTCCTGATCGCGATCGATCAGGACGACATCGAGGCCGGCACGGGCCGAGACATAGCCGACGCTCGCGCCCATGAAGCCGGCGCCGATCACGGCGATCTTCTTCACCTTGGTCGGCGGCACATCCTTCGGACGGCGCGCGCCCTTGTTCAATTCCTGCATCGACAGGAACAGGCTGCGGATCATCGCGGCCGCTTCCTTCGAGCGCAGCACCGAGGTGAAGTAGCGTGACTCCACCCGCAGCGCGGCGTCGATCGGCAGCTGCAGGCCTTCATAGACGCAGCTCATGATCGCGCGCGCGGCCGGATAATTGTCGTAGGTCTCGCGGCGATAGATCGCGTTGCCGGCCGGGAACATCATCATGCCGGCCTTGGAGAACACGGGACCGGCGGGGAGCTTGAAACCCTTCTCGTCCCAGGGCGCAACAGCCTTGCCTCCGCCCTTGATCCAATCCTTCGCCGCCTTGACGAGATCGGCGGCGGGAACGATGGCATGGATCAGATTGAGCGCCTTGGCCTTCTCAACCGTGACAGGATCGCCCTTGAGCAGGATCGTCATCGCGTCCTGCGGCGGCACCAGGCGCGGCACGCGCTGCGTGCCGCCGGCGCCGGGGAACAGGCCGACCTTGACCTCGGGCAGGCCGAGGCGGGTCTTGGGATTCTCCGCGGCCACGCGATAGTGGCAGCACAGCGTGATCTCGAAGCCGCCGCCGAGCGCGAGGCCGTTGATCGCCGCCGCCCACGGCTTGCCGGAGGTCTCGATTCCGCGCAGCACCAGCGAAAAGCGCCGGCTCTGGTCGAACAGCATCTGGTTTGCGGCGGTCTCGCCCTGCTCCTTGAACAGTTTTGCGTAGGCCTGGTTCATGCCTTCGAGCATGGACAGGTCCGCACCGGCGCAGAACGCCTCTTTCGCAGAGGTGATGACGACGCCCTTCACCGCGGCGTCAGCCGTGGTTTCCTTGACGATCGCGTCCAGCTCGCTGGTCGAGGTCTCGTCGAGCACGTTCATCGAACGGCCCGGGATATCCCAGGTGACGAGCGCGATGCCGTCGGAATCGGTCTCAACCTTGAAATTCTTGTAAGCCATGTTGGTCGCTCCCTATCCTTAGACGCGCTCGATGATGGTCGCGGTGCCCATGCCGCCGCCGATGCACAACGTCACCAGCGCGGTCGCCTTGTTGGTGCGCTCGAGCTCGTCGAGCACGGTGCCGAGGATCATCGCACCGGTCGCACCGAGCGGATGGCCGAGCGCGATCGCACCGCCATTGACGTTGATCTTGGCGTTGTCGATGTCGAAGGCCTGGATGTAGCGCAGCACCACGGAGGCGAAGGCCTCGTTGAGCTCGAACAGGTCGATATCCGACTTCTTCATGCCGGAGCGTGCGAACAGCTTTTCGGTGACGTCGACCGGACCGGTCAGCATCATCGCCGGCTCGGAGCCGACATTGGCGAAGGCGCGGATTTTCGCACGCGGCTTCAGGCCGTATTTGCCGCCGGCGTCCTTGCTGCCGAGCAGAACCGCGCCGGCACCATCGACGATGCCCGACGAATTGCCGGCGTGGTGCACGTAATTGACGCGCTCGATCTCCGGGTGCGACTGCACCGCGACGCCGTCGAAGCCGCCCATCTGCGCCATCATCGTGAACGCCGGCTGCAGCTGCGCCAGCGACTGCATCGTCGTCGAGGGACGCATATGCTCGTCCTTGGCGAGGATGGTGAGGCCGTTGATGTCCTTCACCGCGACGATCGACTTGTCGAAGCGGCCTTCTTCCCAGGACTTCGCCGCACGCTGCTGGCTCTGCACCGCATAGGCGTCGACGTCGTCGCGCGAGAAACCGTATTTGGTGGCGATCAAATCGGCCGAGACGCCCTGCGGCATGAAGTATGAGGGCACCGCCATCGATGGATCCATCGGCCAGGCGCCGCCGGAGGCGCCGATGCCGACGCGGCTCATGGATTCCGCGCCGCCGCCGATCACGAGTTCATGCTGCCCGCTCATCACCTGGGCCGCGGCAAAATTCACGGCGTCCAAGCCGGAGGCACAGAAGCGGCTGATCTGCACGCCGGGCACGGCCTCGCCGAAGCCCGCCTTCAGCGCCGCAAAGCGCGCGATGTCGGAGCCGGCTTCGCCGACCGGATCGACCACACCGAGAATGACATCATCGACGGAATCTTTTGGCAGGTTATTGCGGTCCTTCAGCGCCTTCAGCGGCACCGTCGCAAGCGCGAGCGCGGTGACTTCGTGCAGCGCGCCGTCCGCCTTGCCGCGGCCGCGCGGGGTGCGGACGTGGTCGTAAATATAGGCATCTGCCATGGGAGCCTCCTGATTGCGGTTATTGGTTACGACCGCCGCGGTCGCTATCATTCGTGGGGCGGAAATCCTCAGAACGCTTCCGCGGGCAGTTCCATGATGGTGGCACAGCCGGCCTGGATGCGCGCAAGATTGGCGGCGGTCTCCGGAAGCATCCGCTCCATGAAGAAGCGGCCGGTGACGAGCTTGGTCGAGAGATAGGGGGTTGCCCCGCTCTCGGCAATCTTCACCTGCGACACCTTCGCCATCTTCGCCCACATGTAGCCGAGAGCGACGAAGCCGAAGAGATTCAGGTAATCGGTCGCGGCGGCGCCGGCATTGTCGGGCTTCGCCATCGCGTTCTGCATCAGCCAGGTGGTGGCCTGCTGGAGATGGCCGAGCGAAGCCGAGAGCGGGGTGATGAAGGGCTTCATCGCCTCGTCGCCGCCGTTCTCCTTGGCGAAGGCCATGACCTCGCCGAAGAACGCCATGATGGCGCGGCCGCCGTCGCGCGGCAGCTTGCGGCCGACGAGGTCGAGCGCCTGGATGCCGTTGGCGCCTTCATAAATCATGGCGATACGGGCATCGCGCACGAATTGCTCCATGCCCTGCTCGGCGATGTAACCGTGGCCGCCATACATCTGCTGCGCCTGCACCGCGTTGGCGAAGCCGTAATCGGTCAGGAAGCCTTTCAGGACCGGCGTCATCAGGCCCATGTGATCGTCGGCGGCCTGGCGGTCCTTGGGGTCCTCGGAGCGGTGGGCGACGTCGCTCTTCAGCGCGGTCCACATCACGAAGGCGCGCGCAGCCTCGTTGAAAGAGCGGATCGACAGCAGCGTGCGGCGTACGTCGGGATGCACGATGATCGGATCGGCCGGCTTGTCCGGCGCCTTGACGCCGGTGAGCGAACGGCCCTGGATGCGATCCCGCGCATAGGCGACGGCGTTCTGATAGGCCACTTCCGACTGCGCGAGACCCTGCACGGCGACGCCGAGGCGGGCCTCGTTCATCATCACGAACATGCCCTGCATGCCCTTGTTCTCTTCGCCGATCAGCCAGCCGATGGCGTTGTCGTAGTTCATCACGCAGGTGGAATTGCCGTGAATGCCCATCTTGTGCTCGATCGAGCCGCAGACCACGCCGTTGCGTGTGCCCACCGAACCGTCGGCGTTGACCATGAATTTCGGCACCACGAACAGCGACACGCCCTTGATGCCGGCCGGCGCGCCCTCGATGCGGGCAAGCACGAGGTGGATGATGTTGGGCGCGAGGTCATGCTCGCCGGCCGAAATGAAGATCTTGGTGCCGGTAATCTTGAAGCTGCCGTCGGCCTGTCGCACCGCCTTGGTGCGGAGCATGCCGAGGTCGGTGCCGCAATGCGGCTCGGTCAGGTTCATGGTGCCGGTCCACTCGCCCGCCACCATCTTCGGCACGTAGGTCTGCTTCTGCTCGGGCGTGCCGTGGACGATCAGCGCCGCTGTCGCGCCCATGGTGAGGCCGCCATACATCGAGAAGGCCATGTTGGCGGAGATCTGGAATTCGTTGACCGCCTGGCTCAGCGTCACCGGCAGACCCTGGCCGCCGAACTCGGTCGGGGCCGACAAGCCGAGCCAGCCGCCCTCGGCGACCTGCTTGAACGCGTCCTTGAAGCCCTTCGGCGTGGTGACGCTGCCGTCATCGGCGCGCTTGCAGCCTTCGAGATCGCCCACACGATTGAGCGGCTGGAGCACCTCTTCGGCGAGCTTTGCGGCTTCGCCCAAAATGGCTTCGCGCACGTCGCTCGACGCGTCGGAGAAGCCGGCCAGATTGTCATAGCGGTCGATCTGGAAGACGTCGTTGAGCAGGAAGTTCACGTCTTCGACGGGGGCTTTGTAGATCGGCATGGCGTTCTCCCGGCATAGATTTGAAGTGGTGGAATTTTTTATGATTGAGCGGCAAGCTGCTCCGCCATCAGGCGATGCAGCATGTTGATCGCCTTGAGCGGCCGCACCATCACCTTGAAATGGGTGATGCGTCCCTCGCCGTCGAAGGTGATGATGTCGACGCCGTTGATCTCGAGGCCGTCGATCAGGGTCTTGAATTCGAGCACGGCGCCGCTCTCACTTGTCCACTCTCCGACATAGGTGAAGCCGGGACCGCCAAGCACCTTCTCGGCACTCGCGAGATATTTGAAGGTGATGTCGCGTCCGCGCTGCGGCGAATGCACGACGGGGCTTTCGAAGACAGCGTCGGGATGCAGGAGGTCCCAGAGCGCTTTGCCGTCGTGGGATTTCATGAAGGCGTACCAGGAGTCGAGACCGGTCATTGTCAGAATGCCTCCCGTGGATAAAAGGCCTTGGCAAAAAACTCGAAAACAACCCCATGCACAGTAGCTATGAGGTTGATTCCGCTGGGTTTTCGGATCGGGTCTTTGGCCCCGATCTTCGCCCCTCCATATGCACATTGACGCATATGCACCAATGCGCATAAAGTCAAGTCAATAGGTCGAGACCTCGAACGGAAGCTGGCGCAATGGCACTGGGCGACGCGATCCTCGCATGCCTGACGGAACGTCCGATGACGGGCTACGAGCTCGCCAAGACATTCGACTCCTCGATCGGCTTCTTCTGGAAGGCCGACCACCAGCAAATCTACCGCGAGCTCTCCAAGCTGCGCGACCGCGGCTACATCCAGGGCCGCGAGGTCGTGCAAACTGGCAAACCCAATAAACTGATCTATACGCTGACTCCCGAGGGCCGAACAGCGCTGCGGCACTGGGCCGCGCGGCCAAGCACGCCGCCCTCGATCAAGGACGACCTCCTGGTGCGGCTGCATGCGCTCGACAGCATCGACATCGAGCCCCTGCGCGCCGATCTGATGGCCCGGCTGGAGCACCATCGCGACCGGCACGAGAATTACGAGCGGATCCTCAAGAAGCGATTTCCGGAAGGCGCGGCGTCGGGCGTGCTCGACCTCGGTAATTTGCTCCTGCTTCAGCTCGGTGCCCGGCACGAGCAGATGGTGGCCGATTTCTGCGAAGAGGCGCTCGAGGCCCTGTCGGCCACGAGCGGCAAGGGCACCGTGGTGCCGCTGGAGGAAGGCAAGCGCGAGGGCAAGGACTAGACCGGCTTCGAGGGAGGGAGCACACCTGCTCCTTGGGCTGGTAGGCCCCACCCAACTTTAAGACCCCGTCAACGAGTTCCTTAACCCGTTATTTACCGTAACAGACAAAAGTCGGTTTTCGAGGCAGACGACCCGCGCCAAATCCGATTGTCTTTGCAACCGGCACGCGAGGGAAGACTGGAGGCGCCGGGTGGGGCGCCGGAGTCGGAACCGGGCAGAGTCATGAATTCGCGCGTATCGTGGAGTGTTGACGGTATCGATCCATCGGTCAGGGAGCGGGCCGAAGCTGCTGCGCATCGCGCCGGCATGTCACTCAACGATTGGCTGAACTCAACGCTCGGCGAAACTGCCCCGCCAAACTTTCGCGGACCTTACGACCAGCGTCCGCAGCAAATGCCTAGCCAAGCACCAAGCCAGGCACCGAGTCAGGAAAGCCGCGAAGTCGCCGACATCCACCAGCGGCTCGACGCCATCACCCAGCAGATCGAGCGGATCTCGAAGCCCGCGCCGCGCCAGGACCCTTCACGCCAGGACCCTTCACGGCAGGACCCTTCACGGCAGGACTCTTCGCGACCGGACGTCTCGCGCGAGCAGGGCGTGGCACGCCAGCTCAACGATGCGATCTCGCGCCTCGATGCGCGGCTGTCGCAAATCTCAAAGCCGCAGCAGCCCCAACCGCAGCAGCCACAGGCGCCGCGCCCCGCTCCCGTCGACAGCCGCCAGCGCCAGGCCGATGCAGTGGAGCGCGCTGCAGCGCAGGTCTATCGCAACTCACCACCCCTGAGCCCCGCTTCGTTCGACGTTGCCGTCGCCGAGATCACCGCACGCCAGAGCGAGCTCGACGGCTTTGCGCCGCGGCAGATGCCGCCGCGCGCCGCGCCATCGATCGCGCCTGCGGCAGCGCCTTTCGCGCCCCCCATGACACCGATGGCTGCGCCGTCCGCGCCTGCCTACGCCCCGCCGCCACCGCAGCCGGGGCCGGATTTCTCCGCGCTCGAGCGCCATCTGCTCAAGATCACGAGCCAGATCGAATCGCTGCAGCGCCCCGACAATACCGAGCAGGCGATCAACACGTTCCGCAGCGAGCTTGCGGAGATCCGCAACGCCATCACCGAGGCGATGCCGCGCCGCGCGATCGAATCGATCGAGAACGAGATTCGCTCGCTGCATCGGCGCATCGACGAGACGCGTTCCAACGGCACCGACGGGCAGGTCCTGTCCGGCATCGAGCACGCGCTGTCCGAGATCAAGCAGGTGCTGCGCACGCTGACGCCGGCCGAGCAGCTCACCGGCTATGACGAGGCGATCCGCAATCTCGGCGCCAAGCTCGATCTGATCCTGCGCGCCAATGACGATCCCTCGACGGTCCGCCAGCTCGAAGGCGCGATCTCGGCGCTGCGCGGCATCGTCTCCAACGTCGCCTCCAACGAAGCGCTGGCACGGCTCTCGGACGACGTGCAGCTGCTGTCGTCCAAGGTCGACCAGGTCACCCGCTCGTCCGGCTCCGGCGATAGCTTTGCGGTGCTGGAGCAGCGCATCGCGGCGCTCACCGCCGCGCTGGAAACGCGCGAGCGGCCTCAGCCATCCGAAAGCAGCGAGCATCTCGAAAGTGCGATCCGCGCGCTGTCGGACCGTTTCGACCGCATGCAGGTCGGCAACGATTCGGCTTCGACCTTCGCTCATCTCGAACAGCGGGTCTCGTATCTGCTGGAGCGGATCGAGACCGCCTCCGATCCGCGCAACGGCAATTTGAGCCGCGTCGAGGACGGGTTGCACGACATCCTGCGGCACCTGGAACGGCAGCAAGCGACCTATTCCGCGCTGGCCGAGAGCCGCAGCTCCGCGCCGGCCGAATCCGGAATGGTCGATATCGTCAAGCGCGAGCTCTCCGACATCCGCTTCAGCCAGGCCGAGACCAACCGCAGCACCCAGGATTCGCTGGAGGCCGTCCACAACGCACTCGGCCACGTCGTCGATCGTCTCTCGATGATCGAGGGCGATCTGCGCAATGTGCGCACCGCGCCGCCGGCCGCCGCGCCGCAGCCGATGCCGATGGCCGCTCCGATGGAGCCCGCGCCGATGGCGCGCGAGCCGCGGCCGCAGCAACAGCCGCCGAAATACGATCCGAAGCCGGAACTGCCCAATCCCGCCGCCGCGCAGGCGGCGCAAGCCGCCTTCGTCGCCGCGCCGCGCGAATTCCACGCCGCTGCACCGGCCGCGCCGCCGCCGATGCCGATCGCGCCGCCCGTTCCGCCCCGCGCGATCAGCGAAATCCTCGAGCCGCATACGGTGCCCACGCGGGCCGCGCTTGCGCCCGAATTGCCGCCGGATCATCCGCTCGAGCCGGGCACCCGGCCGGGTGCACGCGTCGCCACGCCGTCGGAGCGCATTGCCGCGTCTGAAAGCGCAATCAGCGAAATCCCAGCCGCGCCGAAGGAGCCGGTGTCGTCGTCGAGCTTCATCGCGGCCGCGCGCCGCGCTGCCCAGGCCGCCGCCGCACAGCCGGAAAAGCCGGCCCGCGGCGCCAAGGCAGGGGCCGATCGCTCCAAGGGCAAGGACAACGGTAAGGACGGCGGTTCGACCATCACCTCGAAAATCCGCTCGCTGCTGGTCGGCGCAAGCGTGGTCGTGATCGTGCTCGGCACCTTCAAGATGGCGATGAACCTGCTCGATGGCGGCAGCTCGGCGCCGTCGCCGCAGGCAATGGAGAATTCGTCGAGCGCACCCGCGCCGCAGGTGGCGCCGCCAGTCGAGAACAAGCCCGCCACGCCCGAGCAGGTGACGCCGTCGATGACCTCGCCGACCCCGATCGGGCGCCAATCCCAGAACAATGCCGCGCCGGCTCCCGCCGGCAATTCGGCCTCGGTTGAAATTCCGCCGGTGCCCGCCGTAGCCCCGCCGCCTGTCACCAGCGACGTCACCGGCGCGCTGTCGGGCACGAGCCGCGCGAAACTCGCGATGATCCAGGTGCCGCCGAGTGAAAAACTGCCTGACGGCATCGGCGGCCCGAGCTTGCGTACCGCGGCGATGAAGGGCGATGCGAACGCGGCCTACGAGCTCGGCGTGCGCTTCGCCGAAGGCAAGGGCGTGGCCGCGAATTACGACGAAGCCGCCAAATGGTACGACCGCGCGGCGCAGGCCGGCGTGGTGCCGGCGACCTTCCGCCTCGGCACGCTCTACGAGAAGGGCCTCGGCGTGAAGAAGGACGCCGACATCGCCCGCCGCTACTACACACAGGCGGCCGAGCGCGGCAACGCCAAGGCGATGCACAATCTCGCAGTGCTCGACGCCGATGGCGGCGGACATGGCGCCAATTACAAGAGCGCGGCGCAGTGGTTCCGCAAAGCCGCCGACCGCGGCGTCGCCGACAGCCAGTTCAACCTCGCCATCCTCTATGCCCGTGGCATCGGTGTCGAACAGAACCTCGCCGAATCCTACAAATGGTTCACCCTCGCAGCCGCCCAGGGTGACGCGGATGCCGCCGGCAAGCGCGACGATGTCGCCAAGCGGCTCGACCCGCAATCGCTCGCGGCCGCCAAGCTCGCGATTCAGACGTTCAGCGCCGAGCCGCAACCCGATGATGCCGTCAATGTCGCGACACCCGCCGGCGGCTGGGACAGCGCGCCGCAAGCAGCCGCAAAACCCGCGCCGAAGCCGGTCGCGAGCAAGCGCTCGGCGTCAGCGGTGCATTGAGGCACACAGCATTAGATCAGACCAAAGGGGCCGCAGGATCGGTGTACCTCTCCCGCTTGCGGGAGAGGTCGGCGCGTAGCGCCGGGTGAAGGCTTTGTCCTCTTGGGGAGTCTTACTGCGGAGACACCCCCTCCCCGACCCTCCCCCGCAAGCGGGAGAGGGAGCGCACTTTCTCCGTAGCAATCAAGTCTCATTTGCCTCGCGCGCTAGCCGCGCCCATTCACCACGCCCAAAATTCCTGATCACTCCCGCCAGCGAATTCGGCTATTGAGGGACGCGGCAATCGATCCGTTTTCGCCGGAGCGTGGTCCTTCGATGCAGCTCTATCTCCCGATCGCCGATCTTCCGGTCAACGTCTTCCTGGTGCTGGCGATGGGCGCGGCGGTCGGCTTCGTCTCCGGCATGTTCGGGATCGGCGGCGGCTTCCTGATGACGCCGCTTTTGATCTTCATCGGCATCACGCCGGCGGTCGCGGTCGCTTCCGTCGCGAGCCACATCGCGGCCTCGTCCTTTTCCGGAGCCCTCGCCTATTGGCGGCGGCGCGCAATCGACCCGGCGCTGGCGAGCGTCCTGTTGTGCGGCGGCGTGACCGGGACGGCGCTCGGGGTGTGGACCTTCACGCAACTGCGCGCGCTCGGGCAACTCGATCTGATGATCGCACTGTCCTACGTCGTGCTGCTCACCACCGTCGGCAGCCTGATGTTCTCCGAAGGCCTGCGCGCCCTGCTACGGACCCGGCGCGGCGCGGTGCCGCCACGGCGCACGCATAACTGGATCCACGGGCTGCCGCTGAAGATGCGGTTCAAGCGCTCCAAGATCTACCTTTCGGTGATTCCGGTCGTGATCGTCGGCATCGTGATCGGCTTCATCGGCGCCATCATGGGCATCGGCGGCGGCTTCATCCTGGTGCCGATCATGATCTATCTGCTGCGGGTGCCGACCTCGACGGTGATCGGCACGTCGATGGTCCTGACGCTGGTCACGATGCTGTTTGCGACCTTGCTGCACGCGGCGACCAATCACCTCGTCGACGCGGTGCTGGCGCTGATCCTGATGGTCGGCGGCGTCACCGGTGCACAGTTCGGCGCCCGCGCCGGCCAGAAGATCCGCGGCGAGCAGCTGCGGCTGCTGCTCGGCCTCTTGATCCTTTCGGTCGGTGTTCGCTTCGCCATCGAGCTGGTGATCCGGCCCGAGGACCTCTTCACCATCCGCGAGCTGGGGGTGAACGGATGATGCGCGCAGCTCTCGCAGTCCTGCTTGTCCTGCTGCTCGGCTCCGCCGCACGCGCCGAGCGGCTGATCGTGTCGGTCTCCAACCATCGTGTCACGGTGACGCCGAACTATTCCGGCGAGGAGCTGGTGTTGTTCGGCTCGGTCGAGAAGGACGCCACCACGCCCGCCGACCGCAAGACCTACGATCTCGTCGTCACCGTGATGGGCCCGCGCGCCGATATGGTGACGCGGCGCAAGGAGCGCACCTTCGGGATCTGGATCAACACCGACTACCGTCAGTTCCTGGAGGTGCCGAGTTATCTCGCGCTGTTCGCCAACCGCTCGTTCGAGGCGATCACCTCGCCCGAGGTCGCGCGGCGACAGCAGATCGGGCTCAACAACGTGCGGCTGACCCAACGCGTCAGCGGGGACTACGCCGACGTGGTGCCGAACGACGCGTTCCGCTCGGCCTTCATTCGCCTGCGCACCGAGCGCGGGCTCTATCGCGAGGATCCGAGCGCGGTGACGTTCCTGACACCGACGCTGTTCCGCACCGGCATTCCACTGCCGGCGGAGGTGCCGATCGGCACCTACCAGGTCGAGATCAAGTTGTTTGCCGACGGCGCGTTCGTCGGCAAGACCGAGACCGCGTTCGAGATCGTCAAGGTCGGCTTCGAGCAGTTCGTCGCCACCACTGCGCGGCAGAACGGGCTGATCTACGGCCTCATCACCGCCGCGATGGCGCTGATGACGGGTTGGATGGCCTCGATCGTATTTCGGAAGGATTAGCCTCCGTCATTGCGAGCGCAGCGAAGCAATCCAGACTGTCACTGCGGAGGGATTCTGGATTGCTTCGCTTCGCTCGCAATGACGGCTGTGGTGCTAGCTACGGCGCCTGCACCACCGTCGGCACGCCGGGCTCCAGCAATCGCAGCCGCGTCCCGAAGCCGAGCGCGTCGAAGGTCTTGCGCAGATCCTCGCTGTTCTGGCGGAAATGGGCCCAGCCCTCCGTATGCACCGGCACGATCATCGCATCGGGGAAGGCGCGTGCGGTCTCGATGGTGTCGTTGGTGTCCATGGTGAGATGGAACGGCCCGCGCGTTTGCGCAGCGCCCGCGAAAGGCATCACCACGCCGCACTTGAATCGGCGTGCGACCTCGGCGACGCCATCGAACCAGGTGGTATCGCCGCTGATATAGACCGAAGTTGTGTCGGTCCGGCTCGACGACACCACGAAGCCGATGACGTCGCCTGACAGCGGCTCGATGCCGGCCGGGCCGTGACGCGCCGGGGTCGCGGTGATCGTCAGCGAATTGCCGTCACGATCTTTCAGATGCGTCGTGCCCCACGGCACCAGGCCTTCGACATGCAGGCCTTCGAATTGGCCACCGAGGCGCTTGGCGCCGGCTTCTGTGGTCAGGACGCGCTTCGCGTGCTTGAGATATTCGCGGCCGGAATTGTCGAGATTGTCCGAATGCTGGTCGTGGCTGAGCAGGACCGCATCGATCGGGCCGATTGCATCGGCCTTGAGCGCAGGGCCGATTGTCTTCTCCAGCTTCACATGCGGCAGCTGATAGGCGGTATTTGCGTCATCGAAAGTCGGATCGGTGAGCAAGCGGAAGCCATCGATCTCGATCAGCGCGGTGGGACCGCCGATCAGGGTAATGGAAATGGGCATAAGAACTCCTCCTACGACACAGGCTTCGCGGCAGGCCGCGTCACCAGATAGATCCCGAGCGCCACTGGAATGATTCCGAGCAGATCGCGGGCCTCGACATGCTCGGCGAGCACGAGATACGCGAACAACATGCCGAGCGGCGGCATCAGGAAATGATAAGCGCTGGCAGCCGTTGCGCCACACACTTTCAGGAGATGAAACCAGAGCCAGTAGGCGAGGATCGAGCCGCCGAGCACGAGGAAGGCGAAGGCGCCGATCAGGCCCGGCGTAAAGTCGATGGCGTGAACGTCGGCGAAGGTCAGCGCGACCGGCGTCAGCACCACGCCGGCGGCAAGATTCTGCACGCCATTGCCGATCCACAACGAGCCCCTCGGCGCGAGCAGCTTGAACAGGATCGTGCCGGCGACGATGGAGGCGAGCGAGGCCAGCGTGAACATGATGCCGTGCAGTGAGTCAGTGCCGACCGACAGCCGATGCCAGACGATCAAGGTCACGCCGACGATGCCGAGCAGGAGGCCGCTCGCCTTGCGCCACGTCATGCCTTCGCCGAGCAGGAGCGCGGCGAAGCCCGCCGTGAACACCGGATTGGCCGACACGATCAGGCCGCCGAGGCCAGCCGAAACCGATTGCAGTCCGGTGTAGCCGAGGCCGAGATAGAGCGCGTTATTGGCGATGCCGAGCACTGCGAAAATGGCGGCATCGCGCCAGGACAGCGACCAGTCGTCGCCGCGGATCAGCGTGGCGCCAAGGATCAAGATGCCGGCGAGCGAGAAGCGCGCGGCGAGCAGGATCAGCGGCGGGCAATGGGTCACGCCGATCTTGCCGGCGACGAAGGCGTAGCTCCAGAGCAGGCAGAACAGGCCGATAGCGAAGGGCAGCGTGTTGAAACGGCTGCGGGGGACGGCAAGCGAGGGGGCGAGCGACATGTGGAATCTCCTGAGCCATCGATCTAGGAACCCGGCTTGTCATTTGGAAATTAAATGATTAACTACCCCTCAGTTGATTTTCGAATGGAGAGATCCATGCTCGATCTGGAGCTCCTGCGCAGCTTCGTCTCGGTGGTCGATTCCGGCGGTTTCACTCGGGCCGGCGAACGCGTCCACCGCACGCAATCGACCGTCAGCCAGCAGATCAAGCGGCTGGAGGAGGATGTCGGCCAGGTGCTGCTGCACCGCGACGGCAAGGACGTGCGTCCGACCGAGGCCGGCGAGCGGTTGCTGTCTTATGCGCGGCGGCTGTTGTCGCTCGCCGAGGAGGCACGCGACGTGCTGAGTCAGCCCGACGGCGAAGGCGCGATCCGGCTCGGCATCCCCGAGGATTTTGCGGCATATCGGCTGGCGAAACTGCTTGGCGCATTCTCGCGCTCGCATCCGGGCCTGCGCCTCGATGTGCGCGCCGACCAGAGCAAGAACCTGTCGCGAGACCTCGATCGCGGCGAACTGGATCTGGCGCTGTTCAAGCGCGAGGCCGGCGCGAAGGGCGCTATTGCGGTGTGGCCGGAGCAGGTGCACTGGGTCACGAGCAAGAGCCATCCTATCCATGCCGACGTCGCCTCGGTGCCGTTGATCGGCTTTCCGCTCGGCTGCCTCTACCGCGCCGGCGCCATCCACGCGCTGGAAAGCGCGGGCCGCATCTGGCACATGTCCTACACCTCATCGAGCCTCGCCGGCATCCAGGCCGCCGTCGCCGCCGGCATGGGGCTGAGCATCCTGTCGGAGATGGCGATCCAGTCCGACCACCGCGTGCTGACGGCGAAGGATGGTTTTGCGCCGATCAACCGGACCGAAATGGCGCTGATGGCCGCGCCCGGCGCCAGTCCAGCGACGCTACGGCTGGCGGATCGTCTTGCGGAGTTTTGCGATGACGTGCAGGCGAAGGCGGCTTAGCTGCACCGTGACGCCGCGATCGCGTGGACGCGGCGATCGCCGAGCAGGTGCGCGACAAAACCGTTCCTTGGAAAGATTTTTGCGAACGCGGCATCGCGGATGCTGAGGCCGCCGGCATAGGCGCCGAAGGCGGGCATCACGGCGCGCATCCCGTCGGACGCGAAGCAGCGGCGCTCCATCGAGCGGCCGCGCGCGGAGACACGGGCCTTGGGATGCAGATGGCCGGCGATCTCGCCGCACGCGCCGGTCGGCTCATGGCGGAAGGTGATCGGGCCGATCGCGACTTCGTCGGCGACGGTGCCGCCGAGGTCATGCGGCAGCGCCGGATCGTGATTGCCTGAGATCCAGATCCAGTCGCGGCCGGCCTGCAAGGCGGCGACCGCGTCGCGATCGTCCGCCGACAGCCGTCCATGTGCAGTGCGATCATGAAAACTGTCGCCGAGCGCGATGACGATTCGGGGATTATGGCGGGAGATGACAGCAGCGAGCCGGCCGAGCGTCGCGATGGTGTCGTAAGGCGGCAGCAGCACGCCGCGCATGGCGAAGCTGGAACCTTTTTCCAGATGCAGATCGGAGACGACGAGCATGCGCTGCTCTTCCCAGAACAGTGCGCCGGAAAGATCGGCCGCGAACGTCACGCCGCTGATGCTGACATTTGAAACGCGCATGTCCTCGATATCCCCTGAAACCAGCGCGCCTATCGTCACGTCCGAACCTGCTCTTATCCCATCGCCTCTTTGACGAGCTCGTCGGCGGCCTCCGCCAACAGCTCGTCTCCAGCTTCGCCATAGACTGACTCGCGGCCGATTTCCAGCATCACGGGGACGGCGAGCGGAGAGACACGGTCGAGTTCCCGATGTGTGATGCGGCCCTGGATGCGGGTGAGCATGTCGCTGAGACGGCGCAGATCGAGCAAGCCGGTGGCGGCATCGGCCCGCGCGGCGCGCAACAGCACGTGATCGGCCTGGTGTTTTCGCAGGACGTCGTAAACGAGATCGGTCGAGAACAGCACCTGGCGGCGGCTCTTCTCCTCGCCGGTATGCCGGCGCGCGATCAGGCCGGAGATGATCGCGCAATTGCGGAACGTACGTTTCATAAGAGCGGATTCCGCGAGCCATGCTTCGAGGTCGTCGCCGAGCATGTCGGGATCGAACAGCGCGTCAAGGTCGATCCTGCCGTCCCGGATCATGAAGGACATGTCGCCGAGCGCCCAGACGGCGATCGCATATTCGTTGGCGACGAAGCCGAGCGGCCGGGCGCGGGCACGCTCCAGCCGGCGCGTCAAGAGCATGCCGAGCGTCTGATGCGCGAGACGGCCTTCGAACGGGTAGCAGACGATGTAATGCTTGTTGGCGCGCGGAAAACTCTCGACCAACAGCTCGCGCACGGCCGGCACGCGGGAGACGTCCTTTTGCAGTGACAGCCAGTCGCGCACCTGCTCCGGCAACGCGCCCCACGCGCGCGCGTCATCGAGCAGGCGACGCACGCGTTCGGCAAGATAGGTCGAGAGCGGAAACTTGCCGCCCATATAGGACGGCACTTTCGGGTCCTTGTCGTTGGCGCGCGAGACATAGACCTGGTCCTCGACCAGGGTCTCGTAGCGCACCACCTCGCCGCTGAACACGAAAGTGTCGCCCGGACTGAGGCCCTCGATGAAGGCTTCCTCGATCTCGCCGAGCAACCTGCCGCCGCGGGCGATCACGCCCGTTGACCCGCCTGCTTTTCCCTGACCGCCTCCTTGGCCGCCGCCGCGCGATCGCACCAGCCGCACCTTCAGCATGTCGTCCTCGACGATGGTGCCGACATTCATCCGGTAGCTCTGCCGCACCTTTGGATTGGCGACGCGCCAGCGACCCTGCTTGTCCTGCTTGATGCGGGCGAATCGCTCGTAGGTTTTCAGCGCGTAGCCGCCGGAGGCGACGAAATCGACGACGTCGTCGAAATCCTGCCGCGTGAGATCGGCATAAGGCGCGGCGGTACGCACTTCGTCGTAAAGCTCGTCAGAGAGAAACGGCTCGCCGCAGGCGCAGCCGAGCACGTGCTGGGCCAGCACGTCGAGCGCACCGGTGCGCAGCGGCGGCGTGTCCTGCGCGTTCTCGGCGATGGCGTCAATGGCGACGCGGCACTCCAGCACCTCGAAGCGGTTCGCCGGCACCAGCACCGCGCGCGAGGCTTCATCAAGGCGGTGGTTGGCGCGGCCGATGCGCTGCATCAGGCGCGAGGCCCCCTTCGGCGCGCCGATATTGACGACGAGATCGACGTCGCCCCAGTCGACGCCGAGGTCGAGCGAAGAGGTGCAGACCACGCCGCGCAATTTTCCCGCCGACATCGCATCCTCGACCTTGCGGCGCTGCGCGACATCGAGCGAGCCGTGATGCAGGGCGATTGCAAGGTTGTCGTCGTTCATGCTCCAGAGATTCTGGAACAGCATCTCGGCCTGGCTGCGGGTGTTGACGAAGACCAGCGTGGTCTTGTTCGCCTTGATCAGCTCGTAGATCTCGGGAAGCGCATGGCGCGCGCTGTGACCGGCCCAGGGCAGGCGTTCGCGCGTATCCATCATCTCGACCAGCGGCGGCGCCGCGCCGCCGGCGATGACGATGTCGGCCGCCGCTTCCTTGCCGCCGGGCTGCGGCACCAGGAAGCGCGCCAGCGATTCCGGCTCGGCCACCGTCGCCGACAGGCCGATCGCCCGCATCTGCGGCGCCAATCGCCACAACCGTGCGAGCCCAAGGGAGAGAAGATCACCGCGCTTGGAGGTCACCAGCGCATGCAGCTCGTCGAGCACGATGCGCTTGAGCGAGGAGAACAGGAACGGCGCGTCGTCGGAGGACAGCAGCAGCGCGAGCTGTTCGGGCGTGGTCAGCAGAATGTCCGGCGGATAGCGCCGCTGCCGCTGGCGCCGCGACGTCGGCGTGTCGCCGGTGCGGGTCTCGATCTTGATCGGCAGCGCCATCTCGGCGACCGGCCGCTCCAGATTGCGTGCGATGTCGACCGCGAGTGCCCTGAGCGGGGAGATGTAGAGGGTGTGCAGGCCGCCGCTGCGTTGCAGGGTGCGGCCGGTGGAGACCACCGATTTCGCCGAAGCTTTGGGCGCAGCACTCAGCTCCACCAGCGTCGGTAAAAATCCCGCCAGCGTCTTGCCGGCGCCGGTCGGTGCGATCAGCAGTGCGGACCGGTCCTCGCGCGCTTTCTCCAGCAGCGCCAATTGATGCGCGCGCGGCGACCAGCCGCGGGCTGCGAACCACGCCTGGAAGTGGTCGGGCAACAGCGCGGCCGGCTCGGCCGGAGATTTGAGGATACGAGGCGGCACGGCATCACAGGTAAGCCGTGGGGGTGGGTTCGTCGAGGGGTGGGTGGGCAGGATGCGCCTACAGGCGTCATGGCCGGGCTTGTCCCGGCCATCCACGTTCTTGCCACACGGAAGCGAAGACGTGGATGGCCGGGACAAGCCCGGGCATGACGAGTGTGGAGCTATCGCCCCTTCAACGCTCCGCGCATTCGCGGAGACCCCCTACTCCGTCACCGGCTTGTCGGACACGGCCCAATCCTTGCCGTTGAAGGTCGAGATATAGAGCGTCTTCATCGGTGTGTAGTCGCCGGGCGTGTAGTTGTAATTGACGCCGTCGAGGAAGAACGGCGAGTGGAAGCCGTTGAGGTTCGCGGCCTGCTTGAGCACGCTTTCGCGCGTGAGCTCATCGCCGCAGCGGCGCAGAATCTCGCCCATGGTCACCGCCTGGCCGTAACCGGCATAAGCGATGGTGTTGTCGGGATCGACGCTCGGCAGGTAATTCTTGCGCAGCGTGTCGAACGCGATCACATCTTTATCGTTCTCCCAGGGGCCGGGGCCGGCATCCTTGGAATAACGGATCGCGACGATGCCGGTGGCGTTCTCCAGCCCCGCGGCATTGAGGATCGAGCGGCCGGTCGATCCGGCCGACAGCAACTGCAGCGGCTTCCAGCCGAGTTCGGCGACCTTGCGGATCGACTGCGACGACGCCTTGCCGGTGGAGATGTTGTAGAAGACGTCGGCGCCCGATTTCGAGAGATTGATGAGCTGGGAATCGACGGTCGGATCGGTGAGATCGTAGGTCTGCTCCATGATCACCTTTGCGGTGCCGCCGGAGTCTTCCAAAACCTTCTTGAAGGGCCCGAGGAAGTCGCGGCCAAAATCGTCGTTCTGGTAGAGAATGCCGACCTTGGCATTCGGCTTCACGCTGAGGACGTGCCGCGCCAGGATGCGCGCTTCCGTCGGATAGAGCGGCAGGCCCGCCATCGTCCATTTGAACTCTTTCGGATTGTTCCACTTGGAGGCGCCAGTGTTGAGCAAAAGCTGCGGCACGCCCTTTGAATTCAGGTATTTGTGCACAGCCGTCTGCGGCGCGGTACCGAGCGAGCCGTAGAGCGCCAGCACCTCCTCCTGCTCGACCAGGCGCCGCGTCGCCTCGACACATTTCGGTGCGCTGTAGGCATCGTCCATGGTCAGGAATTTGACCTTGCGTCCGTTGATGCCGCCCTTCTCGTTCAGCATCTGGAAATAGGCCTCGCCGATGCGCCCGAGCACGCCGTAGAGCGAGCCGGGGCCGGAATGCGGCACGGTCTGCCCGATCTTGATCTCGGTGTCGCTGGCACCGGCATCGTATTTCTTCTCCGCGGCCCAGACGTAGGGCGCGGGCAAGGTGGATGCCGCGATGGTCGCAAGCGCGGCGGCGCTGAAATCGCGCCGCGATGGATTCCTGGTCATTGTTTGTTCTCCCTTGGCGCGCGCATTGTGCTGGCATCGCCGCACGGCTCGCAAGCGGGAAGTCGCCGCTTTGCGACGCAATGACGTCCAAAGCGTCGCGTATAGCGCCTAGACTCAAGTTTTCTCGGCGACCACGACGAGGCCACGCACCGGCTCGTTATTCTCGATGCGTGGCGAGGCCGGCTCCAGGGTGAGGAGCTTGAGGCCGGCCTTCGCCAGCGCATCGCGCGCATATTCCGCCGAATGGGCATAGCGCAGGCCTTCGCCGAGAACGATGCCACTGCCGTCATGCGTCTCCAGCGTGAAGGCGAGCACGCCACCGGGCGCGAGCAGGCGCCTGGCTTCGCCGAGCACCGGCGCGAGATCGGGCAGATAGACGAACGCATCGGCAGCGACGACGAGGTTTGCACTCGCGTCACTCTTGGCGCGCAGGCCTTCGATCATGTCGGCGACTTCGAGCTCGGCATAGAGGGCGGTGGCTCGCGCCTCCTTGATCATGCCGGGCGACAGATCGATGCCGATGAAATGATCGACCTGCTTTGCGAAGGCCGCGGCCGCCAGCCCCGTACCGCATCCGAGATCGATGGCGCGCTTGAACAGGGCGGGCTTCTTCGCGGCCACGCGGGCAGCCACCACTGCCTTGAAGATCAGCGACGGTGCGCGATAGTCGAGATCGTTGATCAGGACATGCTCGAAACGCGGCGCGTATTGATCGAACAAGGCCTGCACGTAGGCCTTGGGCATCTCGGACAATTGCGCGGCGCCGAGGCGTATCAGATGCAGATGAGCACCATGCTGATCGCTCGCATCGCACTCGCGCGATTTTCGAAAGGCCGCAATGGCCTTGTCGCGCTCACCGAGCTGCACGCGGATTTCGCCGAGCGTGAACCAGGCCGAGGTGAAATTCGGCGCAAGCTCGATCGTCTGCTCGAGCAGGTCGGCGGCGGCCGGCAGATCGCCCTTGAGCTGGAGGTCGCGCGCGAACTCGAAGCGGCGGTCGGCCATGAGATCGGCGGAGGTCAGGAACAGGCGCAGGGGCATTGGGGGAACCAGAAAGCGAAGCGGGCGGGTGACTCGAACACGCGGTGGCGCAACCTATATAACAGGCATGCGTCCGCAAGACATCCTGCTGCCCGTCGCGAGCGGCCTGTGCTGCAAGCCCGGCGGCTTCCACATCGACCCCATCCGGCCGGTCGAACGCGCCGTGATCACCCACGGCCATTCCGACCATGCCCGCGCCGGTCACGGCGCGGTGCTGGCGACGCAGGAAACACTGGACATGATGCGGCTGCGCTATGGCGAGAATTTCGCCGGCTCGACGCAGGCGATCCGCTATGGCGAGGAGATCTGGCTCGGCGAGACCAGCGTGAAGTTTCATCCGGCCGGCCATGTGCTCGGTTCGGCGCAGGTCGCGGTCACCTGCAAGGACACCTGCATCGTCGCCTCCGGCGACTACAAGGACGCGCCCGACCCGACCTGCACGCCGTTCGAGCTCGTCCCCTGCGACGTCTTTATCACCGAGGCGACGTTCGGGCTGCCGGTGTTTCGGCATGGCGACGCCGCCGACGAGGTGAAGAAGCTGCTGGCGTCGGTGGCGCTGTTTCCGGAGCGCGCGCATCTCGTCGGCGCCTATTCGCTCGGCAAGGCGCAACGCGTGATCGCGCTGCTGCGCCAAGCGGGCTACGACGCGCCGATCTATCTGCATGGCGCGATGGAGAACATCACACATTACTATCAGAGCCGCGGGATCGCGCTCGGCGAGTTGCGGCCGGTGAAGGGCGTGAAAAAGGCGGCGCTTGCCGGCACCATCACGCTGGCGCCGCCTTCGGCGACCTCGGATATCTGGACGCGGCGGTTTCCCGATCCGGTCACGGCATTCGCCTCGGGGTGGATGCGGGTGCGCGCTCGCGCCCGGCAGCGTGGCATCGAGCTGCCGCTGGTGATCTCGGATCACGCCGATTGGGATGGCCTCACCGCCACGATCGCGGCGACCGGCGCCGGCGAGATCTGGGTCACGCATGGTCAGGAAGATGCGCTGGTGCATTGGTGCCAAAGCAAAGGTTTGCGGGCAAAGCCGCTCGATCTCGTCGGCTATGGCGACGAGGAGGAGACCGAGACACCGCTCGCTGACGAGGCCGAAGCATGAACCGCTTCGCCGAACTTCTCGACCGCCTCGCCTACGAGCCCGGCCGCAACAACAAGCTGCGGCTGATCACCGGCTATTTTCGCGAGGTCGCCGATCCCGACCGCGGCTATGCACTGGCCGCGCTGACCGGCGCGCTCAGCTTCAAGCACGCCAAGCCCGCGCTGATCCGCGACCTGATCGCGTCGCGCACCGATCCGGTGCTGTTCGGGCTGTCCTACGACTATGTCGGCGACCTCTCGGAGACGGTGGCGCTGATGTGGCCGAAGTTGCATGGTAACGCGCCGTCTTTTCCGGGCTACCCCTCTCCCCCGCCCTCCCCCACAAGGGGGGAGGGAGCGCAGTTGCGCGCGGCGCTGTCAGTGAGCACGACAACTGGTAGCGATTCCCAAAGTGATGGACGCACGAACCTAACCGTTCCCTCCCCCCCTGTGGGGGAGGGTCAGGGAGGGGGGTACTCCGGAAGAGATGGCGATGAGTCCCCTCATGCCCGCAACCACAACAACCCACCGCCACCGACACTGACCGAGGTCGTCACCACGCTGCGCACGCTCGGCAAGACCGAGCTGCCAAAGCAGCTCGAGCGCTGGCTCGACGAGCTGGATGAGACCGGCCGCTGGGCGCTGCTGAAGCTCGTCACGGGCGCGTTGCGCATCGGCATCTCTGCGCGCCTGGCAAAGACCGCGGCTGCCGCGCTCGGCAACAAGGATCCGCATGAGGTCGAGCTGATGTGGCCCGGTCTCGCGCCGCCCTATCTCGACCTGTTCGCCTGGCTGGAAGGCCGCGGCGACAAGCCGGTCAACCGCGATCCCGCGCCGTTCCGCCCCGTGATGCTGGCGCATGCGATCGAGGACACCGATTTCGCACCACTCGATCCGGCCGACTACATCGCCGAATGGAAATGGGACGGCATCCGCGTTCAGGCAGTCGCCGGCCGCGACGAGCACGGCCACATCACAGCCCGGCTCTATTCGCGCACCGGCGAGGACATCACGGGCAGCTTCCCGGATCTGGTGCCCGCGCTGCGCCTGCCGGGCGCCATCGACGGCGAGCTTCTGGTCCTGCGCGAAGGACGGGTGCAGAGCTTTAACGTTCTGCAGCAGCGGCTCAACCGCAAGGTTGTGTCTCCGAAGCTGATCAAGGAATTTCCGATTCATCTGCGCGCCTACGATCTGCTCGGCGACGACGAGAACGATCTGCGCGAGTTGCCGTTCGCGGAGCGGCGCGAGCGGCTTGAGACATTCATCGGGAAGCTCGGCGATCCCCGCATCGATCTCTCGCCCACCGTCCCGTTTGCGAGCTGGGAGGCGCTCACCGCCGCACGCGCCGATCCCGCCGGCGCCGGTGCCGGGGACGACGCGGACGCCGTCGAAGGCGTGATGCTGAAGCGGCGCGATGCGCCCTATTTGCCGGGACGGCCGAAGGGCCAATGGTGGAAGTGGAAGCGCGACCCGCACATCATCGACGCCGTGCTGATGTATGCGCAGCGCGGTCACGGCAAGCGCTCGTCCTATTATTCCGACTACACCTTTGGCGTCTGGACCGCAGGCGCGGACGGCGACGAGCTGGTGCCGGTCGGAAAGGCCTATTTCGGCTTCACCGACGAGGAGCTGTTGCAGATCGACCGCTTCGTGCGTCGTCATACCACCGAAAAATTCGGCCCCGTCCGCCACGTCGTGCACGAGGGCGACAAGGGGCTGGTGCTGGAGGTTGCCTTCGAGGGGCTGCAGCGCTCGCCGCGGCACAAATCCGGCGTCGCGATGCGCTTTCCCCGCATCAGCCGCCTGCGCTGGGACAAGCCGCCGCGGGAGGCCGACCGGCTGGAAACGCTGGAAAAGATGCTGAAAGCGGAGGCGGCAGAGCTTGATGCGTGAGGGGAGACGGAAGACGGTGCGCCCCCTCGCCCGCTTGCGGGAGAGGGCTGGGGAGAGGGCTGGGGAGAGGGTAGCTCCGCAGTGGGATTCCCCAAGAGGCGAGAGCCCTCACCCGCGCCTTCGGCGCGACCTCTCCCGCAAGCGGGAGAGGTTGCAGCGAGCCTGCGGCACGATCATCCCACAACCAAGGCGAACCCGCCCGCCCGAATTAAAATCCCGTAAACCGATTGACGCGCCGTTGCGGGTTCCCCATGTCCCCCGCCGTGCCCTATGATACGGTCGAATCCGCCCAAGGAGTTTGAGATGGCTCACGACGTCAGAGATTTGCCGGCCGGCCGCAGTGACGGCCTGAACCGCTTTCTCGGCGGCTCGCCGCTGGCGGTCGCGTTTCGCCTGGTCCTGCTCTCGATCCTCGTCGGCGTCGTGCTGGCGGCGATCGGTTTCGATCCCTGGAATATCATCACCAGCATTCGTCTCTTGTTCCAGCGTTTGTGGGATCTCGGCTTCGACACCGTGAACTGGCTGTGGCGCTACTTCCTGCTCGGCGCGGTCATCGTGATCCCGATCTGGCTGCTGATGCGCGTCTTCGGCACGCCGCGCAGGTAAGTCGTTGTTTTGAGCATGATCTTTTCGGAAACCCGCTTCACACTTTTCCGGATCACGCTCTAGGGAGCTAGCGGCCGATGCAACTGCGCTTTGTCGGCTGCGGCGACGCCTTCGGATCCGGCGGCAGGCTCAACACCTGCTTCCACGTCTCGGGGCGCGAGGTCAACTTCCTGATCGATTGCGGCGCGTCGGCTCTGCCGGCGCTGAAGCGACTCGAGATCGACCGCAACGATATCGATCTCATCCTGATCACGCATTTCCACGGCGACCATTTTGCCGGGCTGCCGTTTGTCCTGCTCGACGCGCAATTCTCGCGGCGGACGCGGCCGCTCACCATCGCGGGCCCCAAGGGCATCGAGACGCGGCTGCGTGCGGTGATGGAGGCTCTGTTCGAGCACTCATCGAAGATGCAACAGCGCTTCGAGCTGTCCGTCGTCGAGCTCGCGCCCGAGCAGCGCCGGAGCTTCGGCGCGGTGACGGTGACGCCCTACCCCGTCGTGCACGGCGAATCCGGCGGCCCCTTCCTCGCCTATCGCGTCGAGGCCGAGGGCCGCACGCTGGCCTACAGCGCCGATACCGAATGGACGGAGACGCTCATTCCGCTGGCGCATGGCGCGGACCTTTTCATCGCCGAAGCCTATATGTACGAGAAGGTGGTCAAGAATCACCTCAGCCTGAAGACCTTGGAACAGCATCTGCCGGATATCGGCGCAAAACGCCTCGTCCTCACCCATATGAGCGAGGACGTGCTGTCGCGCCTCGACGACATCGCCCATCTCGCCGCCGAAGACGGCATGGTGCTCGTGTTCTGACATGCACGCCCCCGTTCACTTAGGGATCGGCTCCCGCCAGGTCTTCGCCATCGCAGGTCCCGCGATGGTCGCGAACCTCACCACGCCGCTGATCGGCGTGGTCTCGACCACCGCGATCGGACGGCTGGACGATGCCGCGCTGCTCGGCGGCGTGGCCATCGCGTCCGTCATCTTCGATTGCCTGTTCTGGCTGTTCGGATTCCTGCGCATGAGCACGCTCGCCTTCACGGCGCAGGCGCTGGGCGCCGGCGAGACGCGCGAGCTGACCGCTATCCTGGTGCGCGGCTTCATCGTGGCCGGCCTGATCGGCGTAGCGCTGATCGTGCTGCAACTGCCACTGGCCGCCGTGCTGTTCAACCTGATGGGCGGCAGCGAAGGCGTCACGCGCGCGGCGAAAACCTACTTCGTAATCCGGATCTGGTCGGCGCCGCTGGCGCTCGCGAACTACGTCATCCTCGGCTGGCTGGTCGGCCAGGCCCGTGCCAATCCGGCGCTCGCGCTCCAGGTCGTCATCAATCTCGTCAATGCGGCGGCGACGATCCTGCTGGTGCTGGTCTACGACACCGGCATCGCGGGCGCTGCGATCGCGGCGCTGCTGTCCGAAGCGGCCGGATTCGGGCTCGGCCTGATCGTCTGCCGCCGCCATGCGGACAGTGGGTTCGCGGTGCCATACGCGGCCCTGTTCGACCGGGCCAAGCTGATGCGGCTGCTGGCGGTGAATTCCGACATCCTGATCCGCACCGCGGCGCTGATCGCCGTGTTCCTGTTTTTCACCGCCAAGGGCGCGCGGGCCGGCGACGTCACGCTGGCCGCCAATTCCGTGCTCAACAACTTTCTGCTGGTCAGCGCCTTCTTCCTCGACGGTCTTGCGAACGCAGCCCAGCAGCTTTGCGGCCGCACGCTTGGCGCACGCGACGCCAAGGGATTTACGGATTCGACCCGGCTGGTGCTGCTATGGGGGCTCGGCTTCGCGTTGGTCGTGTCCGCGCTGTTCGCGCTGTTTGGGCCGAGCTTGATCGATTTCATGACGGCGAGCGAAGCCGTCCGTCGCGGCGCGCGGGAATTCCTGCCGTTCGTCGTGCTTGCACCCATTCCCGGCGTGTTCGCCTTCGGCTTCGACGGCATCTATATCGGCGCGACCTGGGCGCGCGAGATGCGCAATCTGATGCTGGCCTCGCTCGCGATCTTCTTCGCCGCATGGTGGGCGCTGCAATCGTTCGGCAATGCCGGACTGTGGAGCGCGCTGATTGCCTCCTACGTCTCGCGCGGTGGCTTGCAGGCCGCGCGCTATCCGGCGCAGTTCAGGAAGACGTTTCCGAAGCCGTAGCCCGATTGGCTACATCCCCGGCCAGTCTTCCGCCGTCAGCGTCGCGGCGTCGGCGCCGACGATCTCGGAGAGAGAATCCCTCCCGGTGCGCAAGAGCGTCGAGGTGAGGTCGCGCTTGATCTCGTCGACGAGGCCGAGGCCCTTGTAGATCAGCGACGAATAGAGCTGGATCAGGCTCGCGCCGGCGCGGATTTTCGTCAGCGCGGCGCCGCCCGAATCGACACCACCGACACCGATCAAGGGGAATGCGCCCTCGACCCGCACATAGGTCTCCGCGACCATCCTCGTCGACAGCCGGAACAGCGGCCGGCCGGACAGCCCGCCCTGCTCCTTGGCGCGCATCTCCTCGCGCAACGTGCTCGGCCGCACGATCGTGGTGTTCGAGACGATCATGCCGTCAACCCGGCGCGAGCGCGCGACCTGCACGACGTCGTCGAGCTGGGCGAGGCTGAGGTCCGGCGCGATCTTGAGCAGCACCGGCGTGTCGCCGGCCTTCTGGCGCACCCGCTCGCGCGCGTCGATCACCCTGGCGAGGAGATCGTCGAGCAGCGCGCCTTCCTGCAAATTGCGCAGGCCCGGCGTGTTCGGCGAAGAGACGTTGACGGTGAAATAGCTCGCCACCGGCGCAAAAGTCTCGATCAGCTTGACGTAATCATTGACGCGGTCCGGCGAGTCCTTGTTGGCGCCGACATTGACGCCGACGATACCGCCATGCTGCGCGCGCGCCGCGAGCCGGCGCAACGCGACTTCCGCGCCGTCATTGTTGAAGCCCATGCGGTTGATAACGGCCTCGTCGCGCTCCAGACGAAACAGCCGCGGCCGCGGATTGCCGCTCTGCGGCTTCGGCGTCACCGAGCCGATCTCGACGAAGCCGAAACCGAGCCGCAGCAGCGCATCCGGCACTTCGGCGCTCTTGTCAAAGCCCGCAGCCATGCCGATCGGATTGGAAAAGTTGAGCCCGAAAGCGCGCACCGCGAGCTTGGGATCGTCAGCGCGCGGCTTGACCGGCGGCAGGAAACGCAGGCCCTGGATGGCGAGTCGATGGGCATCCTCCGGATCGAGCCAGCGCAACACCGGCAGCGAGAAAGCGTCGAAAGCGCGGATCACGGGGCAAGCTCCGGGACGTCGTGGCCGCCATCGGAGCGCGTGTTGAGGTTGATCACCGCGATCACCGCGCCGAAATCGAGCTCGCCATAAAGATGCGGAAACAGCTCCTCATTGCGCGAGCGCTCCCAGCGCAATTCGCTGCCCAGCGCATCGCCGTCAACCTCGACCAGGAACAGCGCGCGCTGCCCGAAATAATGCTTGCGCAAGGTCTCGGGAACCTGGGCCGCGGTGGAGAAATGGATGAATCCGTCGCGCGCATCGTCCGCGCTGCCGCGGTAGACACCCTGCCGTTCCGCCTCGCGCCAGGCCGAGGCCGGACAGATTTTGTAGATCTTGACCACCGCTTGCGGAGCCCTTTGAGTTTCTTGGGTTTTTTCGTCTCTTGCGGGTCTTAAAACCCGGGCGCGACCGTAATGGCGCCCCCGTCCGAACTCAAGAGTTAGAGCCATTTCCGGTCCGATGAAATCGAACCGGGACTCTAAATTCTTGTTTGACGCGCTTTCTTTGCGCGAACCGGCATCCACTTCGCTTGAAAACGCTTTCCCGCCCCCTTGCGCGAAAACCGGAAAACCGGTTGATTTGAGGATAGTTTTCCTGGGTTGCGACGGGCTGGACCTTCCATGGTCAGGCAGGCCAAAGCGCAGAGGATCCTCACTCACGACCAGATCTGGGTCGCACTGGATCGGCTGGCCGAGCGTGCCGGCTTGTCACCGTCCGGCCTTGCCAAGCGCGCCGGGCTCGACCCCACCACCTTCAACAAGTCCAAGCGCGTCACCGCCGACGGCCGCGAGCGCTGGCCCTCGACCGAATCGATCGCGAAAGCGCTGGCGGCGGCGGATTCGTCGATCGATATTTTTGCCAGGCTGGTCGACGACGAGGCCGGCGACGGCCGCTCGGTACCGCTGCTCGGCTTCGCGCTGGCGGGCGCGAGCGGCGCCTTCGACGAGTCCGGCTTTCCCATCGGCAAGGGCTGGACCGAATTTGCGCTTCCCATCGCCGAGGACAGCCGCAGCTTCGCGCTGCACATTTCCGGCGAAGCGCTGCAGCCCGCCTATCGCGACGGCGACGTCATCCTGGTCTCACCCGGCGCGCCGATCCGCAAGGGCGATCGCGTGGTGGTGAAGACAAGAGCGGGCGAGGTCACGGTGGCGACGCTGAAGCGCCGCACGGCAAAGGCTCTGGAGTTGCAGCCGCTCGATGCCTCAAAGGCCGACCGCACGATCGCGGCGAGCGACGTGGCGTGGATCGCAAGGATCGTATGGGCAAGCCAGTGAGGGAGCGTTATGCGCCGCACACTCGGCGTCGTCCTGGCGAAAGCCAGGACCCATTACCCCAGGGAGCAGTAGTCACGAGAGGTGGTCACTCCGAATCTCCGTAACCACATCCGACGGTGGTTATGGGTCCTGGCTTTCGCCAGGACGACATTGTGGAGAGATCACGCAAACAACAAATTGGACACCCTCACGCACTCCGCGCCAGCGCGCCGTCGATCATGTTGATCGCGTTCTGCACGCCATACACCGCGACAAAGGAGCCGAAGCGCGGGCCCTTTTCCTGGCCGAGCAGCACCTGGTAGAGCATGTTGAACCAGTCGAGTGTCACGCCCGGACGACCGTCCTTGCCCTTCTTGACCTGGTCGAGGAAGGGCTCGCGGCGGCCGATCTCGTAGACGACGTTCTGGATGTCCTCCGGCGTTGCGTCCTGGGAAAGCTGCGACAGCGCGTCGCGCAGATCCTGGAGCGCTGCGCGCTCCGTCTCGGTCGGTTCGCGGAACGTCTTCGTCGGCGCCACGAAGTCGCGATAATAGTTGATGGCATAGCCGACCATCGCATCGAGCTTGGGATGCGTCTGCGGCGACACGCCCGGACGATAACGGCCGATAAAACCCCACAGCGTCTCGGCATTCTCCGCGTTCGACGACGACACCAGCGTCAGCAAGAGCTGGAACGTGACGGGCATATCGAACTTCGGCGGGTTGCCACTGTGGACATGCCAGACCGGATTGCCGAGCTGCTGCTTGGCGTCCTGCTTGGCAAAGCCGTCGATGAACTGCTGGTAGTCGTCGACGTTGCGCGGGATGACGTCGAAATACAGCCGCTTGGCCGCCTTCGGCTCGCGATACATGAACAACGACAGCGATTCCGGCGAGGCGTAGCGGAGCCATTCGTCGATGGTGAGGCCGTTGCCCTTCGACTTCGAGATCTTCTGGCCCTTGTCGTCGAGGAAGAGCTCGTAGTTGAAGCCTTCCGGCGGCGTGGCGCCGAGCGCCCTCGCGATCGCGCCGGAGAGTTTTACGGAATCGATCAGGTCCTTGCCGGCCATCTCGTAATCGACGCCGAGCGCGACCCAGCGCATCGCCCAATCGGCCTTCCATTGGCACTTGACGTTGCCGCCGGTCACGGGCGTCTCGACTTCCTGGCTGGTATCGGGGTCGACATAGGTCACCGTGCCGGCCGCAACGTCGCGGCGGATCATCGGCACCTGCAGCACGACACCCGTGGTCTTGCTGATCGGGAGGAACGGCGAATAGGTCGCGCGGCGGTCGGGTCCGAGCGTCGGCAAGATGATCGCCATCACCTTGTCGTAGGCCGCCAGCATCTTGAGCAGCGTCGCGTCGAAACGGCCGGACGTATAATAGTCGGTCGAGCTCGCGAATTCGTAGTCGAAGCCGAAATGATCGAGGAAGGCTCGCAGCCGCGCATTGTTGTGGTGCCCGAACGACGGGTACTCGTTGGAGAACGGATCCGGCACGCGCGTCAGCGGCTTGCCGAGATGCGCGGCCAGCATCTCCTTGTTGGGGACGTTGTCGGGCACTTTCCGAAACCCGTCCATGTCGTCGGAGAACGCGAGCAGGCGCGTCTTGATCTTGTTTTCGGTCAGCACATGGAAGGCGTGCCGCACCATCGATGTGCGCGCGACCTCGCCGAAGGTGCCGATATGTGGCAGGCCGGACGGGCCGTAGCCGGTTTCGAACAGCACCTCGTCCTTCGGGCTTTTCTTCAGCCGCGCGACAATGGCCTTCGCCTGCTCGAACGGCCAGGCGTTGGATTGTTCGGCGAGCGCACGCAGATCGCTCGGATTCGCGGCAAGATCGATAACGGACATCTAGGAGCCTCCGGGCCGCGGAAAATAGCGATTTCCGGGCAGAATGCAATTTTGCGAGACCGTGCAACCGCACGCACCGTCATTGCGAGCGAAGCGAAGCAATCCAGAATCTTCCCGCAGAAGCACTCTGGATTGCTTCGTCGCTGCGCTCCTCGCAATGACGACGAGGAGGCAGCGAAGTTAAAACGGGCTCACCGAGAAATACCGCAGCCACAGATCCGTGTAGCGGCCTTTTTCCCAGACACGGAACATCGCCCAGTTCAGGGCCTGGCGCAGCACGTCGTTGCCCTTGCGCACGGCGATGCCGATGCCCTCGCCGAAGAAGCGGCTCTCGACGAAGGGGCCGCCGGAGAAGGCGCAGCAATCGCCGGAATCGGAGCCGTTGATCCAGAACGCGAGCGAGATGGCGTCGCCGAAGATGAAATCGACCTCACCCTTGCGTAAAGCACTCCGCATAACGTCGTCGTTGGGATACGGGTGCAGCTCGGCGTCGGTGAACATCGCCTTGAGATAGGCTTCATGCGCGGAGCCGGCGATGACGCCGACCTTCTTGCCCTCGAGATATTCGGGCCGGATCTCCGGCATCACCGCGTCCTTGCGCGAGGCGAAGCGCGCCGGCACGCGGTAATAGGGATCGGTGAAGTCGACGCGGGCGCGGAGCTGCGGGCTCACCGCCATCGAGGCGATGATGGCATCGCCCCGGTTGGAGGCGAGCGCGTCCACCAGCGTCTCGAAGCGGCGCATCTGCACCGTGCAGGTGACCTTGATCTCCTCGCACAGCGCGCGGGCGAGATCGACGTTGAAGCCGGCCGGATTGCCGTCGGCGCCGGTGTAGTTGAAGGGCGGATAGTCGGTCTCGGTCAGGAAACGGATCACGGTCAGACGCGACAGGTCCGGCCGCTCCGGCCGCCGCCGCGGGTCCCAGAAGCCGGGCACGGCCTGCGGGGCCGCCTGGGGTCTCACCTGCGGTGTGGCTTCGGGCACCGCGGAAGGCTGCTTGGCCGGAGTCTGGGCTTTTGCGCCGGGCAGGCTTGCGAGCAGACAAACGCCGGCCGCCAGCCCAAGCAGGACACGGCGCACGGTCTGAAGCGGTTTTACCTGTCGCGATGCGGCCATCGGCGGGAAATGAACGAATTTCGTTGAGATCGGAGGGCCTTATAGACCATCCGGCCGGGAACGCGAGCGCCGATTGCGTTTAGACGGGGGACCTTCAGAGATACCGCTTCAGCTCCACCGCGGCCTCTTCCGGCGTGCGCTTCAGGTTGAACGGCGAGACGAAGCGGCCGTCGCGGTCCATCAGATAGATCAGCGCGGTGTGGTCCATGGTGTAGTCGCCGTCCTTGGTCGGGACCTTCTTGGCGTAGACCCGGTAGGAGGTGATCACCTTGGCGGTCTCGGCGGGATCGCCAGAGAGGCCTTCGAGGTGCGGGTCGAAGCTCGACAGATAGTCCTTCATCGCCGCGATCGTATCGCGCTCGGGATCGACCGAGATGAAGACCGCGTTGACCTTGTCGGCATCCTTGCCCAGCGCGCGCAGCACTTCCGAGATCTCGAACAGCGAGGTCGGGCAGACATCGGGGCAGTGGGTGTAGCCGAAGAAGATCAGGGTCGGCTTGCCCTTCAGGTTCTTGTCCGTGAAGGCCTTGCCGTTCTGGTCGGTGAGCTGGAACGGGCCGCCGATCGCGGCCGGCTGCGCCACCTTGCTGACCCCGCCCATGGCCCAGAATACGATCAGGAGCCCGAGGACGAGGCTTGCAGCGAAGGCGGTCGCGATTACCAGCGGACGGGCGGCTGAACTCATGGGCGGAAAACTTCCTGTCGCGGGTCAGAAGCAGGCGGCAAAGCCGGTCCTGATCATTTCGAAGAACACCTGGCTGCCATAGTGGAACCAGAGCGCGAGCACGCCGAGCACGACCAGGCCGCCGACGCCAGCACCTGCCAACAGCAGCACGAACGGCGTCCGGCCGGCAGTGGGCGAATTGTCCGATACAGGATGGGTAGGGTGCAGTGGTTGAGCCATGACAACGATCGGGGCGAAGGCCCTGGTTCCCAGGCTTTCAGATAGGCTTTGGGCCGCCTGGGGGCAAGGCGCCGCTGGCGACCCAAAAGGATCCCGTCATGCTGAGGATCTCAGTGAAAGACCTGGCCCCGAGCGGACTCGAGCTGTTCCGCTTCCGGCAGAGACCGGCGCGACGGCGGCTTGAGCGCCGACGCCTGCGCGTCCAGATAGCACGGCTTGTACATGGCCTGGAGCTGTCTGCCCCTCAGGAACAGCATATGCGGGGTGAGGCCGCCGCGCTGATTGATCCAGCGTTTCACCTGCGACGGATACATCGCATAGAGCATCTGGGTCGCTTCGGAATTGGTGACGGCGCGGCCATTGGTGCCGAAATCCCAGGCGGCGTGGAAGCCCAGCGTCGCATGCGAGGTCACACAGATACGGTCATGCGGGATGGCGCCGAGGACGATGGTGCAGGCCGAGGCGCAGAGGCCGTCGATGATGACGGTATCACCGGACTGGCGCAGGTCCTGGTATTTGTCGACGTAGGTCCCGATCCGGCCGCCGCGGTCATCCGCGATCCGGACCACCGCGTGAGAAGCCCCCATGCTCGCGATCAGGAGAACCGCCGCGAGCAACCCCGTCAGAAATTTCATTATCCCCCGCCCCAGTCGAATTCGAATCTGTGTGTCAGGTGGTGATGCCCTGCTAGGGTCCGTCGTAACCGCGGTTTTGTCTAGGCATGCCGGCTCGCTCAAAACAAATTCAAATCCAGTGTTGCGCCCGCGCTGCACTCGGGCGGTCTTTTCCCGAAGTGGAACAAGTTAACGATGGCTTCCGCGCCATACTCTTGATCTCAGTTGCAACCGCTGGCTTCAATCCGGGCAACTACAGGGGGAACCGATGGAGGGGGAACACTTGGCTAAACAGATGGCTGAAGAGACAGACGTCATCGTCGTCGGCGCAGGATTGTCGGGCCTCGTGGCCGCAACCGAGATCGCCGATGCGGGCAAGCGAGTGATCGTGGTCGACCAGGAGGGCGAGCAGTCGCTCGGCGGCCAGGCGTTCTGGTCGTTCGGCGGATTGTTTCTGGTCGATTCGCCGGAGCAGCGCCGGCTCGGCATCAAGGATTCCTACGAGCTTGCGCTGCAGGACTGGCTGGGCACCGCCGGCTTCGACCGCGACGAAGATTTCTGGCCGCGCCAATGGGCCGAGGCTTATGTGGGATTCGCGACCGGCGAGAAGCGCGACTGGCTGCGTGCGATGGGCCATCGGATCTTCCCCGTGGTCGGATGGGCCGAGCGCGGCGGCTATGACGCGATGGGCCACGGCAATTCGGTGCCGCGCTTTCATGTCACCTGGGGCACCGGGCCCGGCATCGTCGAGCCATTCGAGCGCCGCGCGCGCGAGGCCGTCAGAGGCGGCCGGCTGAGCTTCAGGTTCCGGCATCGCGTCGATGCGCTGTCCGTCACCAACGGCACGGTGGATGGCGTCAGCGGCGCCGTTCTCACCCCCGACAACGTCGAGCGGGGCAAAAGCTCGTCGCGCAATGTCGTCGGCGAGTTTGCGCTGAAGGCACAAGCCGTGATCGTGGCGTCCGGCGGCATCGGCGGCAATCACGAGCTGGTGCGGCAGAACTGGCCGAAGCGACTCGGCGCGCCGCCGAAATTCATGATCTCCGGCGTGCCCGAGCATGTCGACGGCCGCATGATCGGCATCACCGAGACATCAGGCGCGCGGCTGATCAACCGCGACCGCATGTGGCATTATGTCGAAGGCATCCAGAACTGGAATCCGATCTGGCCGCGCCACGGCATCCGCATCCTGCCCGGCCCGTCCTCGATGTGGTTCGACGCCACCGGCACGCGATTGCCGGCGCCGCTCTTCCCCGGCTCCGACACGCTCGGCCAGCTCCAATACATCATGTCCACCGGCTATGATTATTCCTGGTTCATCCTGACCCAGAGCATCATCAAGAAGGAGTTTGCGCTGTCGGGCTCGGAGCAGAACCCCGATCTCACCGGCAAGAGCTGGCGGATGACCTTGCGCCGCGCCATCAACAAGGGCGCGCCGGCGCCGGTGGAAGCGTTCAAAAGCCATGGTGTCGACTTCATCGTGCGCGACAAGATCGAGGATCTCGTTACGGCGATGAACAAGCTCGCTGGCAGCGACCTCCTCAAGCTCGAGCACATCAGGATGCAGATCGAGGCGCGCGACCGCGAGATCGCCAATCCTTACGTCAAGGATGCGCAGGTGATGAACATCCACAATGCGCGGCGCTATATCGGCGACAGGCTGATCCGCACGGCTCCCCCGCACCGCATCCTCGATCCCGCGCAGGGACCGCTGATCGCGGTCAAGCTCAACATCCTCACCCGCAAGACGCTGGGCGGTTTCGAGACCGACCTCTCCTCGCGCGTGTTCGGCGAGGAGGGCAGCGTCATTCCGGGCCTCTACGCAGTGGGCGAAGCCGCCGGCTTCGGCGGCGGCGGCGTGCACGGTTATCGCTCGCTGGAAGGCACGTTCCTCGGCGGCTGCCTGTTCTCGGGCCGCAATGCCGGACGCGCGGCGGCGAAGGCGGTGAGCTAGATCATGCGGCGGTGGATGCGCATCGCGGCGCTTGTTGCGGCATTGGCCGCCGCCTCGGCTGCGTCCGCCGATACGATCGACATCGACGGCGTGAAGCGGTCCTACACCGCGCAACTGCCGGCGAAGCGGCTTGTGCCGCTCGTGGTCGTGCTGCATGGCAAGACCCAGCGCGGCGCCGACATGATGACGCGGACGGCATGGCCGCAGGTCGCAAAGCGCGACGGGTTTGCCGTGGTCTTTCCCGATGGCCTCAATCACGCATGGGCCGACGCGAGGACCAAGGCGGGACCCGCGCTCCGTGGCCCGCCCAAAGGCACCGACGACGTCGCCTTCATCGCAAAGCTCGTCGAGAAGCTGGTGGCGAACGGCACCGCGGACCCTCGCCGCGTCTATGTCACCGGCATCTCCAATGGCGGCGCCATGGCGATGACGCTGGTCTGCGCCCGCGCCGATCTGTTTGCTGCCGGCGCGAGCGTGATCATGAATCTCACCGACGAGGCCGCCGTCACGTGCCATCCGTCGCGGCCGCTGCCGATGCTGTTGATGAACGGTACGGCCGACCCGCTGGTCCCCTACGACGGCGGCCGCGGATCGAGCTATTATGCCGCAGACGGGTTCTGGTCCACCGACGAGACGTTGGCGTTTTGGCGCAAGCTCAACGGCTGCGAGACCGACAACGCCGACATGACCGATTTGCCCGACAGGGCGCCCGCAGACCAGTCCACGGTCACACGGATCTCCTCGCGCTGTCCTGATGGGCACGACGTCGTGCTTTATCGCATCAATCGAGGCGGTCACCGCATGCCCGGATTTTCTCCGGATGCCCGCTTCCCGAAGGTCGCAGCCGGCCTGCTCGGGCCGCAGAACGGCGACATCGACGGCGCCGAGACGATCTGGACTTTTTTCAGCCAGTTTCCGTAGGGAGTGCATGCATCGACGGCGGCGCATGCGTGCTCGGGGTGGCACGGAGCAAGCCGCTGCGCTAGACAGGGCCGCCATTCAAAGGAGATCCCCCAATGAGCATTCAGCGTCTTGAAGCCGGCCCGCGCATGAGCCAGGTCGTCGTGCACGGCAACACCGTCTATCTCGCCGGTGTCGTCGCCAACAACGCCGCCGGCGAAAGCGTGACCAAGCAGACCCAGGACATCCTGGCGACCATCGACAGCCATCTCGCCAAGGCCGGCACCGACAAGTCGAAACTGCTCTCGGCCACGATCTACATCACCGACATGAAGACCTTCGGCGAGATGAACGCGGTGTGGGACGCCTGGGTCTCACCCGGCAATACCCCGGCGCGCGCCACCGTTGAAGCCAAGCTCGCAGCGGCGCAATACACCGTCGAGATCATGGTCACCGCGGCGAAGTAAGCTTACGACAACATTTACGCGCGGCTGAAGCGCGATGAAATATCATCGCGCTTCAGAGCGACCGCCGCAATCACGCCAACCGATACGCAGCCTTCGCATTCACGCCGAACGCCTTGTCGCGCACATGCGCGCCGAGCCTCATCAGGCACGCCTCCAGCGCCCCCTTGATCTCGCCGTAGCTGCCCGCGAGCAGGCACACTGGCCAATCCGAGCCGAAGATCAGGCGATTCTCGCCAAAGCATTTCGCGGCGTGCGCGACGAACGGAAACAGCCGCTCCGCATCCCAATCGTTCCACACCGCTTCCGTCGCCAGCCCCGAGACCTTGCACCAGACGTTGCCGCAGGCCCCAAGTGCGGCGATGCGATCGGACCATTCGTTGCTTCCACCGTCCGCGATCGGCGGCTTGGCGGCGTGGTCGAGCACGAAGCGCGCCTGCGGGAAGGCCTGTGCGGTTGCGATCGCCGCCGGCAGCTCGCGGGCACGGACGAGGAAATCGTAGGCGAGATCGTGTGCGAACACCGCCGTGAGGCCACGCTGGACGTCCTCGCGCAGCAGCCAGTCCGGATCGGCCTCGTCATGCACCTGGTGGCGGATGCCGACCAGCTTGTCGCCGCCGGGCGAAGCGCGCAGCCGGTCCAGCGTTTCACCAAGTGCAGCATCGGTCAGATCAACCCAGCCGACGACGCCAACGACAAATGGGTTTTCATGCGCGATCCGCAAAAAATCCTCGGTCTCCTCCAGCGCGGAGCGGCATTGCACCACGATGCTGGCGTCGATGTCGTTCGCTTCCAACAACGGCGCGAGATCGGCCGGACCGAGGGCGCGGCGAATCGGCGTGAGCTCGGGCGCGTCCATCCAGGGATAGTCGGCGCGCGCCGGGTCCCAGAAATGCTGATGGCCGTCGATGATCATGCCTTACGCTCCGCCCGGCAATGGTGCGCGGACGTCGACAAGGTTTCGCGCACGCAGCTCCTGCCAGAACGCCGCCGGCACCGCCTTTTCCGACATCGCGATATTGTCGGCAACTTCCGCGGCATTGCGGGCGCCCATCACGGCGACCGTCACGGCCGGATGGGCCATGCAGAACTGCAGCGCGGCGGCTTTCAGCTCGGTGCCGTGCTTGCGGCAGAGCTCGTCGAGTGCGAGCGCACGGGCAACGAGTGCCGCATCGGCGTCCTGATAGTCGAACTTCGCGCTCGTGTGCGGATTGGCCAAAATGCCGCTGTTGTAGATGCCGCCGAGCAGGATGCCGATGTTCTTGGCGGCGCAAACCGGGAACAGCGCATCCAGCGCGCCCTGATCGAGCAGCGTGTAGCGGCCGGCGAGCAGGAAGCAGTCGACCGGAGCGGCCTCTGCAAACCGCACCAGCATTTCCGACTGGTTCATGCCGGCGCCGATTGCCTTGACCGTGCCGTCGGCGCGCAGGCGCTGGAGCGCGCGGAAGGCACCGGCCACGGCGTCGTCATAGTGATCGTCGGGATCATGCACCAGCAAGACGTCGACGCGGTCGAGCCCAAGACGCGCCAGGCTCTCCTCCACCGATCGCATCACGCCGTCATAACTGAAATCAAACACCGGCCGCTCGCGCGACGTGCCCTTGTAATGCTCGTCCTCGGCGGCAGCGCCATCGGGCGCACGCAGCAGACGGCCGACCTTGGTGGAGATGGCGTAGGAGTCACGGGGCTGTTGCCGCAGGAATGCGCCAAGGCGTCGCTCCGCGAGGCCAAAGCCGTACAGCGGCGCGGTGTCGAAGAAGCGGATTCCGAGCGACCAGGCGCGGGCGATCGTCGCTTCCGCATCGGCATCGCTGACGGGGGTGAACAATCCGCCGAGCGGGGCGGAACCGAGGCCGAGTGACGTGACGTCGAGAGAGCCGAGCCGCGACCTTTTCATTCCCATTGCCTTCCAAGAGCCTGCTTTCGAAAGTCCCGCTTCCGAAAGTATCGGTTCCAACAGCCAAGATCATCTCTCCCGCTTGCGAAAACCGCAAGCGGGAGAGGCACGCAGGAGCGCGGGGCTGGGGCCGCTCCTATTTCAACATCTGCGCAACGTTGTCCTTGGTCACGAGATCGAGGCCGGTATAGACGATCTCCGGCACCTTCTCGCCTTTCTTGATGGCGAGCAGCGTATCCATCGCCTTCTCGCCCATCTCCAGGGGACGCTGACCAACCAGCGCATTGGCATAGCCATCGCGCAACAGCTCGAGCTGCATCTTCAGCGTATCGGCGACGACAAGCGTGAACTTGCCGGAATCGATATCCTTCTTGTACCTGGAGGCGAAGGCCTTGAAGCCTTCGGGGGCGAACATCGGCCAGCCGCCGATGGGAACGATCGCGGCGAGGTCGGGCGTTGCAGTGCGCATGTCAGTCATCTGCTGAACCGCCAGCGCGGGATCGTCGTTGCAGAACGTCGGAGAGCCCGCGACTTCGGTCCATTTCGAGCCCTTCAGCGCCTCGCGGACGCCGTCGACGCGTTCGGCGAGGTTCTTGGCGCCGGGACCACCCGAGACCATGGCGTATTTGCCGCCGTCGGGCCGCAGCTTCAACAGTTGCTTGCCGAGTGCGACGCCGAACTCCTTGTTGTTGGTGCCGATATAGGCGATCCGCTTGGAGCCGGGTGCATCGGCATCGAAGGTGATGACCGGGATGCCGGCCGCGGTCGCCGCCTCGATCGACTTCGACATGGCCGCGACGTCGGCGACCGAGATCGCGAGGCCGTCGACCTTCTGAGTGACGAAGTCCTGAATGATCTGGGCCTGCGTCGCCGGCTCGTGCTCCACGGGCCCCTTGTAGATACACTCGATATTGCCGAGCTCCTTGGCACGCTTCAGGCAGCCGTCGCGCGCGAAGTCGAAGAACGGATTGTTCATCGCCTTGGGCACGATCACGAAACGGTAGTTCGCGGCAAACACCGGCGTTGCCATCATCGCGACTGCGATGCCGGCAAGAAGAAATTTCTTCATCGTCTCCTCCACCCTTCTCTGGCGCCCATCCTCTTAAGATCGTCCGGGAAGCGGACAGGCGGCATTTTCGTTGCCTTCCCGGAACGACGTCATTTCAGATCATCCGCGAACGGATGCGGTCGACCAGCACGGCCAGGATGATGATCACGCCCACCAGCGTCTGCTGCCAGTAGGAGCTCACCTGGGCGAGCACGAGGCCGTTGCGGATCACCTCGAGCAGCACGCAGCCGACGATGGCCCCTAACGGACCGCCGATGCCGCCGGCGAGATTGGCACCGCCAATGACGGCCGCGGCGATCACGTTGAGCTCGTAGGATGTCGCCATGTTGGCCGGCGCCGACCCAAGCCAGCCGGAGATGATGATGCCCTGGAGGCCCGCGGCGAGCGCGCAGGTCACATAGACCTCGATCTTCACCCGCACGACCGGGATGCCGGTGAGTTCGGCCGCCTTCTCGTTGCCGCCGAGCGCGAACACGTGGCGGCCGAAGCCCGTATGGTGCAGCACCACAGCCATCGCCAGCGCGAGGACCACGAGATAGATGAAAGGCACGGGCACGCCGAGCACGTCGCCCGAGGTGAGCGCGTAGAAATAATCGGCATCCGGTCCACCAGGAAAGCTGCCGCGGCCGTTGGAGACGACATAGCCGAGCCCGCGCACGATCGAGAGCATGCCCAGCGTGGTGACGAAGGGCGACAGCCCGAGCACGGCGATACAGAAGCCGTTGACGAGGCCGGCGAGCAGCGCGACGCCGAGGCCGGCGAGGATCGAGAGCAGCAGGATCAGGCCGGGAACATTGGCCAGCACGGTCTTGCCGTCGGCCGCCATGTGGACGAACAGGGAGCCTGCGGCCGAGCCGGGTGACGACAGCTCAGTCATCACCATCGAGGTGACCATGGCGGAGAAGCACATCATCGAGCCGACCGACAGATCGATGCCGCCGGTGATGATCACGAAGGTGACGCCCAGGGTGGCGATGGCGATGAAGGAAAAGTTCTTCGCCACGTTCTGGATGTTGCCTTCGGTAAAGAAATACGGGCTGGCGAAATGCATGACCACCAGCAGCACCGCCAGCGCCAGCAGGACATAGCCGGTCTGGGAGGCAAAGATGCCGCGCTGCCACCATCTGATCCGGCCGACATTGGTGAAGCTGATCGGGGATTCCAAGGGCATGGCCATCACGCCGCCTCCTTCGCGCCGGTGATCAGGGCGGTGACCTCCTCGGGGGAGGTCTGGTGGATCGGCTTGTCGGCCCGCTTCTCGCCACGGCGCATGACGACGACGCGATCGCACACCGCGAACACGTCGGGCATGCGGTGCGAGATCAGCATCACGGCAACGCCCTGTTCCTTCAGCCGGTGGATCAGGCCGAGCACCTGCTCGACCTGGCGGACCGAGATCGCGGCCGTAGGCTCGTCCATCATCACCAGCCTGGCGTTGGAGAGCCGCGTCCGCGCGATCGCAACCGCCTGGCGCTGTCCGCCCGACATCTGCTTGACGAGATCGTCGGGGCGCGTTTCAGAGCGCAGTTCGCCGAACAGCTCCAGCGCACGCGCCGCCATCGCCTTGTGATCGAGCAACGCGAGCGGGCCGAACCTGCGCTTCAGCTCGCGGCCGAGGAAGACGTTGGCGGCAGCCGTCAGATTGTCGGCGAGCGCAAGGTCCTGGTAGACGACCTCGATGCCGACACCGCGGGCATCGACGGGCCGGTTGAAATGAACCGCGCTGCCGGCGAAGCGGATTTCGCCGTGGCTGGGGCGGAAATTTCCGGCGATGATCTTGACCAGCGTCGACTTGCCCGCACCGTTGTCGCCCATCAGGCCGACGACCTCGCCGGGGAGGACCTGCAGGTCGACGCTGTGAAGCGCGCGGATTGCGCCGAACTCCTTGCCGATGCCGGTCAGCTCGAGGACCGGTGTCGCTTCAGTATTTGTCATCAGCGGCCTTCCTCAGACGTAGCGGTTGACCAGGGATTCCAGATATTCCTGCCGGCCCGAGCGCGGCTGCGGGTCGAAGCCCGGGCCGAGCGCGCGGTCGGCAAGTTCGGCGAGCGAGCGCTGGCCGCCAAGAATGGCGCGGCCCTCGGGCCCGGCCCATCCCTCGTAGCGTTTCGCAAGCGGCGCAGTGAGGGCGCCGGCGTCGAGCATGTCCGCGGCAGCGAGGAGGGCGCGCGCGCAGGCATCCATCGAGCCGACATGGGCATGGATCAAATCATCAGGGTCGATCGACTGGCGGCGGATCTTGGCGTCGAAATTCAGGCCCCCCGAGGTGAAGCCGCCACGGTTCAGCACCTCATGGAACACCAAAGCGAGCTCCGGCACGTTCATCGCGAACTGGTCAGTGTCCCAGCCGAGCAAATCGTCGCCACGGTTGATGTCGAGCGAGCCGAACACATCCAGCGCCTCGGCAAGCGCGACCTCGTGATGGAAGGAGTGGCCGGCGAGGATCGCGTGGTTCTGCTCGATGTTGAGCTTGACGTCCTTCAGCAAATCGTAGCGCGCGAGGAAGCCGTAGCAGGTGGCGACGTCGAAATCATATTGATGCTTGGTCGGCTCCTTCGGCTTCGGTTCGATCAGGATCGGGCCCTTGAAGCCGATCTTGTGCTTGTGCTCGACGACGAGGGAAACGAAGCGGCCGAGTTGGTCGAGCTCACGCTTGAGGTCGGTGTTGAGCAGCGTCTCATAGCCCTCGCGCCCGCCCCACAGCACGTAGTTCTGGCCGCCGAGCCGGTGCGTCACCTCCAGCGCGGCGCGGACCTGGCCGGCGGCATAGCTGAAGATCTCCGGGTCCGGATTGGTCGCCGCGCCCGCCATGTAGCGGCGATGCGTGAACAAATTGGCGGTGCCCCAGAGCAGGCGCACTTTGCTTGAGGCCATCTTCGCTTCGAACAGGTCGGCGATCGCATTGAGATTGGCGACGGACTCGCCGAGCGAAGCGCCTTCCGGCGCCGCATCGACGTCGTGGAAGGTGAAGAAGGGCACGTCGAGCAGGCGGAACAGCTCGAAAGCGACGTCGGCCTTGGCGCGCGCCTGCGCCATCGCATCGGTGCCCTGGTGCCAGGGCCGCAGGAACGTCTCGCCGCCAAAGGGATCGCCGCCCGGCCAGCACAACGAGTGCCAGTAGCAGACCGCAAAGCGCAGATGGTCCTCCATCCTGCGGCCATGAACGAGGCGATCCTTGTCGTACCAGCGGAAGGCGGACGTGTTTCCCGCATCCTTGCCGGCGAAGGCGACAGGCGCGCTTGCATCGAAGAATTTCACTGACGCGTTCACTCAGGCACACTCCTTCAACGCAGGATAAAGCTCGCGCCAGCGGCGATAGGCCTCGTCATAGGCCGCACTGACGGATGCGCGAGGCGTAAAGCTCGCAAGCCGCCGCGGACGGGTGCAAACCGCAGCAGCGTCTTCGCCGGTGGCGGCGAGCCGGCCGAGCCTGGAGGCGCCGAGCGCCGCGCCGACCTCGCCTTCCTCGACGCGGTGGACGGGAATGCCGAGCACATCGGCGCAGATCTGCGCCCACAGCGGCGAGCGCGAGCCGCCGCCGACGAGATCGACCTCGGAAAGCGGCCCGCTGGCCGCGCTCAGCGCCGCGAGATTGTCGCGCGCGGCGAAGGCGACGCCTTCGAGCACGGCCTGAACGATCTGGGAGCGGCCGGTCGCACCGCGCAGGCCGACGAAGGCGCCGCTGACGGCGGCATCGTTGTGCGGCGTGCGCTCGCCGTCGAGATAGGGCAGGAATTTGACCGGGCTCGGTCCATCGACACGCTCGCCGAGCGGCGCCAGCAGCGCAGGCGCAGGCGTCTCCATCACGCCCGCGAGCCAGGCCAGCGACGCCGCAGCCGACAGCATCACGCCCATCTGATGCCAGCGGCCGGGCAGCGCATGACAGAACGCATGCACCGCCGAGGCCGGCGCCGGCGCGAACCGATCGGTGACGCGGAACACCACACCTGAGGTTCCCAGAGACAGAAACGCATCGCCCGGCGCGATTGCGCCGAGCCCGATCGCGCTCGCGGCGTTGTCGCCGGCTCCTCCGGCCACCACGACATCCCGAGCCATGCCCCAGCGTTGCGCGTAGTCCGGCGCGAGCACCGCGCTGACCTCGCTGCCTTCGACGAGGCGCGGCATATGGTGCAGATCGAGCCCCGTGGCATGCAGCAGCAGGGCCGACCAGCGGCGCAGACCGACGTCGAGCCACAGCGTGCCAGCCGCGTCCGACATGTCCTCGACCATCTCGCCGGTCAGGCGATAGCGCACATAGGCCTTCGGCAGCAGCACCTTTGCGATCCGCGCGAAGATTTTCGGCTCGTGCCTGGCGACCCAGAGCAGCTTCGGCGCGGTGAAGCCGGGCATGGCCAGATTGCCTGATATCGTGTGCAGCGACGGGCAGCGCCGCTCCAGCGCGACGCATTCGGCGTGCGAGCGGCCATCGTTCCAGAGGATCGCGGGACGCAGCGGCCGTCCATCCTCATCCAGCAGCGTCGCGCCGTGCATCTGGCCGGATAGCCCGATGCCGCGCACCTGCGCGACCTCACGCGGATGGCGGGCGGCAAGATCGTCGACTGTGCCGATCGCCGCATCGACCCAGGCATCGGGATCCTGCTCGGACCACAGCGGCGCGGGATGCGACAGCGACAGCTCGCGCGCCGCCGTCGCGAGAACCGCGCCGGCTTCGCTCACGAGCACCGCTTTCACACCGGATGTGCCGATGTCGATTCCGAGATCCACGCCACCCTCCCTGTCGCCTGTTGCGGTGCGCGAACTCAGAGTCGCCTTGCCACAACGGGTCGTTTTGAATCCACTTGCCGCTAAGGCAGATTGTCCCGCATCACGATGTCGATCCTGATCTTCTCCTGTTCGCGCAAGATCGGCTCACCACGGGCGAGCGCGAGCAGCACGCGCACGGCGGCGCGCGCCTCGTGTCCGGGGTTTTGCGAGATCGCGGCATCCATCACGCCTTGCAGCAGCAGCCGGCGCGTCAGCGCGGTGACGTCGTGTCCGACGAATACCACCTGCCTGTCGCGACCGGCATCGCTCAGCGCCTTCTCGCTCAACGCGTTGGCCACGCCCTGCGTGCCGGCGCCGACGTTATAAAGGCCGACAATGTCAGCATGCCTGCCCAACAGCCGCGCCAAGACCTGTTCCGAACGCGCGTCCTCGTCGCGCCCTTCCAATACCGGCAGCACGCTGAGCCCGGGGAATTCCGACGCCATCACCTGGATGAAGCCAAAAATGCGCTCGGCATGGTCGCGCAGGCCCTGCGATCCCGCGATGATCGCGACCTTGCCCGGCCTTTGTCCGACCAGCCGCCCGACCAGCGCGCCGGCGGTGCGCCCCGCGGCGATGTTGTCGATGCCGATATAATGGTGGCGGCGCGACGACGGCACGTCCGAGACCAGCGTCACGACCTTGGTCCCGGCATCAACGAGATCGTCGATCGCGGCGCGGACGCCGGGATGGTCCAGCGCCACCACGGCGATGCCGTCATAATCGTCCGAGAGCCCTTCCAGCGAAGCAACGAGCACCGACGGATCGAACACGTCGGTTGCGACCATCTCGACGCTGAGGCGGCGGGATGAGAGCCAGGCCGACATCTCGCCGAGATAGGCCTCGATCTGCTGCATGAACGGGTTCGGTCCCGACGGCATCACGAAGGCGAAACGGCGGGCGCGGCCGCGGGCGAGCTCGGCGGCGGCCACATGCGGCTGGAACGAATTGCGCTCAATTGCTTCCCTGACGCGCCGGACCGTATCCGGCCGCACACCCGGACGATTGTGCAGAACGCGGTCGACCGTCGCGAGGCTGACGCCCGCCTGGCGGGCGATGTCCTTCAGCGTCAGCGCGGTCGTGGTGAGCGTCTCGGCCATGGCTGAAGGCTATCAGAGGTGTTTTGAGGTACGCAACTCATTTTGAGGAGCAGCCGGCATTTTCTGGTCCCGCTGTTGCTAGGAACAGCCTCTTCAGTCGGCCGTTGCCGCCGCGTGCATAACGACATCACCCATGATCCCGGCGAGGGATTGAGCCCGACGCTCGAGCGTAACATCCAGGCCTTGGTCGAGCGCCGCCGCCAGGAGCAGCGCGCGGCCAGGGGGCAGGAAAAGCTTGCCGACGCGATCACGGCCTTCACCGGCAGCATGATTTTCGTCTACCTGCATCTCGCGGTGTTCGGCTTCTGGATCATCGCCAATCTGCATTGGCTGCCGGGGATCCCGGCCTGGGACGAGAGCTTCGTGGTGCTGGCAATGATTGCTTCGGTCGAGGCGATCTTCCTGTCGACATTCGTGCTGATCTCGCAGAACCGCATGAGCGCAGCAGCGGACAAGCGCGCCGATCTCGATCTCCAGATCAGCCTGCTCGCCGAGCACGAGTTGACCAAGGTTGCCCGCCTTCTCACGCAAATCGCCGAGCGGCTCGACGTCCAGCCCGACTCGAAGGGCGATCTGGAGGAGGCAAGCCGGGACATCGCCCCCGAGCGCGTGCTCGACAGGATCGAGGAGACACGCTCCTGAGCTATCGGCCCGCCGACAGATCCAGGGTCAGGAACAGGCTGTTGGGATCCTCGACATAGCCCTCGAACGGGCCGCAGAGGACAAAGCCATGCGCCCGGTACAGCGCGTGCGCCGGCTTGAAATAGTCCCACGAGCCGGTCTCGAGGCTGAGCCGCGCCATGCCGCGCGCGCGGGCTTCCGTGATGATGTGGCGAAGCATCTTACCGCCAAAGCCGCGCCGGCGCGTGGTCTGGAGCGTGTGCATCGACTTCACCTCGCCGTGCTCGGCCGAGAGCGTCTTCAGCGCACCGACGGCGGCCAGCGTCTCGCCGTCCCAGCCGGTCCAGAACGCGACGTCGGACGCGCGGAGCCCGGAGAGATCGAGCGCATGGGCGCTGCCCGGCGCGGTCTGCGCTCGCGCGGCGGTGACGTGATGATCGAGCAGCGCGATGACGCGCGGATCAAAGGTGTCGCCGGTTCGGATCTGCATGGTCAGGTTCACTCCAGGATTTCATATTGCATCAGCACCATTACATCTTCCCGTAGGAAGCGCCGCGGCGCGTGATGATGACGTAGCGGGCGTCTTGTAACTGGGAAGGCATTGCGTCCCCACGGGCTGTACGGCACCCGCGCGCCGGCCGGCAGGTCGATGACTGGCTGACGCCGGAGCGCGCCGCGAGTTCATTCAGCGTCATGCCGGCCTGCGTCCGAAGCGGCTTCAAGCGACGACCGATCGCGCGATCGCGCTTTTGCTGGTCCATTTTTTGTAGGCCCCGGTTTTCATCCGAACATGCCCCGGCGCGGTGACCGCAAGCCACCAGGCGAGAGAAGCTTAGCCGAGAGAGCAGCGGGTGCCGGTCACGATGGGCTAATATATTGGAAACTCACGCACTGCGCGATGTGCGCTTGCGCCTGTCAGGTCGATCGGAAGGAAAATCTCAATCGAGAAGCCTGGAGCGGGCGAAGGGAATCGAACCCTCGTATGCAGCTTGGGAAGCTGCCGTTCTACCATTGAACTACGCCCGCAATCACTTGAGATTGCTCGTCTTTTTTGATCCAACCAAACTGGCGTGGCACGATTTCGGCACGGAGAGCCAGATTGGATACGACTCAATTAGAGCAAACAAGGTCACCTTTTGCAATCGCGGCCGTGCCCGAGTCGCCAACCACTAGGAGGCGCAACGGAAAGCGACCGGGTACCCCCCTCAAAGAGCGGCCTTCGCGTTGTCAGACCAACCGCAGGAGTGCAGCGATTACCGATGCGGCTCATTCTAGATCTGGAAATGCTCCGTGGGGTAAAGGGCACATTGGGGAAGACAGTTCCTCGCTCCTTGGCGGCTTGCTCGTTACCACCATTGGCCTTGCGGCGTTTAGCCGGGCCGAGACCGCACAAGAGAAACGCAGAGACTTCTTCGTCTACATTGACGAGTTCCAGAGCTTCACCACGGTCGCACTGGCGAACATGTTTTCCGAGCTTCGCAAGTATCGCGTCGGCTTCACCGTGGCCCATCAATATCTAAACCAGCTCGCCCCTGACGTGCGCCATGCGGTACTTGGCAACGTCGGCTCTATCATCTCATTCCGCGTTGGCGTTGAAGATGCCCCCTATCTCATTCGAGAATTCCAGAGCCGGTTCTCGGAGATTGATTTCTTGCGCTGCCGAATTACCGCATCTACCTCAAGCTTATGATCGATGGCACGCCGTCGAAGCCATTCAGCGCCGTCACACTTGACCCTGCTGGCGCACCTCCGGGCCTCCAGTAGGATTTGCCAATTTGGCGTAATCTCACGCCTGTCCGCCCCCGCCACTCACAAGCACCATTCCGCTCGGACATGTTCTTTCTCCGGCTCTCATTCGGAGTCGGTAGCGAGGCGGAAGCATTTGCAGCTGCGCTGGTAGTCCGCAGAAGCAGCTCCGCCTTGCTGTCCGGCACCGAATAGTCGGGCGTCGGCAGTGACGAGGAAAACATGTCCACCATTGCAGTATCCCAAAGGGCCGTAAAGCCGATGAAGCTCTGCGAAGTTGAAGGCTTCGAACAGCTCGACGATCTTCTTCTGCTGGCAGCTCTTGCTGAAAGCATGTGTCCAGCCATCTGCATGACAGAAGGATGTGACCATACAGCGGAGATGGAGCCTGACCTAGATCAGGGATTCTGCGAATCTTGCGGCGGCAACACTCTCGTCTCAGTGCTTGTGCTCGCCGGCTTTATATGAGCTCGGCCATGCAAATCCGTAACTTCTACCATTGCGCGGAATGCGGGCGTGAGTGGACTGCCGTTTGGTCCGCACAATGTGACGATGATTGCCCGCACTGTGGCGCCCGTCACATGGCTCCGTATAAATGCGAGGTTGCAGAGGAACGCGATGACGGATGATTTCGCTAACTCCACGACGCTGCGCCGCATTCAGGTACTCAACGACTTCTTTCGCGCGACTTTTCTCGGCGGCAAAGTCGTCGTTACTGCAGGGGTGGCGGCACTGCCAATTGACGTGAAAGCTCGGGTACTGCTCCAGGTTCAGAGTTTCACGAGTTTCAACGTCGACAATGATCCGCATGGCGAGCACGACTTTGGCAGTCTCGAAGTCGCGGGAGAGAAGTTCTTTTGGAAGATTGACTACTACGACGTGCTCTGCGAATTCGGATCGGAAGATCCGGCAAGTCCAGAAAAGACCACACGCTTTCTCACCATCATGCTTGCTGACGAATACTAATAGAGCAAGAAGTGACCGCCTCCCGTCTAGCCTAGACGCAGCGGATCATGCTCCAGCAGGAGGAGCACCGTTGTGGGGACCATCGGATGGCCTGCCGGATTGCTCTTGCAGTTAGGCGCCCGATCAGTGCGGATTTGACTTGGACGCTCTTTTTGTCCTGACCCTCGCTTCATCGCGAGGTTTTGTTTCGGTTCGGTGGCGCAAGTCCCGAAGGGACGCGAGGGAGCGCCGCGGTGTTTCCGGTACACGCAGCTTGAAGATTACGGTGGCACAACTTAGCGGGAAAGGCGGCCGATATGGCGCATCGTCTCCTCGCGCGCTACACAGAGTCCTTTCCAGGGCCCTTGGTTGGTGAGATCAAGGCCACTCCTCCTTGGCCGCCGCTCCGACTCAAAGCGCGGCTGCACGTAGCGGCGGACCATTGAGCGTTGATGGCGTTACCCAAGACGCGGCGCCGGCTTGCATCCAGGGTCCGCATTGGAGCAGATTGCGGCCCGGAGCCCCTCCAGAGAGGCCGGCTAAGCTTGAGACGCGAAGGTGACAATCGTCTGGCATAGACGGTCGATCGTCGCAGTATTGGCTTTCACGTTCTGCAGTTCCTTGAGCCGGGCGCCGATGTGGAGCGTATTCTTTTGTAAACCTCCTGCCCCGCCGAAGGCGGCCGACGCTGACGAGCCAGCGGACTCCCAGTGCACATCAGCATCGACTTTTACGCTCTGAGCCAGGTCGCAAGGCCAGGCCGCAAAGGTATTGCCCCAAACTACCTCGCTGGGAAACGGATCGTCACCCGCTTTGGCTAACGCAAAAAGAGCCTTGTTGTCCCGTTCGTGGGCCTTGCGGATGGACTTCTCGGTGTCTGGATTCTTGTGCGCAAGCTTGTCGCCATCACAGTCAAAAGTGAAGAATGTCGGAATCTGTCAATCGGCGTTGGACTGGGACCCCCGATCGGCATCCAAAGGGTGCAGGCCGAAACACACCCGGGAGAGCGGCGTCCTGATACGCCGGGGCAGCGACGCTCCAAAGGGGAATACGGCAATTTGTCTCAGCTCGGTCTAGAGACTAGATTTGCTTCGATTGCAGTGCTAAGCTCCTTCAACGTCTCGGCGTATCGCAATTGCCCCATTTTTGAAGTCGGCGATGCGCGGCAAAGTCTTTGGATTTTGGTGTAGGCTCGGATGCCGACGGCTGTGGCCGTTTCCGCACAGGATAAGCCTAGTCTGCGTCGTCTTTCGAGAGAATTAGGCCAAGAGAAATATCGCAAGCGCGATGCAATTGGCATCGCGAATGAAAATGTGCGTCTTACTCGCGAAGCGATTGCTGAAGAGATGCAGCCGTTACCAACACGCTCCCTTCCGGCATCGCTCTCGCCTACTCTCCGGCGCCGCCGCCGGGTACGAGCAAACTGACATTGCCGCCTAACGGGAGGTATCCATGCCGATTAGTCCGGTTAATCCAGATACGTCGCTGGCCAAAGATCCGGGCGACGATGACACGGACGGCTGTCTTTGCGGCATGGATCACCTCGATGAGGATGCGACTTTGGATGAGGAGTTGCCAGCCGGTATTGGCGGTATCGAGACTGATGCCGAGAAGTGGTCAGACAACGACGAGGATGACGTTGATGGACGCGAGATCGGGTTAGCCTCCGATGATCAAACGACTGATGAAGAGCTGCCAATAGCGTTTGGGGGTACTTGAGATGGTATTTTCACTCACATGGCTTGCAGAAGTTCTCGAGGATGCTGGACTTAAGCTTGCTGAACAGCCCGGATGGCGCTCTCGCGGCCGCGGCGAGATGGGAACTGTGAAGGGTGTCATTTGCCATCACACCGCTGGCTCCGCCAAGGGCATCATGCCAAGTCTTGGCGTAATCACCAATGGACGGCCGGACCTGGCCGGACCACTGGCGCAGCTGGGGCTGGGAAGAGATGGCACGTTTTTCGTCGTCGCAGCCGGCCGATGCAATCACGCCGGACGCGGTATGTGGCAGGGTTTAAGCAACGGCAATGCCAACTTCATTGGGATCGAAGCAGAAAATACCGGCCTTTCGAGTGACCCATGGCCTGCCGTGCAAATGGACGCGTACAGGCGCGGCGTCGCGGCCATTCTAAAGAAGGTCGGTGCCAATTCGATTATGTGCTGCGGCCACAAGGAGTATGCATTGCCGCACGGCCGTAAAGACGATCCGTCCTTTGATATGGTTGAATTTCGCACCCTGGTCGCAACCATTCTGGCGGGTACGGCTCCAGATCCTGTCATCATTCCCAATGCAGATGCAGACGGTCGGCCCACGCTTCGGCGCGGGGCGCGCGGCGACCTCGTCCGTCAGATCCAGACCGACCTGAAGCTTCCGGTTGATGGGGGCTTCGGTCCGGTCACCGAAGCTGCCCTGAGGCAGTTTCAGCGCGATCACGACCTTGTCCCGGACGGTATCGTCGGGCCGCGCACTTGGGCCTCGCTGGAGACCCTGGCCGCTCCTAGCCATGTCGTCGGGGCTGCGGCATCCGCGGGAGTGGTAACCATCAAGCAACTCAAGCAGATGGCGGCGACGAGCGAGGTCGCTCGCTTTAGCTGGAAGGACCGCGGGAAAGCGCCTGTGGGTTACATCAAGGGGATGGCCCTGGCTTTCGGGCGCGCGTACTGCAAATTCAAATTGGACAACCCTGCGGCACTTGATATGGCCCGGAAGAACTCTCGAGACCAAGCGCGTGACGCGCTTGCCTGGTACGACGAGATATTTGCGGCCGCAGGAATGAGCAATGACGCCGATGGACCCGACACGCTTAGGCATCTTTTCGTGCTTTTGACCGGATTGGGCATGCGCGAAAGCTCTGGGAAATTCTGCACGGGTCGCGACACGACAGCCGATAACACCACGGCGGACACGGCGGAGGCCGGCCTGTTTCAGATGAGTTTCGATGCTAACAGTGCGAGCCCCCTGCTATCGCAAGTCTTTGCGGAGTATAAGAGTGATCCGTCCGGGTTCATTGACGTATTCAATGAAGGCGTGATCTGCAGTGCAGCCGATACCGAGAACTTTGGGTCCGGCGCGGGATTCGAGTTCCAACGTTTGTGTAAGGCGAGCCCGGCTTTCGCGGCGGAATACTCCGCCGTGGCGCTCCGGCACATCCGAAAGCATTGGGGCCCGATCATTCGAAGGCAAGCGCAGGTCCGGCCAGAATGCGACGCCCTTTTTAACAAAATTCAAGTTGCGATCGACGCGTCGCCTATTCTGAGCGAAGCATTGCTTCCGGCAGGTACCTCAATGCGCAGGGTCGCGTAACTCAAAGGAGCATGCGTAGGCGTAGGTATGTGACGACGAATGGACGCGCCTTGGGTCGGTTCACCAGCCTAGTTGCTGCCGGCGAACGTAGCTGAAGACGTCCTCACCGTAGCGTACAACTCTAGCAATCTTAGAAGACGATTGCAGATGTCGTAGATCGTTCCGTGGGGCCTTGGGCGAGCGCGCGCCGTCCTGTGAGCCAGCTCACAGACGACCGCGACCCTAAGCGATATGATGCTGGAGTAGGAAGGGCGCGAACCACCAACATAGAAAGCATATTAAGCAAATTTGAGTGCTCTGAAGGTCCTCTGTATCGCGCTTTCTTGAGCGCTTGTCACGACGGCAGCCACTTCGACGAGATGAAGCTCAGCCAAAGTGGAACGTGAACACGGTTGATTGAGGCTGATATGAGCCAAGCGGACCAACTTCGGTTTGCGATTGGAGCTCTAGACCTACATCGCGCATGCGACCTGGGGAGTTCGCCCGAAGGTATGCTCGATGGCGCGTGCTGTGTTCTCCGTAAATTCATCGCTTTCGATCTTGTCACATTTGCTGAGTATGCAGTCGATCGAGCTGCTTCTGACAGCATTCTTGCGCTCGGCCGATACGCGGTTGACGATGGAAAGCGCTTCGACTGGCCAGCTCGCTGGCTCCGAGTACCGAAGGTCGCCATTCAAAGTCACGCCGGCAAAGATGTGGTGCTCTCCGACATGGAGGCATCCTTCGCCGACCCCGCCCTTGCAGAGTTGCGCTCCAATCCAGTCATCCAGACGTATCTGCAGCGAGGTGCGCGTAGTCTTCTCGCCGCCTTATTCTGGGAGAACGATCAACTCGTCGCCAGCCTCACCCTCGCGCGCAAAGGTAATTCCTTCAACGAACAGGATAAGGCTGACTTGGAGGCCTTGACCGTTGCCGATGGGCTGCGGCGGATTCGCGGTGCGTACCAAGCGAAGGCCGCTGCATTCCGTCAGGAAATGCGCGACCTTTTTGCCGAACGAGCACAACCCGGTCGAGTCGCGCCGCTCGTCGTACGCCGACTGTGCGAACACTTCCGGTGGAATTATGTTGCTATTTTTCGCGTTGCGGGCATTCGCGACCGATTTGAGCTTGTTGACCAGTACGCTCTCGATAAGAGATTACTAATCGACAAGAATTACTCCCAACCGCTGGAGAAGGGCGTCCTTGGCAGAGTCAAGCGGACGGGCGGGCCGCTTCGCGTCGAGGACACCTTGGCGCACACAAGGCACGGCTATCGGCGCATTGCTCCGGACGCGCGATCCTGCCTATGTTGTCCAATCAAGGTAGACGGAGTCGTCGAATGGATTCTTGATTGCGAATCTGCCGAGGTTGGTGCCTTCCAGTATCCTGACGAGGTAGAACTGGGCACCCTCATCAGGGAAGCTGAGAAAACTGTGGCGCTCTGGTTTGAGATGCGCCTAAACCGAGCCTTGATCGAGAACATGGACCAGGGCGTGATCGTGGTCGACCGAGAGAACCGGATCACCAGGTTAAATGCGCAGGCTGCCCACCTGCTGGGAGCATCGCCAACCGCTCAAGATGACCTCGACGCCAAGTGGGACCTTTCGCACGTTGGCGTCCAACCTCAGGTGCGGGGAAGACTTCTCACGGACTTCGGTGCCGGTCAAGATGCGAAAGACGACCTTGAGGCGGGGCATGTCGCGATCAAGCAACTTCACTTGTTGGGAGCCGATGGAGTGGTCAGGAATGTCGCCGCGTCCTCTCGCGAGGCAGAGGACGCTTTCAACCGGCGCATCTGGCGGCTTAGCGACCCCAAGATTTGGAACTGGGTGACTGCATTGGAATATATGCGCACAACTGTCCAGAGCGTTGCTCAGCAGACGCGCGGTCCACTCCTTCTCGCCAACGCGCTGATCGCTAAGTCGACGCGACTGATGCCCGATAACATAGAGCTGCAGGACCTTCTGTCGAAGGCCAGGGCCTGCCTTGCCAAAACAGACATCACTTATGAGCGTCTGGTTGACGTACTAACCGTTCAGCGCAACCCTATAGGCAGCCCGGTCGCTGTCGATGTAAGCGTTGCGATCGAGCGCTTCCTCACTAGTCTTCCTCCAGAGGATCGTCGTGCGGTCATCGTCACTTGCGCAGAGAGTGTTCCTGCCGCATGGGTCGATCCAAACCGTCTGGATTTTGTAATACGTTCTACTCTTGGCTATCTCCTCGCGAGTCACCTTCCAACAAGCAAGATAACAGTGGACGTAGCGGGAAGTGACGACGAGATCGCTGTAAATATCACTTGCGCCGTTCAAGAAGCGGATGGTTTCGGTCAGGTGCCGGCAGACAGCGATCCCCTAGCTGTCGCCAAGGCCGAAGCGCAAGAAGCCGCCACACACGCTCTCAGCTCAGTTAGAAAGGCGATCGAGATTAACCGGGGTGGCAATTGGATGCTCGACCATGCCCGAGGGAAGCTCGTTCTCCACTTTGGCCTGCCTTCGCCTCTCCGTGCTCGGGGCAAAACGGTACTCGCCCATGAGTGACCATTTGCTCATTGTCAGCTCGGATTCGGCGTGGCTGCAGGCATTGCGATTCCTTGAGGATCCTACGTGCTACGACAGCTCCGCGGACTCCGAGGACCTACCACCGCACGTGACCTCCTGCCCCGACAGCGCGACTGCGCTGGCCAAGTTGGACAGTGAAGCCAGCGATCCAATAGCCGCAGCGATCATCTTCGGCTTTCACACCAGTCCGGCGATAAGCAGAGAGATGGCGATGCAAGGCTACGGTGCGCGTGAACTTGCGATCGATTTGCATGCGAAACGGCGATCACTGCCGGTCATCCTTGCGACGCGGGATCGGCTGGACGTGCTAGAACGTTTTGCGGCGAGCACAGAGAACGTCGAGGTGATCCGGGACGAGTCTATCCAATCGATACATGCCGCGATCGTCAGAATGCGCAAAACGAACTCGAAAAAGCAGCCTTGGGCCGAGGTGGATATTCATATTGGTGTGGAGTCAGTCGGTTTGCGCGCCGTTCTGGCGAACGGCCAGGTGCTCGCTGACAACATGGCCCCGTCCGACATTTACGCGTTCCTTGAAGACGAGCAGGATGAGTTTCAGCCGTGGCAGCTCTACAAGTATGATGTCCCCGGCGGGCGTCTAAACGACGGATGGCCGAGCCGCCTTCGGCTGGTCGGAGAACGGCTGCATCAATACCTGGTAAGGGAGCGCCAAGTAATTGAGAACTGCCTCAACCGCGTCCGGAAAATGGACGATATCCATTTTCGCTTCGTCACGAGTCACATCACGTTTCCAGACGTGCCGTTCGAAGCAATGCGGGATCCCGACCGCGCGAAGTATATTCGTGACATGTCGCCCATGGCTCGCCGCATTCTTTTGAGCCCGTCAGAATTGACGTTTGGGGAAGGGACCGCCTCAGAGTTCTCGGCGAGTACACGGCTTACCGGCCCGCTTCTTGTGATACAGTCCAACTCTGGACTCGGAACATTGCGTGTCGGCCGTCATACCTTTGATGGAGTTGAAGCCAGAAGTTTTACGAGATTGCCCGACCTTGCGAGGGAGCTGACCTTAGTCCAGGCAGCACGTACTCAAATGAACCTTAGTCCGCCGGAAACGTGCCTGCTTGAAATCGGTGACGACAGCGCCAATAAGCTGGAAGCGGCTATCGGCGATGGACCTTGGGACATCGTGCATTTCTGCGGGCATAGCGTCAGGGCGGATGATAAGGAGGTTTTCCTTGTTCTTCCGGGAAGAAAAGCGGGCGAACTCACTTCGATGTCGATGAGTAGGTTTGCTCAGATTCTTCGCCGAGGGCGCGTTAGGTTGCTAGTACTGTGCTCTTGCGAGGGCGCATCGTCTCAGGGCGTCTTTCGGGTTGCTCAAGAGGGCGTTCCAGCGGCCGTCGGCTTCCGGTGGGAGGTGAAGACGAGTGAGGCCACCCAATTCGCAGAGCAGCTGCATCAGAGACTCGCCGGGGGAGCACCACTTGGGCGGGCCTATCTGGAGGCAGTGCGAAAGTTGACGGCCGATTCCCCAGCCTTTCTCTCGACCATACTGGCGGTGCAGCAGGACCATTGGGCTGAGCCTGCAGTTTCAGCGGAGGACCAAATCGATGTTCGAATGGCTTTGGCAGAAGGCGGACGAGGTACGTCACGCACCGGTGGAGCGCAAGGAAGCCGAAATGTTGCCGCCGGAGAGGGTTAAAGACGATCCGAACCCCAAACTGATTGATGGTCAGAAGTTTCAGACCGGAGGATCCTATTTCGGTGTCCGCCTCACCGGACTGCACGTCGTCGACGCTCGGCAGTTTGGATCGCAACGCTTTCCGCTCTTCGTAAGCTTGGCGGAGTTCAGGCAGCGAGGCCAGGACCGGAGCGTTCCGTTCACTGTCGGCCCGCGGGAGATCATCGGTAAACTACGGTCAGCAGGCGCAATGAAGGATGACAAACCCGATCCGGGATGGATTGAGCTGCGTGACTTATCAGTGGTTCCTCCAACGCCGGTCGGTGTTGGGAATTTGTCCCTCTTCGTCGGCCTTTACAGCGTTCCCGGCAATGATGTCGTTGGCACGCTTCTCGACGTTGTGGGTAACCTCTCCAAAACGGCGGGTGCAATTGCGCCTGCGACGGCTGCAGTCGTGAGCCCGGCGCTCGATGTTGCGAAGGCGGTTTATGCCGGCTTCGGTTCACTCATTGGCTTACAGTCATTACAGGCGCTGGCCCAGGCGCAGAGTGGCCGCGCATTGTCTGGAACTGGAAGTGGTTACCTAGTCGTCGCTAACGTCGCGCCAAATACGTTGTCGAAGGAGAACGTCATGATGCGGGGAGGCAAACTCTGTCGAGGCGAGTCGATGATCACTGATATGGACTACTGTGTGCTCGCCATTGAGCACTATTCCACAATTTTGGAGGAAGCGACAGGTATTGCGCCCGACCTATTCGACGCGGACTGGGCCGAAGTATTAAAGGCGCTCAGTGGGGAAAATCCCGGTAGCGCTAAGGAGCCGATGCGAAAGCTTATGGCCTCTATTCGGGGAACGCCTGCGCTGATCGACACCGACCGAACGGCGGCCATGACCGCATATCTGCAGAGATATACCGAGGAGCAGGAGCTTGTGAAGCAAGTGGATGACGCAACTCGTGGAGCACGTGACATGCTCGCAGGTGCTCTGGGAAGCGCCCGGGACCAGCAGCTTGCCAGTGGCAATCAGATTGCAGCAGAGAAGCTTTCAACGGTGTTCGAGCTAGTCGATGCGGCTCGTCGGAAGGAAAAGCCTTCACCAGCAGCCGTGGCGGCGGAGGCGCGCGCCGCGTTGCACAAAGTCGGCGTCGGCGGCGATGACGCCGTGGCGGACGCCCTGCTAAGGGCGGTGTAGCGGCCGGACTCGTCGCTTAAGTACCAGCCGCCCGCAGCCAACCCATATCCGTGAGCATCGAGACCAGTGCCTGATCGGTATCGATGACTGGGCATGGCGGCGCAATCAGCGGTACGGAACAATCATCTGCGACCTCGAGCGGCGACGACCGATCGCCCTGTTACCCGACAGAGAGCCAGCTACTGCACAGGCCTGGCTCTCGGGGCAGCCCCAAATTGCCGTCGTCGCGCGCGATCGCGGCGGTGGTTACGCCCTTGCTGTAGCCAAGGCGCTTCCGCAGGCCACCCAGGTTGCTGACCGCTGGCATTTGATGGAGAACGCCAGCCACGCCTTCCTCGATGCGGTCCGCAAATCCATGCGCCAGGTTCGTGTGGCGGTCGGCGCCGCCACAATTAATCCTGCCTTGCTGACTGCCGCCGAGCGCATCCAGTACGAAGGCTATCTACGGCGTGAGGACACCAACGCGGCAATCTTCAGACAGGCTGAGACGGGTGTCTCCATAAAGGAGATCGTACGACTTACGGGACATAGCCGAGGCCTCGTCCGCAAGGTGCTCCGAGGTCAGCGAACGGATGTATTCAGAGTGCGTGAGAGTTCTCTCGAACATCATCTGTCTTGGCTTGATGCCCAGTGGACTAGTGGTCATCACAATAGTGCCGACTTGTGGCGTCGCCTCAGGAGGCTGGGTTTTAGGGGCTCCGAGCGGGTTGTTAGAGAATGGGCGACACGCCATCGGCGCGCCGAAACGCCCGATGCTCAAAGTGTACAGCGCGTGCCGTCCGCCAGAACCATTGCCCGCCTGATGACTAATGGCCGCGATGCGCTATCAAAGTCTAAGACCGTTACCATCGCGGCGATCGAGCAAGGCGCTCCTCTCCTGGTGGAAGCTCGTGAAATCATCGCAGCTTTCCACACGATGATCCGCAAGAAGGCTCACGTAGATCTTGATCCTTGGCTGGAACGAGCATGCGCAAGTCTCGTCGGGTCCTTCGCCAACGGTGTCACCAGAGACAAGGCCGCCATCAACGCTGCGATTAGAACATCTTGGTCCAACGGGCAGACCGAGGGTCAGATTACCAAGCTCAAGCTCGTCAAGCGTCAGATGTACGGGCGCGCCAAGCTCGATCTTCTGCAGGCCCGCTTGATCGGTGCTACATGATCCCGATGCACAAAAATTGCTCAGAGCCAATATTGCAAGCCGAATGACACAAAACGATGCAGACGTGCCAGCGCCAGTTCTTCCTCGAGCTTGACGTGTCCTCGGTGGCGTCGGTTTCCAGCTCCTCGAACGTCAGCGCCAACTGCTCGATCAGGCGCGACGAACGCTCCGACCGTTGGCCATAGATCTGATGCTTCAGATTGGCGATCTGCAGCTGCTGCTGGGCGATCAGCGCTTCGTCTTCCGACGCTTTGGCGCGGACAACCGCGAGCTCGGCCGCGATCTCCAAACCCAGGCCCGCACGTGCTGAATGGAGGGGCGAGCGCTTGAGGGAATGTTCGTGACATAATTCACAAGCCTTATGATTTACCTCATTGGAGGAGCACCGAGAGTCGGGAAGACATCGCTTGCTAAAAAGCTGTTGATCGAGCGCAACGTTCCCTTCATATCGACCGACGTGTTGACGCATGCCCTCGGCCAAGCCTATCCCGCGACCCGCTTGCGCGAAGCGAGCTGGACTGAAACTCCCGGTTCGAATACAGCATCCGGAGACCCGCGACCAATTCAGGAGACTGGTGATACGAAGATACTGAATTTGCACATCAGCTCCTCGCCGCCATATCGCGCAGCACAGTCTCCCTCCCTGATGCCATGTTCCAGACACTTGGCGACGAGGCGTAGCACCTGATCCCCGAGCTGATGGCCGTGGTCGTTGAACTTCTTGAAGTGGTCGATGTCAGCCAAGAGAACGCTAGGCGGCTCGCCGTGCTCCATAGATTTGATCTGCGCGGCGCGAAGAAAACTCTCGAGCGCGCGCCGATTAGCAAGTCCGGTGAGTGCGTCTGCCTTGGAGCGCGTTTGCGCTTGCTCCAGGCCATCGTGATCACCCATTCCAGAGCATCGTGATCACCGTTTCCAGCGGATCGTGATCGGTATTTCCAGCGATCGCGATCGGGGCAATTAGGAGGCGCGCGCCGCTGACAGTCTGCAACCCGGGTAGCTTGGTCTTTTGCCTAACCGCAGAGGATCGAGATGCCGACCGAGAGACTGTCCATGCGCCACATCCGTGAAGTTCTACGCCTACACGACAGCGTCGGCATGTCGCAACGCGCCGAGTTTGGTGCTACCCCGTACCCCCGAATTGGGGGAACAGGAGCCGCGTGGACCGAATTTGATAGCTCCCGAAAACGGTGTGCCACACCTGGGTGACAGAAGAAGCTGAAACCGCTCACCGCCGACCGAGCGGTGAATCGATCGGGCAGGTTACGGTCTCCATTGGGGTAACAGAATTTATTCCTGGCGAAAGCTTCGAGGCGCTCTTTGAGCGATGTGACGGAGCGCTTTACGAGGCAAAGCAAGCCGGCAGAAATTGCACCAAATCCGCATGAGAAATGTTCAATTTCGCTCGGATCACCGGAAAACAGGGGGTATGCGACCAACATAACAAGTCGCCATCATCATTTCACAAGCGGCCGTTTTCGGCAAAATCACGAGCTCGTGCGCGCCTGGCTTTGAGAGACGATGTCCGCAATATGGGTTCGAGTGATAACACTCGCTTTGCTCGCGTCGATCTTCGCAACGATGACCGCTTCTTCGGGATGGAGGCCATAGCCTCCAGGACCAAGAGGTAAACATTTTAAACTTCAGTTTCGAAGTTACGGCGTAGCGCAGAACCCGGAAAGTGCCGGTCGCTAGGTTCAATCGTAACGGCGCTGAACGCTCTCGACGGCATGCCGTCGATCATGAGCTTGAGATAGATGTGGTAGTTCGGCAGCTGCAACAGATCGAGCTCATCAAATCGCTCTTGAAATTCTCGTGCCAAGTACGTCGCGTCCTCTGAGCCAACGCGGAAGGAGATAATCGTGCCGGCATTTCCGAGGACGGCGTGGCGGACGTCCGGCTCAAGCTGGTGAAGGTACTGGTGCGCGACAGTGAACCCGACGCGATACTTGCGAAGCTCCGAGAACATGTTCGCCATGGCGAGCGTCGTAAAGTTCTGGAACTCGTCAACGTAAACGTAAAAGTCTCGTCTTTGATCCTCCAGAAGTTCCGCTCGGCTAAAGGCCGCAAGTCCAAGCGTAGTGACAAGCAAGCCGCCCAGTAGCGATGAGCTATCTTCGCCGATTTGCCCCTTCGCCAGGTTCACGAGCAGCACCCCGCCCTCATCCATGATCTGCCGGATGTGGAGGTCACGATCGGGCGCGGTGAGCAGCCGGTTGAGGAGTGGATCCGAAAGAAAGGCTCCAACCTTGTTTTGAATAGGGGCGGTACCGTCTGCCCGATAGCCGAATGAAAAGCGATCGAACTCCTTCAATAAGAACGTGCGAACCGTCTCATTCTTCAACTTTCGCGCAATCTCCATACGGAACTTCTGATCAGACAACACGTGCAGTATGTCATGCATCGTCGCGTGCGGCTGCTCCAAGAGCGCCATAAGTACGTTCCGCAGGATGTGCTCCATGCGCACGCCCCATGCGTCCGGCCACATCTTCTTGAAGACCTCGATAAAGCCGGAAGCGGCAAGGGCGATTCGATCTTCGCGAACATGGCGTAGCGGATTGTACCCGTACGGCTGCGTTGGGTCACAGGCATTCAAATAGATCACGTCCGACATGCGTCTCTCCGACACTTGAGCCGCGATGCGCTCCACCAAATCGCCGTGAGGGTCGATAAGTGCAAGTCCGCGTCCGTTTTCAATGTCCTGGAGCGCCATCGTCTCGATCAAGGTCGACTTGCCGGTACCTGTCTTACCGATGATGTAGGTGTGCGACAAACGATCTTCGTTCTTGATTCCAAAGGTGTAGTCGAAGTTGCGATGGTCAGCGCGAGCAAAGCGCGTAAGTCCTAGTGGCATGCGCTCCATACTCGCGCCTCAGACATATCCTCCGAGAGGGTGTGTCAGGTATTTCAATGTCACGCTCCGCTCGGTGACGAAGTGGCACGATCTCTCGCCTCCACTCGTTTCGAGTTAGGCGCGACAATCACCCCAGAGTTTTGATCTTTACACGTCCGCCCCGCGATCCGGGACCTGCATGCATGTCTGGGTCTCGGTGGCGAAGCGGAGGCATCGCGACGAGCGTCCATACGGTCGATTGGGTACTTATTCTAATCCGGCTCAGTGACGGACGCTCGGCCTCCTCCTCGCGATCGAGCCCCCGAATGGGTCGGGTGCTCGTAGCGAGGAGGACATGATGTCCAACATTGCTCTTTCCCAAAAAGCTCTAAAGCTGATGCGGCTTTGCGATCTTAGCGGCTTCGATAGCCTCGACGATCTTCTATTAGCGATGGCTCTTAAGGATACTGTATGTCCGGCCATCTGTATGACGGAGGGATGTGACCACACAGCAGATACGGAACCAGACCAGAATCAGGGGTTCTGCGAGGCGTGCGGCGGCAACACCCTTGTATCGGTCCTCGTGCTCGCCGGCTTGATCTAGGAGGTCGGCGATGCAAGTCAGAAACTTCTACCACTGCGCAGAATGCGGTCGCGAGTGGACGGACATCTGGTCCGCACAGTGTGACGATGATTGTCCGCACTGCGGTGCACGTCATATGTCCCCGTACAAAAGCGAAGACGCGGAGGAGCGCGATGATGAATAAGATCGCACTTCTCAACGACGCGTTCCGGAACACGTTCCGCGGCGGCAAGGTCATGATGACAGTCGGCGTTGCGGAGCTAGCGGACTGCGTGAAGGCCGAGGCACTTCGTCAGGTAGCGGATTTCTCGGAATTTACGCCGGAGAACGACCCGCACGGCGAGCACGACTTCGGAAGCTTCGATCTGGTCGGTCGCAAGTTCTTCTGGAAGATCGACTACTACGACAAGGACATGCGGCACGGCTCCGAAGATCCCGGCAATCCCGAGCGAACACTACGCGTGCTCACGCTCATGCTCGCGGCCGAGTACTGATAAAGCAAGAAGTGACCGCCTCCCATCTAGACGCAGCGGATGGACGCTCCAGCAGGAGGAGTACCGTTGTGGGGACCTTCGGAAGGCCTGACGGACAGCGTGATGCTGTCATGCGCCCGAACAGAGCGGATGTACCTTAGACGTTCTTTTTGTCCACGCCCTCGCTTCTTTGCGAGGGTTTTCTTTATGCCCCACACTTGAAATCGCCCGGCTGGCACTGGGAGGAGAAAAAATGGCTTCGCGATATTGCGTAAACCATTGAAGCACTTTAGGCATTTCAATAGCTGCCAAAGATTCGGGCTGCGACGGCGTGTGATAGGATAACGGGGCATGGGGAACGGTAACGGAAAATCACTTGAATCCTGGATTTGGGACGCCGCCTGTTCGATCCGGGGCGCGAAGGATGCTGCCAAATTCAAGGAATTTATCCTGCCGCTCATATTTACCAAGCGGCTCTGCGACGTATTCGATGACGAGCTGAACCGTATCGCCGAAGAGGTTGGATCGCGCGCGAAGGCGTTCAAGCTGGTTAAGCACGACAAGAAGCTCGTGCGCTTTTACCTGCCCCTTGAACCGAAGAACCCGGACGATGCTGTCTGGTCGGTGATCCGAACTCTGTCCGACAAGATCGGCGAACAGCTCACAACTCATATGCGCACCATTGCGGAGGCGAATCCCTTGCTGAAGGGCATCATCGATCGCGTCGATTTCAATGCGACAACGCACGGGCAACGGGATATCGACGACGATCGCCTTTCAAACCTGATTGAAGAAGTTGGTGCAAAGCGACTGGGTCTCAAGGATGTCGAGGCAGATATCATTGGCCGGAGCTATGAGTACCTGATCCGCAAGTTCGCCGAAGGAAGCGGCAAGAGCGGCGGCGAGTTTTACACTCCGGCCGAGGTCGGCCTCGTCATAGCGCGGATCATTAGTCCCGGCCCTGGCATGGAGATTTATGATCCATGCTGCGGCTCCGCGGGACTGCTGATTAAGTGTCGCCTTGTGCTTGACGAGAGGCTGCGCGACACCAAGAAAAACAACAGCGCACCGCTGAAACTCTTCGGCCAGGAAAACGAGGCGGGCACCTGGGCAATGGCCAACATGAACATGATTATCCATGACCTGGAAGGTGAGATTCAGATCGGAGATCCACAAATTCCGCGACATGCCAGCGAACCTCAACAATCGGAAAAATATCTTCGTCTTGATCGACGAAGCTCACCGCACGACTGGCGGCGACCTTGGTAACTTCCTCATGGCTGGCCTTCCCAACGCGTCGTTCATCGGCTTCACGGGCACGCCAGTTGATAAGACTGCGTATGGCAAGGGGACGTTTAAGATCTTCGGGCTTGGGGACGACAAGGGGTATCTCCACAAATATTCGATTGCGGAGAGCATCGAAGACGGTACGACCCTGCCGCTTTATTACAACCTCGCGCCGAACGAGATGCGCGTGCCCCACGACATCATGGAAAAGGAGTTCCTCTCGCTCGCAGAGGCAGAAGGAATCGCCGATATCGAGGAGCTGAACAAAATCCTCGACCGTGCAATCAATCTGAAAAACTTCCTGAAGGGTAACGAACGCGTCAAAAAAGTCGCGCAGTACGTCGCAGATCACTATCGTGAAAACGTTGAGCCGCTCGGCTACAAAGCATTTCTGGTTGGCGTCGATCGCGAAGCCTGTGCACTCTACAAGGAAGCGCTCGACGCGATCCTTCCGCCCGAATATTCTGAGATCGTATACACTGGCAACAACAACGATTCGGCTCGACTCAAGAAATGGCATTTAGAGCCGACGCGGGAAAAGCAAATCCGTAAGAGCTTTACCAAGCTCGGGGATTGGCCGAAAATCCTCATCGTCACTGAAAAGCTGCTGACCGGCTTCGACGCGCCGATCTTGTACGCGATGTATCTCGATAAGCCGATGCGTGACCACACGCTCCTGCAAGCCATCGCGCGCGTCAATCGTCCATACGAGAACGAAGCGCAGGAAATGGTCAAGCCGCATGGCTTCGTGCTCGATTTTATCGGCATCTTCGACAAGTTGGAAAAGGCGCTCGCGTTCGACAGCGACGAGATCAACGCCATTGTCAAAGACCTGGGGCTCTTAAAGCAGCTCTTCAAATCAAAGATGGAATCGAAGGCTCCAGTATATCTCAAACTTGTCGGCCAAAAATTTGACGACAAGGACGTTGATAACCTGATCGAGCACTTCCGTGACCCCGATCGGCGGAAGGAGTTCTTCAAGGAATACAAGGAAATTGAGATGCTCCACGAAATCATCTCGCCCGATGCGTTCCTGCGTCCGTATATTGACCCATACGCGACGCTCTCTTCGATCTACGCCGTCGTACGCAATGCGTACGCCAAAAAGGTGTATGTCGATCGCGCGTTCCAGAAGAAGACCAATGAGCTTGTTCAGAAGCACATCGGAGCCGAACAGCTAGTAAACGTCGCCGAATTCGTGAAGATCGATGAGAACACGATCGAGCTCATCAAGAAGCAGAAAGGCGGCGACGGAACCAAGGTTATCAATCTAGTTAAGAGTATCGAGAAGGCCGCCGAAGACGGCGCAAACGACCCCTTCCTAGTCGCGCTCGCGGAACGGGCCATGGCGGTGCAAACAGCTTTTGAGGATCGTCAGACCAGCACCGCCGAAGCCCTGGGCGAGCTGATAAAAGAGGTGGAGCGCAACGAAAAGCGAAAGAAGGAGCAGGCTGAGAAAGGATTGGATGCAATCGGGTACTTTGTCCTCTGCAAGCTGACGGACGATGGCATAAAGAATCCGGACGCTGCGAGCCGCAAGGTCGCCGAAGCTTTCACCAAGTACCCGAATTGGCAGCGCAGCGAAGCCGAGCTGCGCGAGTTGCGCAATCAGGTCACATTCGCTCTCATGCGGGTAGAGGATGACGTGGAGAACGTTACGGCTACGGTCGAGACGCTGTTCACGTTGCTGAGGAAGAGCTTCAAACCATGAAGAAAGGCTGGCGGAATAAGCAGGAGTTCAAGGCTCGGGTCCATGAGTGGGCGCTCAAGCTGGACGCCCACGTAGCTACGATCTACGTGCGCCCAATGAGTCGAAAGTGGGCATCGTGCTCTACCGCAGGAAATCTGAATTTTAATGATGAACTACTTCAGCTTGACCAAGAGCTGGGGGATTACGTAATCGTTCACGAGCTGTTGCACTGCTCCGTCCCCAACCATGGGAAGCTTTGGAAGAGTCGCATGTTGGCACACCTGGGTGATCACGAACGGCTAGCGGAACGACTGCAGCGCGTCGTTAGCCGACGCTAACTCCCATCGAGCAGATTGCATAGATATGTGGGTCTTCGGGTATGGTTCATTGATGGGTGATGGATGGGAGGTCAGCCGTGGATGCGTTCGGCGATCGCTGGCCAATCTGTCTGGATATTCCCGCGCCTTTAACAAGGCATCTGTCAGGAACTGGGGAACGAAAGCGAGTCCGTGTCCTACGCTTAATCTGGTGCCGATGGCTTCAGAGATATGCCGCGGCATTGCTTTTGAATTTTCGGACGAACGCACGGAAGGAATTCGGGCATATCTCATGGAACGAGAGGGCAAGTCATTCGCGCTTCATTCGCTACCGATCCAGCTTGACGATGGCAGGCATGTCGACGCGCTTGTCCCGATATACGAAGGCAGGAATATTATCTCGGTCAATGACGCAGAACTTAAGCGTTTGATCGTACGTGCACGCGGTACGAGTGGCTCGGGTATCGAATATGTCGCCGGAGTCGCTCGCGAACTCGCTAATGCAGGTGTAGTTGATCCGGCCGTTACGAACTTGATGCGCGATATCTCCAGCTAGTTGGCGGATCAAATCACTCTGAGGCTCAAAAGCCGTACTTTTGCTTGCGGAATTCGAACGCCTCTTGCCCGCCTTCAAGCAAATCCTTGATCATTTCCTTGATGGCCGGCGTGTCTATAGAACCGCACAGGCTGTCAGGGATGGTCGCATGTTCGACGCCGGCTTCCACAACCGGCGTGAGCCCGACGATCTGCTCGGCGTCTCCAAGGACGGGGATATTCGCATTATGCGTTGAGAAAATAAACTGACGCTTCTTCTTCTCGTCACGCATGGTCGGAACGATGCAATCCGCGATGAACCGATTGTCAAGATCATCCTCGGGCTGATCGACGACGAGTGGTGCATCCGATTCAAGCAGCAACAGGAGCAGCACGGCCGTCGCTTTCTGGCCTGTCGAAAGCTGGTCCAGCTCTTTCCAGGTTTGCGCCTTCTCGCTGCCGACGTTCAACTCCAGCACGGCCTCCGCCGGCACCTCGCATTCCTCGATCTCGATCTCGAGGGCGAGCGCTGTTCCGCCTTTTGCGATTCGCTCTGCGGCACTTTGCGAGAATCCGTACTTGTTAACGAGCGATGCCGTTCCCTCGGCAACCGTCGATCCGAGGTCGGTCAAACTCAGATCATCCTTGCTGCGCAACCGCTCCAGCGCCTGGCTGAAGTTGCCAGTGCAATGCTTGCGAATGACGGCCTCCAATTGGTCGAGGGAGGCGCTGGGCCGGACGTTGACGCGGACGCGATCCTTCAGTCGTTTCGAGACCTTGCGGGCGGCCTTTTGCAGCTCACGGTAATCCTCGGCTTTGGCTGCATCCCACTTCGCCAGCAATTCCCGGCGAGCCTTTTGAAGCTGACCCAGCATCTTATTCCGCGTCTTGAGTTCGGTCTCTTTAGGCTTGAGCCGGTCGAGCTGATCTTTGAATTGCACGAACTTGCCGGCGTCGTGGCCCTCGGCCTTAAGTTCACGCAGTGTCTTTTGGTACAGCTCGTTGGCGGCCGTCTGCTTCGGCGCCCATTCGGCCTTGATATTCTCCACGGCCGTGGCGGCTTCCTTCACCGCCGCCTCGATGCTTTTGCCAGCTGCCGCTATCTGCTGAAGCAATTTGGCTTGAACTGCGTCGAGCTTGGCAACGATCGCAAGGTTCGGAAGTTCCTTGGCCTCCTCCCCGACTATCGGGCCCTCGGAGGTTCCACCGGAGATCACTTCGGCCGCAAGTTCTTCAACGTCTGAAACCATCTCCTCGGCTTGCTCGAAGAGCCGGGCCTCCTTGTCGATCTGGGTTTTGTCCTTCAGCTTCGCATCCAGGCCCGCCGCAGCGAAACGCTTGAGATGCTCTTTAAGGGTAGGCAGCGCCGCAAGCGCGTCCTCTATCCTGCCGATCTCGGTCGTTTCGCTGGCAATGGCGGTACGCGATCGCTCCAACTGCTCCTTTAATTGAGTTTTCCCGACGGTGGTGTCTGCGGCCGGCTCCGTGAAGCGGCGCAGCAACTGGGCGAGCTTCTCCGGAAATCTCGTGAGTTCGGATATCTCATGCTGGCCGTAGACTTCAAGGCTGCCCAAGACCGAACGCGGGCTCACATTCTGTAGGAGGTCACCGTTCTGGTCGCGGACCCGAGGCCGGCTTCCATAGATACGCTCGATCAAATAATACTGCGGGGAAGGCAGCGGCGATCGTATCAGCACCGAAATGGTAGCGCCCTGCCCGAGCACGTTCTTGACCATGCTGTCGTGCGTGCGTTTCGCCTCATCGCCCTTCGGCGGAAGTTCGAACACGTATCGCAAGCCCTCGATCAGCGTAGACTTACCGGCGCCGCGTCCACCAACGAGAACGTTAAGAGACTCATTGAACCTCAAGCATTGACCATCAAGAAGCCCGCCGGCCCAGGACATGGCGATCAGTTCGGTGTGGGAAGCTGGCTTCGGATCGCTGTTGAGGCGGATGCGTGATTCGCAATCGAGGAACGCCTGACGGAGACCCTCGACGGAGGGCGACACCATCTTGATCCACGTGGTGGTGCTGGGATCAGAGAGCGCCGCGGGCGAACTCACATCGTTCGCGTTAATGACTGCAATCTGCCGCGGGCGCGCATGCGCTGGGTCCTTATTGGCGATAATGTCGCGGCATGCCTCGGGCGCGCCACTCCTCGGGCCGGGCAGCGCCATTGCCATGAGGTCGGGGCTGGTCCAGACGCGCGAGCGCGCTTGCCCTCTCAACGTAATGAGGAGACCGGATGAACTGCATGCATGAGCGGCGATGGTGATCCCGCCCATATTGGGGATCAGCTGGAGGAGCTGTTCGCAGCTCCTATCGGACTGCGGGGATTCCGCCTCAAGATCGGTCACCCCGCACCTGCCAATCATCCGCTCCAATTCATGCGAGGAGGTCGAACCCGGAAATAGACACAGAAGATGCACGCCTTCGCTTGAACTCGCTTCGAAGCCGAGAAGAACATGAATGCCCTCATCTTTGAGAGCAGCGGCGAGGCTCTCGGATGTCGCAATCCGAAAATGATCCGTGATCCCGACGACCTCCACCCCTTCCTTGATACAGGCGGCAACGATGGCTGCGTTGTACTCCTGCTCTGTTTTATAAGCGGAATGTTTAGCGTGACGGGTCGTATATGCGTAGGGATTGATCTGAAGCGCGCAGCGAAAAAATCGCGCCCCCGCGGGCTTGCGAATAGCGTCGTAAATGCCGGCGGGTACAGCGCTGTGCCCGAGCAAGGTCGTAAGCTGTGGATCTAGCGAATCGTCTGCGGCGCGGTTCATTTCAGCATATTACTTTGTGGCAACCAGCCGCGCCATCTTCAAAGGGAAAAGAGCGAAAGGCCGCCATTTGACTCTTGGGCAAAGAATCATGTCTTGTTCAACGACGACTCGAAGTTGCATCCTCGGGTGCCGTGATACAATGGGCTATTACTTAAAATAGGGGCTCTATATGACTAAGGACGACAACAGTAAGAAGCATAAAATCAAAGTAGAAAACGACGTGTATGAATGGGAAAGCCAATTCATCACTGGCGCGCAGGTGCGTGCACTTGGTCCGGGAATCCCGGATAGTATGGACCTGTTTCTGAAGGTTCCGGGGCAACCTGGTCGATTGATAAAGAACGACGAGTCCGTGGATTTGGATCAGCATCCCGGGATCGAAAAATTCTACGCCCAAGAATCGAGCTCCGAGGCTGGCGTCAAATAAATGGCGCTGCTGTTTGATGAAGACTACGGGTTTCTTGAGGTGACGGGTCTCGACTACGAGGAAGACGCAAATAGTCACTTTCTCCTCCTCAAGAACTTTCCCTTGGCCGACGGGCTGTATGTTGCCAACGGCAAGCCGGTCAATGCCGTCGACGTATTGAGTGTGATTCCGCAAAATTACAACACCGCGGGCTGCGACATGTTTTGGGTGTATCCGCAGCTCGCACGGGCCGACGGCAAGGCCATTCCGGCAATTAGCGGACCCAATGAGGATTCAAGAATGCATAAAGGAATTGAATATTGCAGGTGGTCTCGCCATTGGAACAAAAACCCCTGGAAACCCAAGCTGGATAATGTTCGAACAATACTAAGTCGGCTTGAATGGGCACTCAAAAATCCCGACGCCGATAAAATATGAACAAGCATCGGATAACATTGCTCGGCTCGCAAGATGCGAGACTGCGAAAATGGCTGGAGGGAGACCCGGAGGGAAATGAACGCGGGGCAATCGTCTTGCTTCGAAAGTTCGATAGGGCTGTACGTGATCAGAAACCCTCGATTCGGTTCGTAGTCATTGACGTCATTGAAATGACTAACGAGTGGGTGATCGAAAGCACAACGACCAGCCTCCGTATAAATATGCGCAAGCTGCCAGAGTTATACTTTCGTTGTGAGCAAGAACATTTAGAGCTTGGCTTCGTGCACAGCCACCCGTCTGGACATCCTGACTTCTCCGATAAAGATGATCTGAATGAACAAAACATTCTTCATGGCTTTGCGAGCAGCAATGGACCCGATGTTTTTTTGGTCGCAATGGTGCTTTCGGATGGAAAGTGGTCCGCAAGATGCCGCCATGGAGCTGATCCTTCACATGTCCAAGATATTCGCCACACGGCCATCGTTGGCGAGCGTCTACAGCTAGACGGGGTTACAGGCGCAGCCGGATCGAATGAGATCTTCAAGCGGCAAGAGGCCGCCTTTGGAAAGCCATTCAATAAGAAGCTTCAGTCACTGCGTGTTGTGGTTGTCGGCGCTGGGGGAACGGGCTCGTCAACCGCCACATTGCTTGCCCGCGCAGGAGTAGGTGAGCTGATAATTGTCGATGGCGACGACCTCGAAGATACTAATCTGAATCGCGTTCGCGGGCACCGTCTTGTTCACGTCGGCAAAAACAAAGCTAAGGTTCTAGCCGAATTCATTCACAGTATGGGGCTCCAAATCTCAGTCTCATCAATAGGTGAATATATCGGCGAATCTCCAAAGGCAATCGACGCAATCTCGGGCGCCGATATCGTCTTTGGTTGCACGGATGACGTGGCAGGAAGAGACCTGTTAAATCAGGCACTATATTATTACGGCTTGGTTTACATAGACACCGGGCTTACGGGAAAAATTGATAGGTCTCCAGACGGCGAACCTTACTTGCGCGATCATCGCGGAAGGGTCAGCTGCATATTGCCCGAACATGGCGCTTGTTTGCGTTGCCAGGGAGTGGTGACGGACATGAAGCTCAAATATGAGAAGGCCCTCGAAGAACGGCCTGAGCTGGCCACACTTGACCCCGAAACTTTGAAGCGGGAATATTACTTAGTTGGCGGTGGTGAGCATGCGCCAGGCGTAGGGCCGTTCACGAGCGCAACTGCTGATGCGGCCGTGGCCACTCTTATGGATCTAATAAAACCCTTTCGTAAACTGCCAAGCGATTTACGCCAAGACAACATCTGGCATGACTTCGTGCATATGACGATCCACAGCAATGCACCAGCCGAAGATGCAAATTGCATCTACTGCAAAGAGCACTCGCTGCTTCTCAAGCGCGAGGGAGCCTATCGATTGGAGATGCCGGCTTTAGGAAAGTTGAAATAGATATGTGGAGGTGGATCAAAAATACAATTCAGACCCTTTCAAGAGTGTTTTCGGCGAACAAAATAGAAAGCGCCCGTGAAACTGCTGCTGAAGGACGCCAGCTGCCCGATGTGCACTTCGACAATCTAGCCATCGTCGATAAGACCCCGAGCAACGATGTCGTTGGACCGAAGCAGTTCATTGAGGTCGTGTATAAGGACGTTCCTCGATGGGCGATTTTCAAATGCCCATGCGCATGCGGGAATACCATCTCGCTGCCGCTGCAGAGACCGCACTCGCCTCTATGGAAGGTTACAGAAAGTCGAGCAGGTAGACCCACTTTGCACCCATCGGTTTGGCAGAATAAGGGATGCATGAGCCATTTCTGGATTGAAGACGGCAGAGTATTTTGGTGCGGAGATAGTGGAATTGCTCCCTCGATTGCGAGGCCCCACTTATATGGCCGACTGAGGAACTAACGAGAGACGGCACGATCGCGGCGGCGTTTGTTATCGCCCCGCCAACCTCGCTCACAGGATGTGGGCAATCACCTCCGCTCTCATGCAGAAATAGCAATTTTCACTTCTAGCGTGGACCAATCGCTCCCTGGCAGTGAGTCAAAATGTCGGTCGTCAGTCATAGCGCTACTGTGATTCTCTTCTGCCCCATCCACACGAGGAGAGATAATTGTCCTACTTCATCAGTGGCAAAGATTCGGTGGCACATAGGGAAGAAAGTTCTCCACGTTCATGAGGCGCTTGGGGAAGCCCGGCACATGGTTCAACGGGGAATGACGAACGTCTTGATTCAAGATAACGCAGGCCATTCAATCGACGGGAACGATCTGCTCGCGTGCGTCAAAGGTGAGAAAGTCCTTTCGGACGACTTACGAGCACATTACGTGAGCTGAGGCTCTCGCAGACATATGTCGGTCCAGCTCTAACGGGCGGAGGGGGCATTGTGCATGAATAGCATTTTCCGCCCCTAGCATCGTGACTGCTCAAAGGCACATGATGTCGGGATGAGCGAAAAGATTGCACCTCAAATTCACTATCAATTTCTTGATGAGCAACTAGCCGGGCATCAAGGGCGGCTAGATAGCGCTTTTGATCTTCTGTTTGAGGAGGTCCTGAGAATGCGCTCCTCGGTTGGATCTTGTTGCGCCAACCGATTCGACTCCTACCGGGGGTCAGGAGTAAACTTATATCTATAGAGGTTATGAACCGCGAAAAATTGGTAACGAGTAGAAAACTGATTGCCATATACGCGAGGGTTTCGACTGCGCGACAAGAAGAGGAAGGAACCGTCGAGACCCAACTAATAGCGCTCCGAGATTTCGCTCGTCAGCACGGTTATAATATCGTCAAAGAGTACATTGACGACGGTTGGAGTGGAGACATTCTTGCCAGACCGTCACTGGATCAGCTGCGCCAGGATGCGCGAGGAAAAACATGGCAAGCCGTCTTGGTCTACGACCCTGATCGGCTAGCTCGACGTTATTCCTACCAAGAACTGGTGATGGACGAGTTGCGAGAGGCCGAAATTGAAATCATGTTTGTTACTGTTTCTGCCCCGAAGAATAGCGAAGAGAAAATCTTACATGGTGTGAGAGGCCTGTTCGCGGAGTATGAGCGGGCAAAAATCGCGGAACGATTTCGGCTTGGGAAACTTCGCAAAGTAAAAGATGGCCACATCCTCGTAAGTGAGGCGCTCTATGGCTACAACTACATTCCTAAGCTCGACGGCAAGCATGGATACTACGAAATTGATCCTGTAGAAGCGCGGATTGTGAAATTGATTTTCAGCTGGGTCGCCTATGAAGGCTGCACCTTGCGGAAAGTCGTGCGCAAACTACAGGGACTCGGCATAAAACCCCGCAGAAGCAAACGGGGGGTATGGAACACGAGTACGCTCAGTACATTGTTGAGGCACAAGGGCTACATCGGCGAAGCCCACTGGGGCGCATCATACGCCGTGGCGCCTCAGCATCCAATCAAGCAAGACACGTATCGAAAAGTAAAAAAGACGAGTCGTCGAATGAGACCAGGAGACGAGTGGTTCATTATTCCCGTACCAGCGATCATAGATAAAGAGCTCTTTGAGCGCGCTCGCGCACAACTCGACGCTAACTTCGCGCTGTCCCAACGTAACAAAAAGAACGAGTATCTCCTTGCGGGCAAGATTCGATGCGTGTGCGGGAGGACTAGAACCGGCGAAGGACCGATGCATGGCAAGCACCTGTATTATCGTTGCAGCGATAGAGTGCTCAGCTTTCCTCTGTCCGCAACGTGCAAAGAACGGGGAATAAATGCACGTGCCGCCGATAAGCTTGTTTGGGAGAAGATCGCCAATTTGATGGGCTCGGAAGAATTACTCTCTGAACAGATCAGTCGCTGGTTGGGAACGCGCCGGAGGAAGGTGCGGTCTTCTGACGTCGATGTTGCCGTGGCGGAAAAGGAAGTAGCTACATTGAAGGTACAGGAGGATCGCTACAACAAGGCGTATGGCGCTGGCCTGTTCACGGTCGAACAGTTGAGAGAGTACACGACCCCGCTACGAAAAAAACTCGCGTCCTTAGAAAACGAAATTGCGAACGCGCAGCAAGAAACGAGCGCTATTGAAGTAACCGAAATGCCGAGTGCCTCGGAGATCAAGGAATTCTCTGATGCGGCTCAGAAAATGCTCCACAACTTGAGTTTTCAGGCGAGACGGGCGATACTACTGAACACGGTAGAGAAAGTCGTGGGAACACCCGAGCAATTACAGGTGCATGGCTTTATTCCGGTAAAAGATCATGTCGAGTTCAAAACTATCCATAGGCATCGACTGAACGCAGCTCGACACGTCAATCTGGCAAAGATTCCCTTCGAATTCAGGATCCCACTTCCGCCTCCACGTTATGAGCGAACAATCATGAGTCGCGATGGAAGAGGACGAATAACTCGATCGGCGCCGTCGGATCAGTGTCAAGCCGGATGAACCTCTCGGATAGGTCCTCTCGGGCAACCTTGGATGCGGAGCGATTCCGCTCCGGGCGGCGTTGTGCGTGCCCCTGGCGAGAGCGCTCAAAATAATGCGACGCCTTGCCTCGCGATGTCCGTCATGCGCCAGACCATCCCTGTAGATGTGACGATTTTATGTATTGACATCCCGGACAAGATTTTGATCGACGGTCGGAAACCCAACCGACAGCACCCGTTGCACCGGTCACAGTGGTCTCGGGGCATCCAAGCCCATCAACGAGCTGATCGAAGGCGGAAGCGGGACAGCTCTCCGCCTCCACAAGCTCTCGTGACGCAAGCCAGCGTCTCGAGACATGATTTCACTTGAGAAGGGGATGGCGCCGTGAGTGAAAGTGAAGTGAAAATCGGACTAAACGGAACGAATGGCTTCCGGCTCCCGTTGCTGGGGTTCTCGAAGTTCACGCTGCCGGGCGTGTTTGGCGAGCTTGTGGAGCAGGGGATCGCCCGCGCGCAGGCGGGCTGCGACACGATCAAGGTTGTGTCGGAGGAGTTGGCGGCGACGGTGCATGAGACCTATTCGAGGAACGCCGTGAGCGCGACCGACTACGGACTCAAGGTCATCGAGATCTCGAACGCCAATACTACTTTGGGGATCGAGTTCCTCGGCCTTCTCTTGGGCAGCAAGTCGATGACGGATGTCCTCACTTTGTCCGCGGCGCAAGCGCACAAGGCTTTCGACGCCACATCCGCCCAGAACAAGGAATTGTGGGTGCTTGCCCAGAAGCTGGCGACAGAAACCGGCGAGCCGATCAGGAGACACGTCGCGAAGGTTCTCCGCCAAACCGATTGACCGGCTTAGTTCAGGGTTCGTTCAAGAGGGCGACCCGGTCGGTTGGAATAAGCCCCGCCACGAGCATGCGACCCGTGCTCGAACAAGCAAGGTGCAGCTGCGCGATGCTCCAAGTAAGCGCACCAACAAGAGGCGCAATCAACCGGCCGGCCTATTGCTGAAAAGTAACAGAAGTTAATTCAGGGGAGGATCACATGGGTATGGTCATGGTCAAATGCCCGAAGAGCGGGCGCGCGATTCCAACTGGCATCAGGACCGATCGCGAGAGCTTTCGGTACAGCCCGGTGTTTTTCAGTCGCACCAATTGCCCGATGTGCCACACCTACCACGAGTGGTTCGCACGGGAGGCGTGGGTCCACGAACCGGGCACTTCGACGCAGCGCCGCAGCGCCGACTAGCCAAGGATGTTCTTTTCGAAGCACGCCAGTTGAAGCCGGGCCGCGCCCACAACGAGCCGCCAGGTCGCGAAGGTGCTGCGGGAGTTGGCGAAGCTCGACGAGGCGCAAACTGAAGCCGCACGGGACTTTGATCTACTGAAGAGAAGCTGATCGGGGCGGAAGGATCCACTGTTCCCTGTCTGGGGAAGCGGCTTCTCGGGCGTCACGCGACGGAGTCCTTCCGTGAACCATTGCGGCAGGATGGCGCGCCACGTGCCGATACTTTTCTAGGTAGGCGGCCGCGCGAAAACGGCTCACATAGCATTTCCTGTTTCATCTACTGCATCACCGGCACAACTAAAAACGCCGGAACGTGCCGTATTCATCGAGAATGATTCCTCGACTTCGATGCGCATGTTGCTGTGGCATTCGCACGCTGCGGCCTCGAGCCGCGACCGATCGACTTCGATCTGGCCTCGTCGATCAGATTTGATTGCTCCAGACGTGCGCAGATTGCGCATAAGGAGCGTCACCGTCGTTCGTTGCACACCTAGTATTTGCGACAGTGATTCGTGAGTGAGTGGGAGGACGTCGCGGTCTATGCGGTCGTGAAAATGGAGCAGCCAGCGTGCCATGCGGGCTTGGACCGGATGCAGAGCATTGCAGGCCGCGCCGGTCTGAAATTGTACCAGCATCGCTCTGATGTGACTCTGGACCGCATGTCGGAGCGCGGGGCTGCGGTTGAAGGCGGCGTGAAATCGCGATGCGGGGATCCGCGAAGCGCTGCCGATCGCACGAACAACGGCAGTAATGGCCGAAGCTGATGGCCCGAGCACGGATAGTGTGCCTATTGCCCCCTCCCGCCCGATTACGGCGGTAGCGACCGTCTGTCCGTTTGCCATGTCGGTCATCAGCGAGATGGCGCCGCTATCAGGGAAGAAGACATGCTCGATCCGGTTACCCGGTCGCGAGAGGACCGCCTCCGGATCGAGCGCGACCGTCTCTAGCTCGGGTGCCAGCAGATCGAAATCTGCTAGCGGAAGTGCTGCCAGTAGGCGGTTACCAATACGGCCGGGCCGCATCACTGCGCCTGACCGGCTTTGGGGAATCCGCCGCCTGCTACATTCCGAGTGGTACGGAACGCCGACCTTAACATACGTGTAATTCTGCTTTGTCTACTCGCACCGAAATTCAACTCACTTTGCAGATGCTTTTACTCTCATCGATTAAACTCCAGACGCTCACCACCGCGATCCATATCTTCTGCTCAGCATAGTCGGGACTTAGATGCAAGTTCGCTGCGGCATATTGTGCAAAATGCGAATGGCTAGGCCGAACAGCGTGCAGCGGCCGCATGAGTTCCAATTTCAGGCGCGCGGCCGATGCAAGGAGAGAGGTCATCTCCCGGTCCAGGAGCCCTCGCCTCAAGCTCGACTTACCAAAGTGTTTGTTGTTTAAGCGGTTCGCGCGTTTTGGCCTTGTCGCTCGACGGCTCGCCACGCGCCTTGGCGTTTGCATCATCAATCGATTTTTTCAAATCCAGCAGCATATTCTTGACCCACTCCATCGACGTCTCCAGGGCTGTAAATCGGCCGTTCGAGTACCACGCCACCGCAACCAGTGCGCCTAAGAGTCCTAGGAAATACTCCCAGCCGATATGAACTGTTATTCCCTCCATATGCCCATAGGCTAAGCGTGGAAGACGTTCCGGCCAAGGCTCGTGAATGTGCCAGACGAAGCACAGCTCCGGGCCTCGCCGCACCTGCCATGATCTGCGATCGTCGGGGCATGAACGATGCCACTGCAGGCCGCAATGATCGTGGACGCGCCGTACCGACGGTTTCCGATGTGCTCCAAGATGGCACCCTGATCGAGCTCGTGTACCGGCCAGAGGAGCGGACTACGCTTCTCGGCACGTATACTGCAGGGCGTTGGACACTTGGGAAGTCCGTCGACGTGGCGGGACAACGGCTTGTCCCATTCTCTCCGAGCAACAATCTCATCAAGAATGAGGTGGTTCTGCTTCCTTCGGAGCCCCGGATTTACGAAAGCGAGCAGAGCCTCATCTCCGAGATCGCTGGTTTCATCCACCGATATGCCGACCTCACTCCGATTTTCGAGCAGGTTGCCTGCCACTATGTTCTGCTAAGTTGGCTGTACGACGCCTTCAACGAATTGCCGTACCTCCGGCTTCGGGGGGACTTCGGTACAGGGAAGACGCGGTCACTCCTGACAATCGGATCGCTCTGTTACAAGCCATTCTTTGCGAGCGGAGCCTCGACCGTCTCGCCGATCTTCCACACGCTCGACGCGTTTCGAGGGACGTTGATATTTGACGAGGCGGATTTTCGCTTTAGCGATGAACGATCGGAGATCGTCAAGATTCTCAACAATGGCAACATGCGTGGCTTTCCGGTGTTGCGCACCGTGATGAATGGTCAGCGCGAGTTCAATCCGCGCGCATTCCATGTGTTTGGCCCAAAGATCGTGGCCACGCGAGGGCGGTACGAGGACAGGGCACTGGAAAGCCGCTTCATTACCGAGGAGACAGGCGGGCGGCCGCTACGCGCCGACATCCCCATCAATCTGCCTGAGACGTTCAAAGAGGAAGCGCGCGAGCTGCGTAATAAGCTGCTGCTGTATCGGTTCCATAGAAGATACGAGGTCAAGCTCGACCCTAGCCTCGTAGATCCAAAGCTCGAACCGCGCATCAATCAGATCATGCTGCCACTGCTCAGTGTCGTCGGTGATGCGGCCCTTCGCGACGAACTTAAGAAGGCCGCCCAGCGTACCCAGCTCTCGTTGATTGCTGAGCGCGGTCTTCTGATGGAGGCTCAAGTGCTGGAAATTGTTACTGAACTGATGTGGATCTCCAGGCGGCCCGTTCTTGCCGTCGGAGAGATTACGATGAGTTTCATCAATCGGTACGGCGCCGAATATGAGCGGCCAATCACGAACCGGTGGATAGGAAGCGTCCTGCGCAACAAGCTTAATCTCCAAACGTACAAATCCCACGGGATATATGTCATTCCGCTGAGCGAGAAGGAAAAAGTGGAGCTTCTATGCGAGCGGTACGGCGTGAATGTCTTCGCCGATAACGTAATGATGGATACAGAAGGGGACGTGGGGACCTCGGGGACGTAGCAGGCGCGCGATAGAGCTGCGCCGATTGCGGGATGCTCGCCATTATCGAGCTCACGGTCACGCCATGCGAACTCCCCACGTCCCCTTGTCCCGCTCCACACTCCTTTCATCGAAGCGCCAGCATTATTGACTAAGCCACAATGGGGTACGGCGATTTATTTCGGTGACGAGGCGGCACTTTTTCGCGTCTCGAACTGAGGTGTTCTCAGGTGAATAATTGCGTGTGTGCCTGACATAAGGCCACCACGTTATGGATCACGACCTCAAATCATACATTCGACCTCTTCGTCGCCGCTTTGGCTTCACGCAAAAGGAGATTGCTTTCCTTATCGGAGCCAAGTGCCGTACTGCGATCTCGCGCCTTGAAGGCGCGACGCGCAAACCCAGCCTTGAGGCTGCGTTTATATTCGCGCTACTGTTTGACACAACTCCGTCGGAGCTATTTCCCGGATTGATGTTGGAGCTTCATGAAATCACCGTTCGGCGTGCAAATGATCTCTACGATGAGCTTCAAGGAAACCCCTCTAACACGACGCAATTCAAGTTGGACTTCCTGGAGAGATTACTGGAACGAGCCGAGAAGCGAGCACTTCGCGCCGTATGAGGCAAGCCGGTCGACATGGGCTCACTCTCTCAATCTACTTAAACACGCGCGGCTTCGCATTCGTCGTGTTCGAGGGCGACTTCTCGCCTTTCGACTGGGGAATACGTGAGATACGCGGGCCTCGAAAACGCACAGGATGCCTCACGCGTATCACGCAAGTTGTCGATCGGTATGCTCCCGATGTTCTCGTTATTCAGGATACGTCCGAGCACGGCACCCAGCGGGCGCGGTGGATCACGGCTCTCAATACCTCGATCACTGTGCTCGCAAAAGACCGCGACATTCCCGCTTTTGCATACTCGCGCGATCAGGTCCGCGATACGTTCGGGCGCCACGAAAGCCCGAACAAGCATCGCCTGGCCGAACTAATTGCGAAGCGCATTCCCGCGTTCGAGCGATACGTCCCGCCGCCTCGCAGGCCGTGGATGAGCGAGGATCGAAGAATGGGCCTCTTCGATGCAGTGGCGCTTGGACTGGTGTTCTTTCAGTCGATTGACCGCGATGGACACGCTGCGTAGTTGTGCGGTGGCACAGAAAGGCTCTCCACGCTATTTGTAGGAAGCGCTGTTGAGTGCGGGCAATTCAAGCGGAGTGCAGGGCACGAGAACTCTTTGTGGGATTTGCTACAATATCGGGATGACTAAGCGAGCACTTTGGATTGCCCGGTACGTCGCGGCAATAGGTTGGTTTATTCCGTGGGTCATGAGCTATGGAGTTGTGTTTTGGTCCGCCCTTCTAATATCAGGTACGTTTCCCGAGGCGAACGCGGCTGCATCGTATGTCCTGAGTTCGATGTCCTTGTATTCATTTCTGCTCATTGTCGGTTTGGCTCCACTTTGCTTTGTTATCTATTTGGATAGACGGCGAGCGTGTAGCGGCATAAGCTAGCTCTTTCTGATTGAGGAGGCGCAAAAATGCGCTACACAGCTGGAGTGGCGATACTAACTTTGATGGCGGTTTACGATGCGAAACCTGCGTCGGCACAGATGTGTTACGTTCGTGGCGCACCTCCCGGAACGGTGGCTGCTTGCGGCAGTGCTCCCGGGTACTATCGGCCTCAAGGGGTCACGCTCTCCGGCGGTTTTCCGCCAAGAGTTGCGACGACCAGTGCGTACTATGCGCCGATTCAAGGACAGCCGCAGTATTGGCGACAGTATTATCCATCAAGTGGCCAGTATGGTCCGCGCGAACCTAATCCTTTCAACAGCGCAGGAAGGTTGTCACCGGTCGGGGTGCCTCGACATCTCTTCTACACAAGGGTCATGCCAAGATATTCTGGGTATCGATACAGGTAGGCATGTCACGTTACGCGCGATCGACCCCGCGTTCGAGCGATACGTTCCGCCGCCTCGCAAACCGTGGATGAGTGAGGAACGTCGAATGGATCTTTTCGATGCAGCGGCGTTGGGACTCGTGTTCTTTTAGTCGTTCGAGAGTAATGGATGATCCGTACGGCGGCAATGCAACGCCGCTGACATGGCGCGATTGAACGCCGCGGATTTCAGATCGTGCGATCGGTCGTTTCTGCTGGGCGGTTAGGACATCGACAGCCATGGAGTGCCGATGGCTACAAGAATATAGAAGGCAAAAAAGGTCACCCAAGCGGCTTGCGATTTCAGGGGTGGCCGGAAGTGCGCAAGACAAAAGCTTATGGCTATAAAAGCTATCCAAGGTATCAATGAAATCTGGTCTTCAACGGACGAGAATGCATCTCCGCCCCTTACTCCGGCGGTGAAAATGAAAAACGCGAAGAAGAACAAAAACGCGTAGCCAAAACCGCTAAATACTTGGCTGGGTAGGGACTTTTCATAGGGTTGGACATCTCGCAGGCGCGTCATAAAGTTTGGATGGTGATGGACCGAGGTTCGCTATAGTATAGCGCAATAATCTGCTGCACGGTTAGAAAGCGAGCCGTCAGATGGAGATAGCCAGCCCGCGTTTTGCTTCAGTAATATTAGTATTTTTCACTCTCTCCCTTCTTTCCACAGCCCGGGTCCAGGGTGAAGATGCTGGTTGGATCGACGAACCGACCGCGAATTCGGTTTTGCCATACGCTTATATGTCGCGTGATGTGTCCGGCGCGGACGCAACGCCTATCGGCGGTTGGACTCGTATCGCCGACTGGAAAACTATCTTCAGCAAAGGAGGCCTTCCCGCCGACATGATCAGTTCAGCGGAGAGGGTCGGATTTTCCGCCGCGCTATACAGGAATAGCGCCACAGGCGAACTCACGATCGCCTATCGCGAGACGAAGGGATTATTAGGTTGGGCAACGGACGTAGAAGCCGGTGTAGGAAAGGTTCCAGGTCAATATCATTTCGCGGCCGCACTCGCTACTCTCGTCAAGACGCAGTATCCAAAAGCTCCGTCGATTACGGCCACGGGCTACTCCTTGGGTGGCGGTCTCGCAACGTATGCATCTCAGCATAGTCCAGGAATAACCAAGGTTCTAACCTTCAATTCCGCTCGACCTCCGATCGTGAGTTCTGCGACAGCTGGGCATGTTACTCAGATCAATATTGCAGTTCCAGGCGAACTTGTTGGCGATCCGAATACGAAATCTGATGTTGGATTAGGTTCCCTTCCTGGAAAGACATACAGCATTCGGTCGACCACAGAGACGGCCGCCGGGACTTTACCTCCCAGTCAACTCAAGAGCATTGTGACAACACATAAGCTCGAAGGCGTCATAGGTGGCCTTGAGGCTGTCAAAAGCGTCAAAGCTGATCTCCAGGGTGGCAAGCCATCCGGCATCCCGAGTGGTGGATTAACAGGAAGTCCCGGGGCCGCTACCGAGCCCGCGCGGCGATCTTCTCAATCACCCTCCTCTCAGTCCCAGGCAACTGCGTCAACGAATGCCTCAGCACCGTCCGGGGTTGCCGCTCCTATCCTATCTGGTACCCAGCAACGGGGACAATTGCCGATGTCAGCCGACACCCCACGGCAACCCACGGTCACCGGATTTGCGCCGATGACTATCGCTAAGCCGGGTGGAGTTTCTCTTAGTAGAGCTGCCGCCGACCGAATGCCGCTCGAAATCGCCTTGGATGCCTCCGCCGTCGCTGACGGAAAGATTGTGCTTTCAGGACGCGCCTCAAGGACTCGAATGGATGCAGCACTATTTTTGACTGCTCTTCGAGCGGCGTGTGACGATCGTGACCCCTATTTCAGTCTTGATCCAGACAATGGAGCCCTCTGGAGTCAGCAAGGAGATCAAGCGTCCAACGATTTTTGGGAAAAGATAAAAAAGGATTTTCCATCTGACACGCCAGCGCGAGCGAAGAATACTCAGCCCGGTATCAATATTCGCACCGTCTCAGCCACGCAGGATTATCCGAGCATCTGGAATGACATTTCGCCTCGTTATCCCAACTTCCGTGCAAAGTTGGTGTTCTATCCGGAGTGGCTGCGGCAAACCCGATTGGGAGAGGTTCTTTACAAAGCCGATGTACTTCTAAAGGAGATATCTTCGGGCGTTTCAATTCTTGGGCCGGGCAAGCTTCGCGCGTCCGCGATCCCTGGGTATCTTTCCGCGGACTTTGAATATGCCGCAAAGGGTCTCCTCGCCGGTACTCGCGAGCAGGCGATCTCACGGGAATGGCGCGGAAGTCGGCTGTGGTTCGAAATCACTCCCTCCGAATTGCCCACAACCATGACGGACGAAGCGGTCGCGCGACCATCAGTAGACGACCCCGCACTTCGCTCGCTTCTTCACTCGAAGGGCCTTATTCGCTCAGCTGATCAATCGGTTCGCGACGCGTCATTCTTCGTGCGCCACGGCAGCGTATTCGATCTTTCGCAAGTCAATCCGATAATGTTCGTGCGCGTTCACGATCACGCAACCAACAAGGATTTATCGGACCACGATCCTAGGCTAGATGGGCTAGCGATGGACGTAAGCAGGAGGTTCGATCAATACGCCGAGTATTATGATGAGCTGAAATTACTTCGAGATATCGTTCGCGCTTATATTGCGGCCCGCAAAATCACGGAAGCGAACGACCGTCTCTGTGGCACGCTGGATACAATGCCCCTTCTTGATTCGGAGAAGCTTGCAACGAAGCTTCCCGAATATCACACAAGCGAACTATTCGTTACGATTGCCAGCTACTCGGCGGTGTCTAGAAAAGGCAGCCAAACGCAATTCGTAAAGGCTTCATCAATGAGTGGGGGCGTGTCGATCGCCGGGCAGAAATTTGTCGAGACGGCTATGCGCGATGGCGAGACGACTGTCACGCGCTCGGTCGAGGCCGCTCTCGCGGGCGTCAATCTTGATCAACCAGTCGCAATCGATTCCGATCGAAAGTTGATTTCATTTGTCGTTGATGACCGGTCGGGCGCCCCCATCCGTCTGGCGTCGACTGCGGGCGATCCGATCGGCCTGCGCAACCTGAGTGACTATCCGATTGAAAACGAGCCGAACGCAGCGGCAAATCCGTTCGCACGGCAGAACGGTCAAGGCGGGAATAGGTTAGAATGGAGTCTGACTCTGATCGGAGCGTTTCTGACAATCTTAGCTTTGGGATTGCTCTTCAACCATGTCGCTCGAAAGCGACCCATCGCCCGCAGCTGACCGATGATGGAGAGGGCTCGCACAACGCGTCGCAGTTTCGGGCCGTTAATGGCCATCCTCTTCGTTGCGAGTGCGATCTACGCCACCATCGCCAATCAAAGGAAGGAACGGCCGTCCTCGCCTGCGGCTTCTATCACGAAGAGCAACACTCTGACGGCGGCCGCCCCTATTTCCTCTGCGCAACCATCTGTTCGCGACTGCCAGAGTGCCGACATTTCCTGTATATCGGAGCGAAACAGGGAGATCATTGAACGCAACAAGTATGTGATGGCTGGAGGTGAGGGGCAGATGCTGCCCTTGTCCATGATACCCATCCCCCCTGTCCAGACGTTCGAGGTGGCCAAGATACCCAAAGCGGCTTATCGAGCTTCGCCACGAACGCCTCAGACGGCCATCCGTAGCTCGCCGGCAACTGTGGACACCGCCGAGAAGCAACCCAAACCGGCTCCAACGACCGGCGACATGCAGCCCCGAAGACACCGGAACGCGATCGCTCCATTTACCGTGCGAACCGAGTCAGGACAAAACTATCTCATCAAGCTCGTGAATGTCGACAATGCCAAGGATCAGATTTGGATTTACGTAAAGGGGGGCGAATCGTATTCCACGAAGATGCCTCTGGGCACCTATAACTTTAGAGCTGCGACAGGCAATGAATGGTACGGACGCGAGGATCTATTCGGCCCCAACACGGGCTTTTTCCGGCTGCGAACCAAGAACGGCGCGACGGTCGATGCACAGCAAAGCCTCGAATTCAAAAAGGAACGCGATCGTATTTTCGGGATGACCATCAGTCTGAAGGGTGTCGTGAACGGCAATATCGAACAAGAGGCGATGACCAGATCAGAGTTTGATGCTAACTGATGATCTTATTGTCGAAGGTTGGGATTGTGAGTGAGTAACGCACATGGCAAGCCCTCTGGCCCAGAAGGACATCGAGCGCCGCGCATATAAGCTGTGGGAGCAAGCAGGAATGCCTAAGGGGCGCGATCAAGAGTTCCATCTGGAAGCGGAAAGACAGCTGAAAGGAGAGCTGATCCGCCTCGAACTTAAGACGCCGGATACGCTGTAGAAGCAGCAAGAAAAAAGTCCGGCGTGCATTTCACGGCGTCGAGATCAATCCAGTAGCTGTTGCAACGATCCAGCGGTTGCCCCAACGCACGATAGAGTCGATCCGACCGATGCCGGAGACTGTGTCGCCGCGCGTTGCCATCCGAATCCCATCCGGACCTTCGAGTATCGCCGTTGTGCCTCGAACATCAAGCACCGTCCAACCCTCAACGGTTGTCGGCCTTGTCTCCGGCGTAGGCATGAGAGGTCCGCTGGGCGCTATCGAGCCGGTCACCGTCATATCCGCTTGGACAGCCGCAGACGCGGGGCCTGAAGAGTCCGGAGATCGGTAATCGCCATCCGACCATGCGGCCGTAGGCCTGGCGGAGATGCCCGCTCCGACTGCTGAGACCTGACTTACGCCTAGCGGCGTTCGCAAAGCCAGAGTCGATGCCGGCTTTCGTGTGCCTTCGGTCTTGCGGCCCGACTTTGTTTCGGCAATTCGACCCGAAGGCGTTTCTGTCTGAGTGGTTGAATTGAGCCATGCGAGAGTTACAGGACCGTACCAAGCAAAGCCGCCAGCCCACCCGAACACAAAACCAATAATCAGTGCGCCTGCGACCAGGCAAATGGTGCGCGCTCGATCGCCGCCTGGCTTCAATAACTCCAGGACCTCTTCTCGACTGGGACTTGAGAAATCTTGCGGGTTCAGCGTCACACGTCGCATTGGGACTTCGCTGATGCTGTCAGCGACCGTCACCTCGATCTCTTCCAAGATATTTGCCTGGCGCAATCGCATGATCGGATCCCCTGCGGCTCCCCAATGATCATGCTGCGAACTAAATCAATTAACAGCGAATGAGCCGCAAGACGAATAATGACATCAATGAATTGCACAGAGGGCAACCACCGCTGAAGTGACGTCAGGAATCGCATGGGGGCGATAAGTTCAGCTTTCTTAAGAGTGGATCAAGCCCATCTGAACGGCACCGCCTCGTTTCAACCTGCTTTAGACGCTGATCAGCCGCGCCCTTTCTTGGTCCTTTTGCGGTGTCGGCTCTTTTGCTTGCGGCCCTGGCATTCAGGTCATGCGGATCGTGCCAATGACGAGGAGTAAAGTCGCGACGCGGTGGAAGAGCGACTTGCTTTGGTGCGGATGGCGGTAAATCAGCTTGCTCTTCTTCGCCAGACTGGACGTACGCAACATCCACGCTCTCAACGGCAGCTGGCATGTCCAGTTTGATTGGGAATGGCAGGCGATCAGCCTTGTTACCGGCTACTATTGGCATGACAACTTCTGGCGCGGGCGGCGGCGCGGATTTCTTCGCGGCTGCAGCAATAGCGCCCAGTCCAACTAGGCAAGCCACTCCAAGCACGACGATTCTAATCACGTGGCGGCTCCCTGTGCAGAGCGGGCCAACGGTCATGATCAAGTTGGTCCAAAATGAGGCCGCTCGCTTGGTGTGGTTAACCCACACAGCGGTGCGCGGAAAGATGGGCTCGCGGGTTGAAGCCGTTGCTGCGTAAGGCTCAAGCGAGAGAATGCAACCGGCCGAATTCCTCGATCTTTTCGTCCGAGCGTTGGCAAGCCAACGGCAGCGGAGCTGTCACTGTTGGTGGGATCATCAATCTGCGAAGGCCTCCGGTCTTCAGAATGCCGGCAGCGGCAGGTTAACTTTCAGTTGACTTGTTTCACCCCTGGCACACGATGATCCTTCGCCAAAAAGGAGGAAATCATGCTCAGTCGCTTGCTCGCTTTGGCGTTCGTCCTGACCGGTGCGAACACGGCCATTGCCGATGACATGAAAATGCCGACTAACTCTGGTGACCTTAGATGGGAGGCAGCACCGCCCACCTTACCGAAGGGAGCGGATATCACGGTACTCTCGGGCGACCCCTCCAAAGAAGGGCTGTTCGTTCTCCGCCTAAGAATGCCAAGCGGTTATAAAATTCCCGCCCATAATCATCCAACCGATGAAGGCGCTACCGTCATATCGGGCAATTTTCACATCGGAATGGGCGACGAACTCGATGAGAAGAAAGCGATCGAGCTAACAGCGGGCGGATACGCCGAAGCGCCTGCCAGAATGAACCACTACGGTTGGACAAGTAGTCCTTCCGTTGTTCAAATTCACGGTCAAGGGCCATTCGGGATTACTTACGTCAATCCGGCCGACGACCCGAGTAAGAAGTAGCGAAGCAAACGAATCGTCTGTGTGCTCGCAAGGCAAAAAAAGCCCGGACGGTGGTCCGGGCTACTTTGTTAGTCGTTATCGTGATGAATGACGGTTTTCTCTCGGCTGCCGTCCTCATTCTCTTTTTTAATGACGGTCGTTCTATCAGTTTCCCGGGGCTCGTGTTCCTTGATGACCGTTGTGTGGTCCCGATCAACGGGCCGGCGCTCGCGGGACTCTCCAACCGTGACGCCTCCGCCCACCGGACCGGCCTGAACTCCGACACCAACTTCATCCGCAATTGCGGGTGTCGCGATTGCACTCACGATCGCCACAGCAAACAAGTACTTGCGCATCCTGTTCTCCTTCAATTTTGTTGAGTTGGAGAATGTCTGCGTGCGACAATCGTTCCCAGAATACCTGGCGTCAGGCTGCTCATTGTTCACGCAAGTTCCCGCTGTGGATAGTAAGGCCCTGCGAGTCAGGGTTCGTCAAATTCCGCGACGTCTCTTCCGAGCATCGGTTGGGCCGTCCCTCTTCGATCCGACCTGAAGTTCTGGGCTGGGCACCCGTTGGCTCAAGTCGCGACACTACCTGAGCGTGGTACATCAGCGCGCAAGGAGCGCCTCGCGACCCGAGCGCTTTTATAAGGCCAACCGGAATGAGCTCGGCCGTCGTGACGGCCAAGGGATACTAGCTAAAGCACCTCTGCGCGAACCCGGGCGACGCCACGATCGGTAATCTCCAAGCTGCGCGCGGCGCCAAGCGAAAGGTCGATGACGCGGCCGCGAACCCATGGTCCGCGATCGGTGATACGAACGACCACCGATTTGCTGCTCTTCAGATCAGTGACGCGAACGTGCGTGCCGAACGGCAGCTTGCGATGAGCTGCAGTTAGCGAATTCCGATCAAACGTGGCGCCGCTCGCGGTCTTTCTTTTCGAGTACGAGTAGTAGGAGGCCTTCCCGGAGAACACTCGGTTGAAAGATCGAGGGGCTGAATGATCTTCCGAACTACGCGTCGGCTCTTGTCCAATCCGAGATTGCGGCTGCGGCTGATTAGTCTGCTCCGGTGGCTCAGGAGCCGGCTCGGCGTGTGCTTTTGGAATGATCGACCATCTCTCATTGAAGTCCTGTGCTGCAGCCGACTCTGCATGTGTCCACATCCAAGCCGGGACTGTCGCAATCGCGACTATTCTATAAAGAAGACGCATAGTGCGCCTCACTACAAATCCGAGACAAAGGGACAATGCAAACTCATGAGGTGTGTTCCTGAAGACGCATTCCTGTGTCGGCAATTGGTGGTGCGGAAAAACTCTTCGAGTTCGTCGCGTGCGCGCGAGGGAAGATGGCGGGACGTCCTTGAGATCGGTTTCAGGTGGAGAGCGTTCCGGCACGGCAAACACGCGATCATTGCGCTCGTTCTTGCCGTCGCTCTTCTGCTCGACCTCTAGAACACCGACTGGTCGGCATTTGAGGACGCCGCGGTATGTCCGAGCGTCATGGACGATCAGGACATCGAGCGGATCGCCGTCTTGGGCTTGTGTCGAAGGGATGACGCCGCAATCGTAGGGATAGCTCAACCCTGCCATGAGAGGTTTGGTGAGGGTGAAAACTCCCAGCTTCGGATCGAAGTCGAGCTTGCAGGTGCTCGAACGGGGAGTTTCGACGACCGCGAAGACGTATTCGTCATCGCCCATGTCGGAAGCTTGAGAAGATTAGTCATGTCACGCACTCTAGGGCATCAACAGTCCGCCATTCGTGCTCCTCTGACGCTTGAGTTCTGTTTGAGAACAGGAACAAAGCAGCGCTTGTTCCTCAGTCTCTGGCGCCGTCCCGAAATTTGCAGCCGAGCACCAGGCCCGCGCGAAGGAGCCGTCGAACGGGATATACTTGGCCGCCGCGAATGCGACTGGCAGGCCGATAGAAAGCCTGGCGCGAGGGGCATCCGGCGAGGTCCGGCAATGAATCCATAGCGCTGCCCGATTTCAGCCGCATCGCGGCCCGGGTGGCGGCGAAGGGTGTGCGGGGTGGGCGCAACACCGGGAGTCTTCGATGTCCGGTTATTTGCGATTTTGCTTCGCCGGCTTGGTGTTTGTTGGAGGTCTTGCGGCGACACCTGCGGTCTCCGACCCGTTTGCCGACTTGTTCAATGCCGCTCCTCGCGAGCCCGCAGCAACCTCTTTGGCGCAAGCGCAATGCTTGCCGCGACCGGGCGACACGACCGCGGACGGGGCGCATTGGGTGTATCGGTTCGACGGTCACCGTAAATGCTGGTTCCTGACCGAGGGTATCGCGAAGGTGAAGAAGGCAGTTCATCATCGCGGCGCCCAAGATCGCACCGCAAGTTTGGACGAGAACGGGACTCCGCGGCCCAGGCACAGCGCGGTGGTTGACGCGCGCGCGGAGTTGCTGCGCTCCGCACCGGCCGAGCCGTCTCAGCCGCCTGCAGCCGAAATCAAAGGGGCTGAGGCCGCTTCCGTACTCGATATGGGCACCGCCATGACCTCAGCGGTACCCACCGATCTTCACAGCCGGAGGCTTACGCCTGAGCAATCCGTGCCGGGCCAAGTCGAGGTTGAGCAGCCTCTCGCGCCTACGCTCGCCGGCTCACCTCCAGCTATGTCGATGGACGCGCGCATTGCAGAGGCGCACGACGCGGCACGCAGCTGGACGGCAACTTGGTCAGGTGTGCTGCTGATAACGCTTGGCGGCTTCTCGATCCTAAGCTCGAGCCGCACGCTTCGGTATACGCTGAGATTGCGCCAGTGAGGTAGCGCAATCGGCTCGGCAGGTGCGCGCGCCGCCGCGCGATCGATGCAGGTACAGCCGAATTGCCACACGTACAATGGTTCCGCGCGCCTGCATTTAGTTTGCCCACCGCCTTAGACGGTCATTCGATTACGATCACGGTCCCCGTTCGGATCGGATTGCGTCATGCGGTACAAAGCATTCGTGGTCGACAGCAGCCGGCAAGTGATCTGCGCGGCAAAGCTCGACTGCATTGACGAGCAGGCGGCGAGGCGTCGAGCCGAGCAAATGCATAGCGAGCACGACGTTGAGGTTGGGAAGGCGATCGATTTGTTGCTGTGTTCCGAGGTGCAACGTCGAACGAGAGTCAGGGTGACCGCGCGATTCTGAATAGACGGCCCGTCTCGCGGCTGAGTTGACGTTCGAACATTGTGAGGCACGCCGGCCTGGCAGTTGCCGACATGTCGCAGGGCCACAGTCGCCGAGGCTCGCTACGGTATGAAGGCGCCAGCCTTCCTCCAAATAACGGCAGACGCGAGATGGCCGGCAATCCGTGCATGGAAATCGCGCGAGTGAGCCAACGCCGGCGAACCTTCGGACCCGGCCTGTCTCTAAACGGCTCTTGCTCTGCTGCCCGCTTTGGTACGCCGTCATCTGCCGATCGCTCTCGCTCCTATCGAAGCTTCTCCACCTCTTTAAGCTCCGCCACAAGCGTTTGGAGCCACTCTCTCAGAACAGCACAAGTATAACTCTGATGCGCCCTGGACATCTCGCGCCTAAGAATATGATTTGAAAGAAGTCGATGAAGAGAGAAAGGACAAACAATCCTGGGACCAAACCTCAATGAACTAAAGCCGCAGTCGCCAGATGCTCCCAGTATTCTGCCTCTGCGAGCAGCTTCCAGCTTCTGTCAGGATTGAGCGCAGCAGTCTATCGGCAAAGCAACGCCGTCGAGCGTAAGCGGCGTTTTGCGGAAGAGTCATGAGGCAGAACTAATTTTATCGTTTTCAGCACTCGCTTTGCGTTCCGACAGTGGAACTATTTCGTTTTAGCTTCGCATTGGTTTCGAACGCTACTCAAGTTGCGCACGGCCTAGATGCAGCGCGGCTAGGCTATTCAAGTAGTGTCGCCGGTCAGCAACACACTCTTGAAAAGTAGCGTGACAAGCATCCAACGTTACAATCCCGACCGACCAAGGCGTGAACACTCGGTACCAATTGATCCATTGCTTAGCACCTAAAGCTTATTTGCGATCGGCCCGGCGCAAATGCCGGGCTTATTCGTTAAGCGTCCCTCTCCGGGCCGACAAACAACTCAAGCAAATATCGGAGTTTGCCAGGTCAGGTGCGCCCGTCTCCGAAGCGGCCTCCCTCGGGATCACTTCTCGAGAAGGCTATCGTTTCCCTTCGGTCCCGCGACAGTCTCACGTCGCGGGAATTGCTGCTGATAGCGCGACTCGCGCTCGCGCCCGGGCGGGCGTTCGGACGGGTCGCGGCCTAGCTTGGACTGCAGCTCGACGAGGTCGGTGAAGGCGTCGGCCTGGCGGCGCAGCTCGTCGGCGATCATCGGCGGCTGGCTCGCGATCGTGGAAATCACGGTAACCCGCACGCCCTGGCGCTGCACGGCCTCGACCAGGGAGCGGAAGTCGCCGTCACCCGAGAACAGCACCATCTGGTCCATGTGCTCGGCGAGCTCCATGGCATTCACGGCGAGCTCGATGTCCATGTTGCCCTTGACCTTGCGGCGGCCGAACGCGTCGATGAACTCCTTGGTCGCCTTGGTGACGACGGTGTAGCCGTTGTAGTCCAGCCAGTCGATCAGCGGCCGGATCGAGGAGTACTCCTGATCCTCGATGATCGCGGTGTAGTAGAACGCCCTAAGCAGCGTCCCGCGGCTCTGAAACTCCTTCAGCAGGCGCTTGTAATCGATGTCGAAGCCCAGAGTTTTCGCCGTCGCGTAGAGATTGGCTCCGTCGATGAAGAGCGCGATCTTGCTGGGAGATGACATGGTGCGTGTTCTCTGGAGGAGGAAGTGCCGTGCTGCGGGGGCATATATGTGAACCCGCCAATGAGGCGGCACTTCAAGACTTTCGTCAAAGCCGGACGCTATACCGAGGTCCTTTAAACTTCAAACAGTTTTGCAGCTGCAAAAATTAATTCGAACACCTCATTCGAGCGAAAATTCCCCCGGGCGCCTAAAAAACGGGGCGTCGGCACCTGTGGATTGGGTCAGCCCTTTCGACTAGTCTCAGACCGTCCGCAATCCTTTCAGTGCAATGTCTGAGCAATTCCCAATCTATGATGTCGCCTTGAAGAGGCGAGGCCGAGGGTGGACCTGGTGCGTGTGCACCAGCGAAGAGACGACCGTCATGTCAGGACGGGAGGACCGCCGCGCCGCTGCCAGATACAAAGCAGCCAGGGCGCTTTTTTTGTTGCTGCTCTCGGCTTCCTATCGGCCGACGTCATCGAAGGCGTCCAACAGGAGTGCGGCTGAAAGAGCAAAGCACTCGCCGCACCAGCTACAGCGAAGGATGGCCTCATGGCGCCGTGCGCCTGTACAGGAACCGGGGTACCGTTAAGCCCCGATTGGGGCTACTAGTGTCCGGAGAAAATTTGGGAAAATCGAACTGCTCCAAGTGCAAACACCTAAAAGGCCTCTCAACAACGCGTTTTGTTAGTCAGTGTCTGCTGTCCGGTAAAAACATGTTTTCGGGACTCAGATCGAAAATGGCACATTTTCCGAATTTTCTGATTCATGTGGTCATTACTGGCTAAAACGTCGAACACGGCTCAATTTAAGGCCCGAAATGATGCTGTCCGGGGAAACTTTTCAGAGAAAGAGCCCACTTTTGCGGGCTCTAAAAAACTTTAACCGGACAGTAGTGGATTGGGGCGGGGGCACACTGGTCTCATCGACTACCTAGCTCAAGCGGGTCGCACGGCCGCTGCCATCCCGCCAAAAGTGGGTCAACAGATCATTCCTCTGCAATTCGTTAGCTAAGCTAAACAGGAAGAGGGAAGGTCCTGGGCTCTGTGGCATATCCAGCCGTCGCAGCGTCTCGACCATGGATAGGGTGCGTTGGTGATTAGTGGTCACAACGAGCACGCGAAATGTCTTCCAACCGAACTGTTGAGCATGTTGTCCTTGGCTGTGCGCGGTGAGATACGCCTGCATCTTTCGCTCGAAGCTAGTTTGTCGAAAATCTGAGCGCGAGATCGGCATCGTACCGCGATCGATCTCTACCATGAAGCAACGGCGCGAGCCGTCAGAAAACATGAGGCCGAACACGAGGTCGGGGACTACAACGACGTCGTGCGCCCGCTCGCTCTGCGAGATCGTAGCCCGAAGTGCGAACGGGTTTCGTATGTTTCGAATGTGTTCAGGCGAGTTCGCGATGATCTCCTCGGAATGAATGAGTCGCAGGTCGCTCCGGCCACGTGTGGATCGCTCCAAGGCGACGTGAAAATCCACGATCTCCAGCTGATGTTCAATGAACGGCCGGCCCGCTTCTCGATTATTTCGCGTCAGGTCCAGGTTTACGTGGTTTGCGCAGTCCACCCCGCGCTCGGAAAGAAGGTGAGCACCGAACTCCCCAAGCGCGTACACCATCGGTGCCGACCCCGCGGTGGGGTAGTAGTCGAGCTGCGCCCGCGGCCTATCGACATATCCGGCATGAAAGAGGCGACATAGTCGGTCATTGGTGCGATCGAGTGAGCGGCCGACGAGCGCGGCAATGTGGGTGGATCGCAAGAATCGATGGCGCAACAATTCCCGCAGGATCAGCACGTCACCTTCGGTGACCCGAAACGCAACTGGTTCTGGCGAGCGGCGGAAGCGAGGCCGACGCTTGGTAGCTGAGACTGCGATTCCATCCATCGACAGCAATGTAGCAGATTCCGACCTCGCGGGCAGACGCTCGGTCCCTGTGCCCAACAAAAAGTGAACAGTCACCACTGTGGCTCGTCCTTTCACGTGGCGGCACATAGCGGAGCACGCGTCCGGTTGGGTATCGCTGAATGGAGCAGACGAGCGGCACTCGAACGCCTATTTGTTTTCTGATAGGAGGTGGTGCAAATGGATCTGGACGGCAAGATCGCGCGGGTCAAAGAGCTGATCGCCAAGCGCGAAGAATTGGACGCCGAACTCAATGAGCTTCTTGGTGGCGCGGCTCGCGAGCGACGCATTCCGAAGTGCTCGATCTGTAACGAGCCGGGACACCGGGCGAGTACATGTACTTCAAAAACGGCCGACGCCGCGTAACAACCTCAAGCCCGCTTCGCGCGGGCTTCCTTCTATCCCCTATGAGCGCCAATCATCGCCGCCAAAGTCTGGCGCTGCCGCCGGTCCAGCATTAGGCGGCTCTATTAACGTTGCACCCTGTGCCCCCGTATCCGTCTGAACAGCTGCCGGCGCCTCTGGCCTGACCGAATAGCGTTCTCGGATGCTCTTGCGTACGGTAGCGTGTTCAGTCGGCGTCATGCGCGGCATCGCATTCATGTCAGTCGCCGGCACGCCGACCGACAGCGCGGCACTTGTCATGCCGCGGATGTATGCCGCAAAATGATACGGCGGCTGATTGAGAATGAACTCTGGGGTCGTCCGCATGTCGCGCGCGAGCGCATGAGCAGCCGCGTCGCTGATTTTGGAAGCGAATTTTATTGCGGTTGCACCATACAGAGCATCAAGTACGTGCGGCTGCATTTGCTGCAATCGCTGATGCGCTAGGACCAAACCGACATTGAGCTTACGTGCCTGGTCAAGGATGACCGGTATCTTGGGATCGCGCTTGATGAAATCCTGGCACTCGTCGATGTAGACGAAACAGGGGAGGCGCCGCTCCTTTGGAAGGAGCTGACGCTTGTGCGCGGCGAGCAAGATCATTGAAATGAAAAAGCGGCCCACGATCTCCACGCCCTCCTCTTGAAGGAGGCTTTGCGGCACGTTGATGAGAATAACCTTCCCAGCGCCCATTTCCGTGAAAAAGTCGAACTTGGACTTTGGCGCTGCAAACATCCGAGACAAGGTGCGGATGCGTTTGACGGCAAACAGGCGATCAACGACCTGCTCCTTGGTGCGGTCAAACTCCTTGCTGTTGAACTTCAGTTCAAAAAAGCGCCGAGCATCCGGATCGAGCTTTGACAGATGCTGCTCGAACTGGGTGAGGCCGCGGGGCTGCATCAGGTCTATGAGGGTATCGATCGTGGCTGACGGAATGGTAAGCAACAGCTCGATCGTGAAATGGAACAAGGTGTTCTGACGGCTGGTCATTTCCGCCGACAACAACGAGCTGAAGATGTAGTCGTATAGCGCGAGCACGGCGTTGCGGAAGCCTTCATGCTCGGCCGGGGAGTAGGACTGCGTCTCCTCGATTCCCACGTCGAAAAGATTAAGGGCGACCGGCCATTCGATGTCTTCGGCATCGATGACGACGAGCTTGCCGTCCAGGCGTTCTCGGGGCGCGAAAACCTGCAAACCTTCGATCGCTTTGATGAGGTCGCGGTTGCTTTCCATGACGACGATCGACGCTTGATCCGCGGCCACGAGCTCGATGTCGCGCAAAATCAGGTATTGAAGGAGGGTCGACTTCCCGGCCCCTGGCGGCGCAACGATCCATTGGTGCTCGAAGCGGGTCTTTGCAGGAATGCTAAAGGGCACCGGGCACATAAAGAGGTCAAGGAAGGGAGTGCCGGTCAGATACGTCTCGATCAATTCGATGGGCGGGAGATCGGATTCGGCGGCGTAAATCATTGGCCTTCGAGGTTTCTCGTCCTCAGGAGAGATCCCAGAGGCCTCGCACAAATTGACGTACAATCGCTGGTACAGCGTCGTAAACAGGCCGGCCTCTATGTTCTCCTTCCTGCAGATGGTGCCGATAATCCGATCGACAACTTGGCGAGGATCGCGCAGCAGACAGACGAGCGGAACCGTGAGCGGCGCAGCATCCACGCTTTCGGACAAGTTAGGCAGGCTGGAAATAAGGCCCCAACAGGCATCGCGCAGAGCCGTAATGAGCAGATCACTGACGCGAGGGTCATTGGCAAGGAAGTGTTGTTTGGCCCGCAGATAGTGGCGAAGATCAACATGCTCCTTGAGCGAAAGCACGGCAACATTCAGGTCGATTTCCGGGAAGGAAAAGATCGTGGTCTCAAGGGCGAGCACTTCTTGCTGGCACCGGTCGAGTGCCTTTAGCAGCCCGGAAGACGTCGGTAGATCGACAATCTCACCGACCCGATCGGCCACTAAACTGTTGACGTGCTCGATGGCATCGGGATGAGCCCATATAGAACCTAGATGCGTGGCGCGCACCTCATTATAGAGCGCGGTCGTTTCAGCCAGGTCGCGTGCCCGCTCGTCGGTGAAGCGACGCAGGAACGGGGTAAAAGGGGAAGCGCGTTCGTATTTTGGGAACTTAGAACTCAACGACCTCCTCCCGCCCGTCGAAGGTTTGCGCCGTTTCGAGATATGCCTTGAGGCTCTTGCAGGCGTTGAGAATGGCCGCCTCGGCGCCAAGCAGCTCGTCGAGATCTTTGCATTCGATGTGTTGACCGGTCGTCAGGCTGTCGACGGTGACCCGTAGCGAAAGCGTCATCATGGCGGCGCTTGCAATTCCGCGGGCGTTTTTCCAAAGCGAGCGTCCAATTGCGCTGCTTGCGCCTTCATCGAAATGTCCGTAGGCGGCCTCGCCGTGTTTCTTGCGGGCCTCGCTGTCGTACACGACGAGCTTTCCAAGGCCGTATTTGCTCACCAATCCCTTTTCATCGGGCGTGAGATCGGTGCGTGCATCGAGACCAAAGATGACCTTGCTGCCGAGCATGCCGCCCGCGCGCTGGGAGCGCTTGAGCTTTAGTTGCATGGAGTATCCCTCCTCTGCAAAGATCAGAGTATGCACGTTTAACATACGAATGACCAGATATTCCGTGACGGACGCTGTCTGTGGGAGATGCCGTGCGGGTCGACGAGGAATTTGAGAACTGAAGTTGAAATGCGTGCATCGCATCAAACGGCCGAACAGCTTTTTTGAATCGTGTCCTGACTTGGCGCGCGTCGATGGCTGATAGGCAAGCCGATCCGATCGAGGCACGATTTGCTCGTTTCGCAATCGCAAAAACTCGAAATTCAAAACTCACGAAAAGTGAGAAAGTGGAATCACAATTTTTGAAAACATAAAAATTGGATATCAAAGGCCGTCTCGTTCGAGGGCTCTGCACGAGCAACGTTCAAGGCCAAGGGTTCTGTGCATCGCTCCTATTGGCATCAGTAAACCGTTCTTCTTCCTTGTGGTTTCTTCCTTCCATATGAGTCTGCATTCTCCGGCTATTCCTGCTTCTGTCTGCAGGCCTCTTGAGGACATAGCGTCAGCTATGGCGATGGCGAGGCAGCCGTCATCCAAAGAGGCCGCTGAGCATCAAGTCGCACGTCAACGTCTGGCTTGTCGATTATGCATGCTGCCTCATGCTGACGCCTGCTAACCATTTACCCCGCCTTACCTTAAAGGCGGGGCGTACCGCGGGGCATAAGGCCGAGGTCGACAGGAAGCCTCTAAGAAGGAAGGGCTGGCTTTGGAGGGCCAGCCCCGCTCCTACTTTGTTGGAGCGTCGGCAGGTTTGGCTGTTGCGCGAGCTTCAAGCCACTCGATGATCTCGTGCAGCCACCACACGGGCGGGCTGTTTCTGTGGCGGCCGAGTTTGAAAAACCGCGGCGCCTCTCCACTCGAACACAGCCTGAACCAATGCGTGCGGCTGTAGGGGATTCCAAGTGCCTTAAGTCCACGCCAGTTGACCACTTCCTTGCCAGTCATCGCTTAGCTCCATGGGGTTGGAGCCGTCGCGACGGCTGTTAAGTCAGCCGACGAGGAGAGCTTATCCGATGTTTCTCGTTAACCGATAAGTTTTCTTAAATGAGCTTCGAGCTTTTGCAGCGCAGCGCGCTTTTCCGGTAGGTAACCATACCTGTCGCATCGAGTAGCGATCGGTGCAAAACGGCAGCCCGCGTAAAGCTCGCGGCGCGAAAAGCGTTACGAGCCGGCCAACCGATAGGGCGCATCCATTTAGGTAATTGCATTATCGCGCGCTTGGTCGGCCTCAGATTTCTGCAGTTGCTAGGAACAAACAAGCTGATCCGGAGTGAATTCAGAAGTCTTGTCCTTCCGGAGGCCATGCGTCACCGGCCCCGAGTTGTTGGCTCATGTGTGCATGACCATGCGTTACGTGGCATACGCTGTCGATCTATGGGGAGTCGCGCACGCGACCTACGAGCTAGAGTGCGGCGACGACGCCGCCGCAAGATGTCGAGCATTGAAATTTCTCGAAGCACATCCGGTGGTCGAACTCTGGAGCGGCCCGCGGCGGATCGCAAGGTTAACTGTGGATGGGCCTGAGCAAACGGAGCATGGGGCCGCGCCCCATCAACGACGTGGAGCCCGAAAACTCTCAGAACGACATGGCGCGTGAGCAGCTCGGCCCGCTCGGTGTTCCTGGCTCGCCAGCCCCAGGCGCGCATGGACCCGCGTCGAGAAGAACACGCCTACAATCCGATTTGGATATTGCGAAGAAGCGATTGGTTATTCCGGGATTGATAGCCGACGACATGTCCGTCGCGAGCTCCGCTCATCGATGGCTGTTCATAGTTTCCGATATGTGACGTGCGCCGTCGCAAGCGGAATCGCCCGCACGTCCAGCAATCCCACGCACGATGCAGGCGCGATCGTCGATCGCATAGAACCAGTCGTCGAAATTCAGTTTGAAAGATTTGCCACCGATTTGCGGGGTGTCGCGGGTGTACTTCCAATGGAAAGCGCAACCTGCTTGCTGACCTATTGCCTCGCCTTCGAGTCGGTTTTCGAGGCCGGTGTACCTACCTTCGTCGCCTTTTCGTATTGTCCAACGCAACGTTTCAGAATGCCCGTCATCGAATGTGTATGTCTCGGTGAATAGAACGATTTGCGTGTCCGACTCGAATTCACCGTGCGCCGCGATTGTCGCGCGCTTCAGCAACCCGCCCACCAGACTTTCCAGCACCGCCCACCCTTCGATCCGTCCCACAAAAAATTGCTCAGGAAGAAAATATCGGCCCTGTGCCTTTGAAATCGTCGATCGTCATTGGCGGACCCCGCTCAGGAACTCCCCCAAAAACTAAGTCTCCTCTTACCAATCGGTTCCGATCGGCGCTGCACAGCACGACGGGCTTCGTGTTCTGAGGCGACGCGGCCGTGCGGCAATCATAGATTACAAAAGAACCCTTAGGCCCCGATCATTTCATTGGGGTAGTGCCTACGAACATTCTTCCCTCTGCCGCGTCATATAAGCAGCCGGAGCAGCTCATGGGCTATCGAGAAGAACTTCAAAGGCTGCAACATCAGTTGGAACTGGCGAACCGCGCGATTCCTCTGATCAGAGATGAGGCGACGGCGGAGCGTCTGGCAAGGTTCGCAGATGAGATCAAGGGCAGGCTCGATAAGCTCCAAGCCGCTACGCTAAGCGAGCAAACCAGCAGGCCCGCTTTCGAGACCGCGCCGCATTGGGAGGTTCACACCCATGCCTCTGAGGACAACATACGAGCACGTGCGTATAAGCTCTGGGAAGCGGCCGGGAAGCCGGAAGGACGCCTGGATGAGTTCTGGTACGAGGCCGAGCGGCAGCTCAAAGCGGAGCAGGTCAACTAGGGTCTGTTGGGATTCATCTGGAGTTTATCGCGGCCGCGGCCAGATAGATCATTGAAGTGAAGCTCTGGTCGGTCTTGTCGGCGCGCATTGCGATGCGCTTGAATTCCTTGAGCTTGCCGAAGAAGTTCTCG
>NZ_JADPJJ010000158.1:0-20635 GCF_023073375.1 Bradyrhizobium sp. 197 | reverse complement strand
AACATGGCGGCTGTCAGGCGCGCGATCCACTCGCGAGCTCGGAGCGACTCTAGCCCCAAACAGGCTTGAGCGGCACATGTTCTCTTTGCACGTTTTCGAGTGCGAAAGCGGTCGCGGCATTTCGCTTCCCTTCAGGGCGGCGTAAAGGCTGTGAATCAGCACGGGCTTTGGCGCTCTGCTTTGCCAGTTCGCCAATGACTTCCGTCGTTACCAGTTTGATCTGCGACAATGCGGCGGCAAATCTAACGCCATACCCGCCAAAAAGTCCGGTGATGAGAAGCCCATCCACATTCGTGTCCTCAAGCAGTGCCTTCGCGCAGGCGGCGAAGACGGAAGGATCCGCATCCGTGCCGCCGGCGACGTCAACCGGGTTTCCGAGCGAAGCTGCCGGCGGCAGCAGTTTCGCGAGCTTCTCAATGGTTTGAGCGGACAGCGTCGCCAGCGCCAAAGCACTCGGTGTCATCATTCCACCAACGCTGCTCAGCCGTGCAGACCAGGTGATCGACTGACGTCTGGTATTGGCCCGAAGGAGAAGACTCAAGCGCGCGCCCGCCACAGCGTAACCGCAAGCAGTATATAGGCAGCACAAGTCCACAACGACTGCCAATTGTCTGGCCCTTCGCTAAGCGCCGCATGGATGGCTGCCACCAAGAATACGCCGGCAAATATCGCTTCCGCCATGGGGCGGATTCCTTTCTTGGGGCCATTGAGCTGTGTCATCGCCGCAAAAGGGAACGCCGCCATAGTGAGGGCCGCAAAAGGAAAATCCTTTTCGCGCGGGTCAAACATAAAGCCCAGCGCGGTCTCCGTGCCGATCACGATGGTTACGATCAAGATCAATCCGTGCATGATCGCCAGCACCGATGAGGTGCGGTAGTCCTTCGGACCCAGCAATTCCAGAAATGTGGGCGGTGCGCGCCCCGACATCAGGGCGTTGGCGCCGAACAGCGGCGAGGCAGTTGCCGCCACCAGAAGTGCGCCCCACAGAAGCCAGCTGCCCGCGTCGTAGCTTTCATAGAACATTTTTTGAGCGGCCCCCCCAAACAGGACTCCGGCGGTGGTTGCCGATATTCCGACCGCAAACCATGAGACGAGCCGGGGCTGCGAGAGCTTCCGGCGCGAGGTCAGCCATGCAGCGCCGAACACCAGGATCGCCAGCGCCATTCCGCCGCTCATTTGCAGTTTCCAGAGCGGATAATTGCTGACGGGGATGCCGGGCGGATATTTCAGCGTGCGCTGCGCGGAATCGAATAAGCCCCACGATCCGCCGACGGTGCCCTCGAACTCATGCTTCCACAATTCATCATAGGCCTCGAACAGGTTGACGCGGAAATTCTCGCGCCGGGCAACATCGAGGACCTCGGAGATCACCCGCGCCTGATTGATGCGCGACGGTAGTGCCGAACCGCGCATCCGTCCTTCGCTCGGCCAACCAGTTTCTCCAATCAGGATTTCCTTGCCCGGAAACGCGGACGCCACCTGCTTTCGGATGGCGTCGACGTGAGCAGCGGCAGATTCCGCCGGGATCGGCATATTTTCCCAATATGGCAGGATATGCACGGTGACGAAATCGACGGCGTCATTGAGTTCCCGATGGCGCAACCAGTACTCCCAGACGTCGGAATAGGTGACGGGGACCGGCACTTGTGCCTTGACCGAGCGGATTAAGGCAGCAAGGTCGGAAGGCGTCATCTTCCGATGCAACAGAACCTCATTGCCGACCACGAGTGCGGTGATGGTTTCCGGATAATGCTGGGCGAGGCGTATGCCAGTGGATAACTGCGTCGCGTTCTTCTGTCGGTCCCTATCGAGCCAAATTCCCTGAATGACTTTCAGCCCCACCTTGGACGCAAGTTCGGGGATCTGATCGAGGCCAAGATCAGTCGCATAGGTACGGATACAGTCGGTTATTTTGGCAAGCTGGGCGAGATCTTCCGCGATCTGGTCACGCGGCACTGGTGTCGGCGACTCTGACGTTTGGTTGTTGCGGAAGGGCGCGTAGGATATGCATTGCAGTTTGGCATTCGGATCGATCGGTGCGCGCGCCAAGTTGATCGGTATGGCCAGCCACCACCAGACCGCGGCGATCGCACCTAGAGATATGATAAGAAGCGCCAGAGGCGTACGAAGCGAGATAGTGTGACCCTCCAACGTAGAGATCGTCGGTCAAAAGGCATGCTGTCGTGACCCGACAACAACAGAAATTATTATTGTCCGCCGGTACCTACTTGACTGTGAAAGCTGCTGCCAGATCGTCCGTGCCGCAAGAGGCGAGTCAACATCCACGAAGGCCTTAAGGCTACCGCAGGGCAGGTAGAAATAATCTTCGCCATCTCCCGAGATAGCCTTCGGGGAACGGCAGCAGAGTGGCCTTTCTCTGACGGTCGCCGTGCCGGCTAACGAACGTCGCCTGTTGGCCCGTCTAGACGTGCCGGCTCGATCTGACCACGTCCGCTTATCCGCCGAGTTTCCGCCAGCATAATAGCGCCGGCAGCCGCCGGGACAATGACGAGGACCGTGACAAGCGCCTCCGCCGAGGCCAGGGTGTCGTGCCGGTCTGTTCCAAAGCTCAAGCATACGCTGGCCTCTATCGACGCACGCCCACCAACGATGAATGCACTCCGTCGAAAGGACGTGCGTTCGCGCACAAAGTACGATGCTACGTTTCGTCGCGTGCGTTTTGATCGCGCGGCAACATGACCAATGCCGGGCGCCGGAATATTGAGCGAAGTAGTTGCGGTCACCGCGCAGTAAGATCGCCCGCGGCTATGTCGAAGATGTTGACCGACTGTGAAGCAGTTTACATCCCCGTATTCTTGGCCCGCGCTAATGTGGCGAAGGCTTCTTACTTTGAAGGAGGCATCCGATGCACACCGCAATCAAATGGAACTCCCGATATAACGCTCGCGAATGGGTGACGATGGCTGGGACGCTCGTCGTTCAACTCCGCGCACTGAATGCAAACCGACAGAAGGGTGAAAGCAAGTCAAGGCGGCCACTCTGGAAACACTTCGACGACACCCATCATTGGGACTCAACCGCTGAGGAATGGGTTCCCGACCATGATCGGTGATCGTGCAGCCTTACCGGCCTAGACCGCGAAGCTGAGCGAGCACAGGTATCGGACCGGCAATTCTCCCACTCGTAGGGAGGCTGAAGACGCGGCAACCAAAGCTATCGATCACGGTTCGTGGCTCCGATCGCGGCATCGAGTGCCTTGCGTCCCGTGTAGTCTGAAATCGGCGCAGTGTTGCTCGCGTCCGTTCGAGGCTGCGGCGTGGTCAGGATCAGGCGTGGTTTGAGCGGAAGCGCCTCAAGGGCGGCGCCTTAAGCGTCGTGACCTGCGGCATAAATTTGCGAGCGTTGTCGCAATGGCGAAGGACCTTGCGGCCCGGACCGTCCTGGCCGCGGCGTCAACCATTTTTGGGAGGAGTTTGCCAGCTATGTGTAGGCTCGCTACAAAACGCAGCAGCTGCGCGTCGAAGGCTTAGCTGCGCAGGGCAGCCGCGTCGATTGCGGCTTCTGCCATCCGGAACGGCCGAGAGCCGAATAGCGTGGAATCCGTTAAGGGCGCTTATCGGACGTCAGCGGCGCGTTGCGCAAGGACCGCAATGACCCTTAACAGACATCGCGCTTGGCGGCGTTCACTTTTCGCCTGGGCCACTATGTTACATTGGGAAGAAGTCCGGTGATCGGCGCTTCGGTCGACAGATGTGCCTTCGCAAGCCTCTCTAATGTGCTATTCTCTTCGTATAAGCCATAGGTATACCATGACCGGTATTGCAGAGTGGCTAGCATCGATCGGTTTGGGCGAGTACGCCGAGCGATTCCGCGAAAACGCCATCGACCTCTCGGTCGTTCGAGATCTCACGGAGCAGGATCTAAAAGATTTGGGCGTCCTGCTTGGGCATCGCCGCAAGATGCTGCGCGCGATCGTAGAACTTCAGGGAGAGGTCCCGCGAAAGCCTCAAGTGGGCGCTAAGCCGGCGTCGGCGGACCACGCCGGGCGGCGTCAGCTTACAGTTATGTTTTGCGATTTGGTCGGCTCGTCGGCACTTTCGGCCCGCCTTGATCTGGAGGACCTGCGGGCCGTAATGGGCACCTATCACGGCTGCATCGCAGAGGTTGTTGCCCGGAATGAGGGCGTTATCGCGCGGTACATGGGAGATGGCGTGCTCGCCTATTTCGGCTATCCCCAGGCGCACGAGGATGATGCCGAACAGGCGACACGCGCCGGGCTGGCGCTGGTCGATGCCGTAGCTAGCCTCCGGACAGACCCCGCCACCGAGCTGCAGGTTCGCGTTGGCATCGCTACCGGTATGGTGGTCGTGGGCGATTTGACCGGCGAAGGTTCAGCTCAAGAGCAGACGGTCATTGGCGAGACGCCGAACTTGGCTGCGCGCCTGCAGACCTTCGCCAATCCCGGTACCGTGCTGATTTCCGAAAGTACGCACCGGCTCACTGATGGGCATTTCGAATTCCGCAATCTCGGCCCTGTCGCGCTTAAAGGATGGGCGGAGCCAATGCCAGCTTGGCAGGTCCTGGGAACAACCGAAGTGGAAAGCCGCTTCGAGGCTCAGCACAAAACCCGATTGGCGCCGCCAATTGGGCGTGACGAGGAAATCGAGATGCTCTTGCGTCGCTGGCAGCACGCCAGGCGTGGCGAAGGTTGCGCGGTGATGCTCATCGGAGAGCCCGGTATCGGCAAGTCGCACATTGCGCTGGCGCTTGAGGAGCGGCTCGAGGCCGAACCGCATATCACGGTGCGCCAGTTCTGCTCGGCGCACCACACCAACAGTGCGCTGTATCCTTTCACCCGCCAGCTTGAACGCGCTGCCCGGTTCGAGCGGGGCGACCCGCCCGCAGAGAAGTTCGCTAAGCTCGAGGCTCTGCTCGTGCGGGCTGATGCCGACCGCGTGTTGCTACCTCTGGCCAACCTTCTGTCGCTACCACCAAGTGAGCGCTACCGCATTCCAGAGCTGAGCCCGCAGAAGCGCAAGGAGATGACATTGGCGGCGTTTTTGACTCAGCTCAATCTCTTGGCGGAGCGACAGCCCGTGTTCGTCATTGTGGAGGATGTCCATTGGGCAGATCCGACGTCGCTGGAGCTGCTCACGATGACCTTGGAACAGCTACCGCGGCTTCGGGTGCTGCTGCTCATCACCGCGAGGCCAGAGTTCACGCCGCCCTGGCCAGGTCATGCGCATGTGACCACGATCTCGCTCACGCGGCTGAACCGACGCAACGGGGCGGCGCTAATCGAGCGCGTCACCTCCGGCAAGACGCTCCCGGAAGAGGTAATGGAGCAGATCCTCGCCCGCACCGATGGCGTGCCCCTATTCGTGGAGGAACTGACTAAGACTGTGCTCGAAACCGGGCTATTACATGAGCAGGGCGATCACTACGTCCTCAACCGTCCTCTGCCCCCGATGGCGATTCCGACGAGTTTGCACGCATCACTGATGGCGAGGCTCGATCGATTGGCTCCGGTGAGGGAGGTGGCTCAGATCGGCGCTGTGGTGGGTCGCGAGTTCTCCTACGAACTGCTGAGCACCGTAGCCGGGTTGCCAAAAGAGAGACTTGAGGAGGCGCTTGCGCAGCTGGTTCGGTCGGAGTTGATATTCTGCCGGGGCGAGATACCCCAGGCGGTCTATACCTTCAAGCACGCGCTTGTGCGGGAGGCTGCCTATTCGGGACTGCTGAAGAGCCGACGCGCAGCGCTGCATGCTATGATCGCAGACGCCTTCGAGCAACGGTTCCCGGAAATTGTGGAGACTCAACCTGAAACTCTCGCGCACCATCTGAAGGAGGCCGGGCAGTTCCAAAGGGCGGAGGCATATTGGCTGCGCGCCGGCAAGAAGGCCGCCATGCGCTCGGCCAACCTTGAGGCCATCGCGCACTTGCAACGAGGTATCGAGGCCTCGGACCATCTGCCCGACAGCGCGCGAAAGGACAGGTTGGAACTTGACTTCCAATTCGCTCTTGGGCCTTGCCTGATCGCTACTCAAGGACCAGCCTCGAACAAGGCGATGGCAACCTTTGCCCGCGCGCGTGAGCTGTGCGAGCGCCTTGGAGACCCTCCCGAGCAACTCCAGGTGATGTTCTGGTTGACCACCGCGAGCGTAATGCGCGGTGAGTTGCCGGTGGCTGAGGAAACGATCGCCGCCCTGCTCCAACTCGCCGAAACGCGCGACGATCGACCGACGTTGCTCAATGCGATGCGAGGGCAGGGGATGATCCGCCTTTTCATGGGACGTCTGATCGGTGCCCATGAAGCGATCGAACGGGCCTACGATGCCTTTGAGGCGAGCAGCGAGGAGGATAGGCTGGCGGCACGTGTGGCCGGCCAGGATGCCGGCGTGGCTGACCTGGCGTTGATGTCGTGGGCGCTCTGGCTGCTCGGCCACGCTGATACGGCACTCACGCGAGTGAACGTCGCCATTCAGCGTGCCGACGCCATCAGTCATCCGCATTCGCAGGCGTATGCTTGTTACTATGCATGCATTCTTCACGCCCTTCGCGGCGAGTTCCTGACTGCGCAAGGTCATGCCGAACGCTGTATCGCCCTGTCAGAGGAGCATGGATTCCGGCAATGGCGCTTGGCGCGTGCTATTCGGGGCATATGCGTGGCGTCGCTCGAACCTTCACCCAGCGCACTCGGGGAGATCCGTGCCGCGTTGGACGAATATCGCAGCGCAGGTTATCAGCTGGCCATCACCGCGCTCTACGTGCTTTTGTGTCCGCCATTGTTGATTGGTCACGACTACGAGGCGGCGCTGGAATTGATCGAGCACGGCCTCGCTACAACGAGCCGAAATAGCGAACGAATTTTGGAGGCCGAATTGTATCGGCTGAAGGCACGGGTGCTGGTCGTCCGCGGCGGACCAGACGTCGAAGCCGAAGCGCAGGCACTGCTCGAGCAGGCAATAAATACGGCAAGAAGCCAACACGCCAAGACGCTTGAGCTTCGAGCCGCAATGGACCGTGCCGCGCTGTGGATCGATCAGGGCAGACGCGAGGAAGCGCTCAATTTCCTCGCGCCGATTTATGCCAGCTTCACCGAAGGCTTCGAGACGCACGATCTAAAGGAGGCAAAGGTGCTTCTCGATGGGCTGCGGTAATCCAACCGGGACAACGCATGCCCAGATCCAAATCCGCAACGCGATCTGCTTACTTTGGCTTGGCGCCACTAGCCGCCTTCTTTAGAGCCGCATAAGTACGATCTCGCAGCTCTAACCAATTCGGGTCGTCCTGTGGATTCTCGTTTATGAAAATGGGCTTGAGCAGCTTGTCGTCTTTACTATTCGCCTTAATCTCGTTTTCCGCTTTGTTAAACGCGTCGATTGCTTGTTTGGCGGCGGCGTATCCCAGCGTTATCGAATTTTCGAGATTGCTGTGATTCCATTTGAAATTGATGTGCCCCGGCACGTGAATCTCGATGACTACGCCTCTCCAAGGTTTTTTCCCGTTCTTCCCGTCCGCGGCTGGTTTGTCGAGCATCCCGCACTCGACTGCTTTCTCGAGTATCCCGGCTTCGGCTGCTCTGTCGAGTGTGTGCGCCTCTTTGACGTGATATTTGAAAAGCTTGACGTCATCCTCGCCGACCGTTGCCGCAAACAGTTGGCAGAGATTTGCTAGCGCATCGTGAAGATTTTCCGGCCTGCGGATTTGCTTCGCATCGACGATCCGGCTCACCCAGATTTCGTCCAAATCGGGGTGCTCCTCGAGCAAGCTATCGAAGTTCACAGTATCGACTAACGCCCCTTCGCAATATGTAACTTGGTCGATCTCAACCGTCCCTTCGACGAAGGGAAGAGACGAACACGCACACAGGCTGCGTGAGTCGATAGCTCCCTTGTACTGCTTTTTCTCGTCCTCCTTCATCCGACGATTGGAAAACAGCGCCAGCTTCTGTTCGTCGAGATTCCAGGCGTTGTGATAGATGTGTGGCATTCGGTCTTTTTTCAGCTCGCCGAAGTTTATGCTCTTCATAAACTCGCTATCCGGATAGTTGATCCTGGACAGGCCGTTGACTTTGGACAAGTACATCAGAGAGGTGAGGTATCGGACGAATGGATTAGGTGCGAGCACCTCATTGAGTATCCAGTTGTTGATGTCTCCTTCGCGCCATTCCTTGAAGGGTTCTTCACCACGAGGCAGACGGTTGAACCAAGCGGACATGGTGCCCTGGATCTGTTCCATCATCTTGTACGGTTGCCATCGGAAATCACTGTAACTTTTGGGATCGGTGACGAAGTCCTGGAAGGCCTTGATGTTGGCGTTCCAATCCGCCCCGAATACGGTGTTTATGGGGAAACGCTTATAGCCTTCATCGTCCCGAAACACGCCGTCCCTGAAGAATTCATAGGTCAGTTCGGCTCTGCTTTTGTTTTCTTTTTTGATTTTCTCTTCATTAAATTGATTGTGGACGATGCCAACCCAAGCGCCGATGCAGGACAACGCCCACACATCAGACTTATCGTCGAACGTCTTGCCGACTTCTGCAAGCGCTTTCAGAACCCCGATGTGTAGTCCTGCTGCCGGTCCGCCGCCGCCGAGCGTGATCGCTCTCTTCACCATTGGTTCCTCCATCTAATTTACGTGTGGCTTATTCTCCGATCAAGTTTCGAATTCCGTGAAGAGGAAGAGATTAATCGTTTTCGGGATCATTGGAAAGCGCGGTTGACGTCGACATTCGACGCTTTCTCGGACCTGCGCATCGCACTAACGCACCTCCGCTGAGGGCGCGGGCTTGCGTATCGGCGCGGTCACAACGAGTGCTGAACATCTTTGGAATGAAACCGCTGCTGGCAGCGGTGAGGGCGTGATACTGGCGCGGTGCGCCCCGTTGCGGTTCATGGGGAGCGTAAACAAGAGCTCGAACTTGCCTCAGGATGAGTTGTGGCCGAGCGGCCGTCAAACCTGCCCAAATTGATCGGACTGCGGCAGCCCGAGTTCGACCCGCCGATCCCCGCGTCATGCAATAGTGTTTTTATACGACCAAGATGCGATAGGTGCCATTCCGAGATTGGCCATACACGGTGTTGCACAACGGCCCGGTGAATGGCCGAGCAGGGGCCTTTGGGACCACAGCGCTGGCCCGGAACGACATTGTGTATACAGAGCTGCCCGTTTCTGTTTTGCCGAGCCGGATGAGCAGGCAAATGGCTTCAGCCACTCGACCCCAATATTATGCGTTTGCTGTCTCTGCGCTGAGTGATGAGGTAATTAACACAGAGGCCGCGAACGCCACCAAGAATGGCTTGCGCCTCTCTGACAGCGCCGTTTGCTTGTCCGGTCTCATCACCACTATCATTGAAGCTCTTGGTGATGCAGTGTGACAAACCCGATATTCGCCCGTGTCGTCAGCTCTGGGTTCGGAGCTCGGCTAAACCAGTTGGTAGGCGATGAACCCTCTGTTGATGGGGCCGCAGCGACTAGCGCCAGGAAAACAGTCAGGGCTTCTGTCGGTTTTGAAGTTCAATTCTCTAGATTTGATTTGTAAGGCAAAGATCAGAAAATTATATCAGCAGTTTATTTGATTCGTTATATTGATATTCATTGGATGTGCGGAGCGCGCCGCGTATTCGGTTTACAAAAAGCTGAACGACAGAATTGGAAACTCAGTGCCAGCGCAGCCCCGACAGCCGAGCGCGACTCAAACAGCGGATAGCTCAGCCTGTAAGAAGGAACAACGTTAGGCTCGTCTAGATGCGAGCGTCGAACGGGTGGCCAACCTGTACTCGTTTGAATGCCGGCCGCCGCGCTAGTTGAACGCCTCACTGCCAAACCAAACGGAGGGTAAGATGAAGAGTGCGCTCGCGATCATTGCTGTTGCTTCTCTCATTGTTTCGTTTTCGTTGGAAGTAAAAGCGCAAACCATGCCGCCCGCTAGCGGTGCGGCAAAATCTAAGGCGCCGGTGGCGCAACCAGCGAAGGGCGCGGCCGCGCAGAAAAGGATGATGACCACCTGCACCCCCCGTCAAAAAATGTCCGGAGCAGCCTGCTCGTAACAAGCCGAAGGCCGCCGACTTAGGCGGCCCGCTAGAGCGGAAACGAGCGGTCGGGCCACCGATCGTCGTGCTTGTCCACTACTCCCCTTGGTTCGCGGATTGGGAAGCCACGGCTGCCTTTTCGACAAACGGTCGGGCCGCGTATTCGCCAGCGCAGGCGGGCCGACTAGCATGGTCTCGCCACTACAACCACGTTCGAACCTAGCGTTGCTCGCGATGACGAATTGCTGCTCGCGGTGCTTCAGCGCGACTGGAGATCTAGGGGTATCGGTCGGTACAGTTGTGGCCGTTGCGCGTGAACAGCCGCACGGCTTTGAAACACGCGCCCACGAGCCGCAGCACATCGCGGCCCGCACTCGCTCAAGCTCGTCAACAATGAAGCCAGGAAATTGCAATAAGTGGAGAGCTGACGAACGCGGAGCAAGATACCGGCTGTCCCTTTTGAAAGCAGTCGTGGTCTGCCAGTCGGATTGCGACAAAAAAGGCAGCAGCTGCGGATTGTTCGGACCGGCAGCTTACGCGGCGCTAACCTATGCGCTCGGCGTCCGTCAGAATACCTCGATCGCCACGATTCATAAGCGGCCCGAGCTGCAGAGTTGTTTTTATCCGCTAGCCGGCATCCGGCGCTAAGTCAGTATTTGCTCGGACGTTACTATAACCCGAAGCCAGCTTTGGTGATCTTTGATCCTCCACCTGGGTTTAGCTCATGCAGATATTCAGGGCTGAACTCGGCTACAGCTTGCAGTTCCTGTGCGCGGAGCAGAGTAACGGTGTGGTTTTCCCATTCGCTGAGGCCCAAAGCCCTGAGTTCCTGGATCGTCCTGTTCGCGTGAACTACTGAAAGCCCACATGCATCGGCAACATCTTGCTGGGTGAGCGGGATCCGGTAGCTACCGCTGTCCGCCAGCCCGACGAATTCCATGCGAGTGGTAAGCTCGCAAAGAAGATGCGCGAGTCGACCTAAGGCTTGGCGCGCTCCGAGAGTCTCAACCCATTCGCGATAGATGGCAGCCTATATCAGCGTTTCGCGCCAAAACGCGTGTGTAAGTCCGAGAGATTGGGTCATCATCTCTCTGAGAGATGAATGGGGCACAGCGGCTATCGTCGAATTGCCTACGCTGCAAAGATCACAATCCGTGATCGGCAAATGCAGGGTAGGCAAGTCGGGCATGTCCCCAGCCAGGTAGAATGACGAGATCTGATTTCGATCATTCACCACTCTTTGCCGAGCTAGAAAGCCGTCGATCACCACGATGCAGCTGCTGGGCTTGCCCCGTCAGGGCAGCAGGCGTTGCCGCAATATCATTTGGCAAGCGATCCTCGTAGCGGCTCAGCATGCGGATTTAGTCGATCTGCTAGGTCTCTCAAGCGCGCCCGTGGTCCCTCCTGACGCGCCACAATGACCGAGTAAACTACTGTTTCTCGAGATGCGCATTCCGGATTTCAATCTTGATGCGAGGCTACCTCTCACAAAAGTCAGCGCTTTGCCCCAAGATCTTCCACCTGCATCCGCATGAGTTGGTGGCGCATCAATAGAATGCGACGGCGATACGTTTTTCTTTACGCCAGACGACTGAACAGCGACGTGGGCCACCGTCCGGAATGACAGTCAGCGCGAATTCGTCCGGAATCTTTTCATCTCCTGCAACATCAAGGGCGGCACCGTATTCAGAGATGCTGCGAATCAAGCAATTTGCTTTCGAACGGCCGAAGCTGATTGAGCCGGACTTTGGGATGCGTGTCGAATGAGAACTGTTCTGCTCCATAATTTTTCTCCGAGTAAAGGGTTCGCCCCGCAGAGCGCAAATCGATTGTCGTCGGGCACCTACTGCGATCAAAAAAGAGTTCGCTAGAATCTCGAGACCCGATTCAATCTTAGCGCCCTGAATTAAACCACAACAGAAGACTGTTATACCAAAGATGCAATTAAATCGAATTAAATCGACAGCGGAAGGTCTATGACGAATGCAAAATGGCTGCACTAGTGCAAGCGGCGCTTAAGATCGCTCATACAGCCGTCGGTTATTTATCTCGATCCCGCGGGGCACTTGTCAGTCTCTGCGGCCGCCGACGGGGACCGGACGGGGTCGACGCGGGTTGCTGAGACCGTGAAAAGCGTCAACCCAAGCAACATCGCGATGACCAAAGAATATCGCATGCTCCTATCTCCGCCGGTTAACTCGGACGATACATCAAAACGCTGGACGGCACGCTATATTGGCGCACCCTAGGCTGCTCCGGACCGCAGAGTGCCCATACCCGCACAGTTTCTCGCGCAGGTGGCCGGAGTCCGTTGTGCATCACAAGCCGCCTATCACGGCCAAGATGGGAGACTTCCGCTTTGCGTTGGTAGGCCGACGTTTATGAGTACACGTCGTAGCTTCACGGCTTCCGGCGCCGCTTCCCTGCGGGTTCCTCAACAGCGGGCGCATGACTTCGATGCTGGTGATGCTGTTTTCAAATCCGGGCGGCAGCGGCATCAATTCGGGCGCGGCATCGTTGCAGGCCGGGCAGGGGTCGCCTGCGCCGTAGAGCCGCCAACGGCATCGCGTTGCCCAATCGGTGCGGAGAACATCGCCTCTATCAGGGCGGCCAGGCTCATGCCGCCGACCACCATGCCTGGTGCAGCTTGGTCGCCGTGAGTTAGCTGGAGGGCGGTCACGATGACCGCAATAGCGTCGGGGTTTCTTAGAGGCACGGCAGGTTCAGACCCAAAGGCGGACCGCTGATGTAAGGGGCGGGTTGCTTATTTTCGCAACTCGATGGACGACTGCTACAACACCTCAGCACGAACCTGAGCCACGCCACGATCCGTAATCCCCAAGGTGCGCGCGGCGGCGAGCGAGAGGTCGAGGACGCGGCCACGAACCCATGGTCCGCGGTCGGTGATCCGAACCACCACCGAATTATTCGTCTCAAGATCAGGACTCGGACTCTCGTGCCGAACGGCAGACGGGGGGGCGCCGCGGTTAGTTGATTCCGATCAAACGATGAACCACTCGCTGTCTTCCCTTTGGAATACGAATAGTAGGAGGCTTTTCCGGAAAAGACTCGGTTGAAAGATTGAATGCCCGAAAGATCATTCAAGAGCTCTTGTCTGTTCGGAGGTTGCGCTTGCGGCTCATCCTTCTTTATCTGATCGAGTCCTTCAGGAGCGGGCTCCGCGTGAGCCTTTGGAATGATGGACCATCTGTCATTGAATGTTTGCCCGACAGCAGGGGTCGGGTGAAGCCCCGTCCAAGCGGAGACTGTTGCAATCACGATCATTCCAGAAAACAGACGCATGATCGACCTTACTAAAGATCACAAGACACAAGAACAATGCAAACTCCTGAGGCGCGTTCCGGGCATGTGCGGGAATCCTGTGCCGAGAGGCGATAACATACCGATAGTTGAGGATGTGTTGCACGGCGCAGCGTGGACGCAGTGCAGCAAGCAGACAGCCCGCTGCAACGCATCACGTTAATTGGCGAGCAGTTCTAGAGCTCTCTGGCGAAGTGAGCGTCGACACCGCGTGTGCGTGCAGGCGATTCAATCAGTAGCGTGAATGTCTTCGCCTGATCATAGAGACTGGGAGGACATTGAACGGACCGCAACAATTCATGGGGCGAGAGGCCGCGAGCCCGCGTAAGATGCTCCGTACGTTATTCAGCCTCGCTCGCAGTGGATCGCAAACGGACGTAACGACCGGCTCGTCACGTTGGTCCGTCGTCGCGGCGCGTGGGGACGTTGAAATCCCGCGCGGCAAGCTCCAGCTCGAGCTCAGTGATTCGCTCAAAGATGCGAGCAGCAATCGTCTCCGATTCTTCCGCGGTTAAGGATCGAATGCCCCGCAAAGCAAGCTCGTCTCTGAGAACCTTCGCCACAATCAATTGGATGGCCATTTGATCAATAGTCCAAAAACCATGATCAAACCGCAACCGAAGAGCGAGCGCAAGTGGTTGAGCGATTTCCCCGCGGTGCTCCGGCTAGCCGTCTCGGAACGGAATGCCGAAGCTGTCGCAGGTATCTAGGCTATTTGGTTGATCGCAGTGCGCTTCGCTTGAGCACGAGCTGACCCGCATCTCCAATTTCGATTGCTCCTCACTTAGACGCCTTTCGACAAACTGGCGCTCGAACTCCGTCAGATTGGTCTGCAATAAAAGGCGATAGCGTTGAATACTGTTGCAATGTGCACGCGCCAAGGGGTCGTCAATCATCGTGTCTTCCTGTGACGGATATAGCAATCCATTCATCGCTTGCCTAATGGGCGCGCGAGCCGAGCAGCATTGCACCACATCGCAGGAGCGGAGTCTCCCGCGCGGTCGTCCATCGTAGTGAGCTTTTCTTTCCCGATCTGTGAACTAGTTCACAATCAGCGGCGGGTCGTCTCCCGCAATGGCTCGCCCCCTATCAGACCACTGATCGCTTCGAAAACACTCTCCGACGTCGCGCGCTGCGGATTTTTGCTTGTCAGCCCCAAAGCAGTCGACCTAGGCTATGTTCATTATTCAACCGGGAGGCGGACGTGGCGACAGGCATTGTGAAGTGGTTTAGCGCAACCAAGGGATTCGGTTTCATCCAGCCCGATGACGGCGGCCAGGATGTTTTCGTGCATATCAGCGCAGTGGAACGCGCCGGCTTATCGGGCTTGGCTGAGGGGCAGAAGGTCTCCTATGAGGTCCAACTTGACCGCAAGCGCGGCAAGAGCAGCGCGGAAAATCTGCGCGTCTGACGGCTGCCGCGACCATGGCGCTGCGGTATTGATCACTGCACCTTTTGTCCGAGGTCTCTCAGGAGCGCGTGGAGAAAGTCACTTGCATGGTCTCGTTTCCCTTCGGTTCCTGCAAGAATTTTGGCATGTGTCCACGCGCTTCACGATCGCGCGGGGCGGGGCGTTCGGACGGGTCGCGGCCGAGCTTGGCCTGCAGCTCGACGAGGTCGGTGAAGACGTCGGCCTGGCGGCGCAGCTCATCGGCGATCATCGGCGGCTGGCTGGCGATCGTGGAAATCACGGTGACCCGCACGCCGCGGCGCTGAACGGCCTCGACCAGGGAGCGGAAGTCGCCGTCACCCGAGAACAGCACCATCTGGTCGATGTGTTCGGCGAGCTCCATGGCGTCCACGGCGAGCTCGATGTCCATGTTGCCCTTGACCTTGCGGCGGCCGGATGCGTCGATGAACTCCTTGGTCGCCTTCGTGACGACGGTGTAGCCGTTGTAGTCCAGCCAATCGATCAGGGGGCGGATCGAGGAGTATTCCTGATCCTCAATGATCGCGGTGTAGTAGAACGCCCGAAACAGCGTCCCGCGGCTCTGAAACTCCTTCAGCAGGCGCTTGTAATCGATGTCGAAGCCGAGAGTTTTCGCCGTCGCGTAGAGATTGGCTCCATCGATGAAGAGCGCGATCTTGTCCGTAGAGGAAGGTGACATTCAGTTCACGCTTTCGGTGAAGCAGCGCGGATCAAGCTGAAAGCATCGCGGGCCCGCGAAGCAGAGGGCCTTCGCATTCTATATAGATCGCTACCGAAGATCGTCGAGGAGACGGATGCTTTAAGCTTCAGCTATTTTCAAATCGTATCACGCCTTGGAAGTCTGACATCAGCCGAAAGTCGGCCTGTCAGATTTGTAACGTGTCCTATCTTTTTGCAGGTGCTTGTTTCAAGGTGCTCGCGCCGTGACCGTTGGCGATTTTGCTCTGTTTGATCTTTGGATCCACCGGCGGGTCCGCGGCTGTCGGTGATCTGTCTCAGCTCCAGGCGGAGACGTTCTCCTGGTCGGAACCGAGAGAAGCCGACCCCGCAGCTCAATACATGGTGCTCGAGCCGTGTTCCAGTTGCTGCTGACGGCTCCTTACCGCAATGGAATGAAATCTAAAGATACGTCGGCACGTGGCGCCGACCTGAACGCGTGGAGGGGCTTTCGGCGGCGGATCGCCTAGGCACACAAGGAGGTCGGGCCGTTATAGGCGTGCAGACGACGACCCACGTCAAGGTTTTGAGAACTCGCTAACGACCATCATTCAAATTAATATTTAGCTTCAACGGAGAATCAGAAATCGAGCGCGACTCACATTAGTGTAGTGGTCGCGGCCGCCCCGCGACCAAGCGGTCGAGCGCCACGGCCTTTCCAAAAACCCGGGGCAATGGTTGCTCGGCCGCTGCAGCTAACATCGTCCCTAAAAGGGTAAGCAACACGACCTTAGGGCGTTGCAGCTGGATGCCGGCAACCTTACTCAAATGCCACGCCTTGGCGGTGGAAATCGAGCCCCTCACAGATCCAGGGGAGTCACAGCTCCCGCTCCATTGCGGGATGGCTGCGGTTCTTGATCTTCACCCAATGTTTCTGCCGCTCGCCGCGGTGCGGCCGATCACGGTATTTCGAGACCAGCCCTTCCAGTCCCATGCGGCAGGCCGCCCGGAAACGCTTCGGCCCGATCTCGCCGCGCTCGAATGGCGCGACGGTGATCCCGTCCGGCCGGTGAGCCAATAGCCGCTGCAGGTTGGTCTTGCGCAGGTGCAGCGGGAGCTGCCGGCTATCGTCACCGCCCATTGCCAGCACGTCGCTCGCATAAAGCTGGGCTTCATGGTCGTGCTTGCTCGAGCGCAGCGCGTTGAATTCAGAAGTCCATCCTTTTATGCCAGAAATCGGTTTTGCCACACTGAAGATGCGCATGGGCGCGACGCACTTCTTGTGGGTGACGCTGCCGAAAGTTGCGACCGAGATGGCGCTGTGCGTGCTCTGATACAATCTGACACGGGTGCTGAACATCGTCGGGATGAAACCGCTGCTGGCGGCAGTGAGGGCGTGAAACGGGCGCTGGCGCGCGCCATTGCGGTTCATGGGACGCCTAAAAAAGAGCCCCCGACATTGCGTCATGATGAGTTCTGGTCGAGTGGCTCGCAAAATTTGCCCAAATTCACCGGACCGCGGTAGCCTGAGTTCGCCCGCGCCGGTCTGCGTCATGCAACAGCGTTTTTACACTACCAAGGCCCGTTGCAGACCTATGTCGCTACATTGAACCTGAGCCACGCCACGATCCGTAATCCCAAGCTGCGCGCCGCGGCGAGCGAGAGGTCGAGGACGCGGCCACGGACCGATGGCTCGTCACGTCATCGCCGCTCGTGGGGATGTTGAAATCCCGCGCGGCAAGCTCCAGCTCGAGTTCAGTGATCCGCTCAAAGATGCGAGCAGCAATCGCTCCCGACTCTTCCGCGTGAAAAGATAGGCTTTTAGCGGTATTTTGGGAGTCGGGAACAACCGGCAATCCGAGTGCGTTTTCTTCCAGCTCCGGGCAGTGTCTCGGAGCAGCGTAGCGTAGACTCCCGGCCTCAAAGGATTCATCCTCCTGAGGGGCCGGCTTTTTGGCCGCCGCCGCGGCACGCGGCCGGTTCGCGCTGGCGGTTTATCTCTCTTAGCGAGGCGCAACCAGAGCTGCCATACTGAATGCGACTACGCAGGCAGCAGCCAAGGACCAGAGCACTATAGCGATCTCTTTGGGCATGGTCGTGGCCTCCTGACGAAAGCCGCCTAACCCTTACTGCCGAACGAGCTTAAGAGCGCATACCGATCAGCATTGTGTAGGCAAGCCAACGCCAAATCAGGTTCATCAGGACTAGCATGTGGCATCCCCATATTTGATGCGGCCAGCTTCGACCTGGTATGTTTCAAGAAGATTTCGCCAGGAGTGCGAAATGGCTTCGTGCCGAGGGTGGGAGGGCAGCCCCGCCGGTTCACGCTGGCGGGCGCGTTCTCGGTTGCCGTAACGTTCTTCTGGCAGGCATGATGGGTGCTAGCCGGCTTTAACCCCTTGTTGCTCGACTTAAATCTGGCGGCGGCCCAGTCTGGTGTTCACCGTGCGGAACACGCTGCGAGTGCCATGTTGTGGGACGCGGTTTTAAAAGAACGAATAGTGGACGACACGAACGTGGTTGGCCAATCATGTCTCCCGATAGCCGGCAAGTTCCGCTCTTGCGAGTGCCCGGGCCTACTCAAGCGCTTCTGCCCCGGTCAACAGGTTCGGCGCGAGCCGACGTCCCGCGATATCGACCCAGTAGAGGTACACGCTCGGCCGACCATCGCGAAGCAGACTTCGTGGCCGCCGGTTTGGGGCACAGCTTCGTGCTTACGTATGCGGATGTCGCCATCGAAACGCCGCGGCTCCAAGAGTCAATCGCTTGGGTCTTGGAACGCCGGCGAGCTACCGCGCGTCGTGGGTGTGGAAAACGCAATAGGGGCGAGGCCCGATTCCATGTCCGCACCCTATTCAAGTGGAACGTGACCCGTCGCGAGCTTGCGGCTTTGCTGCAAGATGCCATCCGGCAACGTCTGGGGTCTGGAGACAGCCTTCGCAGGTCAGATAACCTGTAAGCATAGTGCGACCGCGCGAGACGTTGGCCAGCGAAGCGTCTCTCCGGCAATTTGGGCAGATTAACGCGAGTCTTCGCACTGGCCAGCGCTGCAAAACGACCCCCAGCATTGCGTCCCTCCAGTCAGAGGAGCGCTATCAGAAGTTGCGATGTGCGTCAAAAAGGACGTCGGCACTGCTGCGGAAATAGCGAAATATCGCTTGTGCCGTCGGGCAAAACAGTGGTTCATAGGGTGCTGGTCCAACGCGAGAGCCAGCCAATGTCGAATGAAGTCGAGACGACCGAGCTATCGAAGATTGCTAATCTCAACGGAGACTTCAGAAGAAATTACGGAACCTTGCTTGGCGCCATCCTGTACTTGCGCTCGATCAGTGCAGCGCGGCGAACATCTCAATGGGGCGGCTTGATCGTCGCTTTGATCACGGCCGCTTTGACGTGGCTGGCGAGGCAAGAATGGCCGTGGCCCGGTTCATGAAGACGTGAATTCTTTGCGCCGCTCAACTGACTTAGGTTACGGAGGCCGCCGCGCTTTGAGGCTCGGTCCGATGGTCAATGCGCTCGTCCCGCTTAAGAGCAGCTTACCGAAAGCACGGTGGGCGTGCCGCGCAGCGCAGTACGTCAGAATGTCGACCGACTACCAGCAGTATTCGATCGCGAACCAGACCGCGGTGATCGCCGCCTATGCGCTAAGGCTCGAGTGGCAGATCGTTCGAACCTATCGGGATGAGAGCAAAAGCGGCCTTCACATCAAGAACAGGAAGGGCCTGCTCGATCTGATCGACGACGTTCAGTGCGGTCGCGCAGATTTTAGTAACATCCTCGTCTACGACGTCAGCCGGTGGGGGCGATTTCAGGACGTTGATGAAAGCGCGTACTACGAGTTCATCTGCAAACGGGCGGGTATCAAGGTCTTCTATTGCGCCGAATTATTCGGTAACGATGGCGGTCTCATGTCAAGTATTGGGAAGAACCTGAAGCGGGCCATGGCTGCTGAATGGAGCAGGGAGCGATCAGAAAAGGTCTATGCTGGAGCTTGTCATCTCTCTCGATTGGGATTCAGGCAGGGCGGCCGACCCTGTCTCGCGTTGCGCAGAGAGTTGATTGATGTGAATGGACGCTCGCGAGGCGTGCTGCAAAATGGTGAGCGGAAATACCTCCAGACAGATCGAGTCATTCTGCAACCAGGCCCCGCGGACGAGGTGGAACAGGTGCGCTCGATCTTCCGGCAGTTCGTTATTGAACGGAGGAGCGAGACGAAGATTGCGCGGAGCCTGAATTCCGCTGGGATCCATTGCCCGACGGGTAGGCCTTGGACGGCTTGGATCATCCACAATCTGCTGGTGAACGAGAATTACATCGGCAACATCGTCTACGATCGCCATCCGTACCGTCTTCGGCAACGGCGCACGAGGACTCCTGCTGATCGATGGATCAGAAAGGTCGGCGCATTCGAGCCGGTGATTGCTGCGGATTTGTTCGCGAAGGCGCAGTCTATCATTGGAGCTCGCAAGAGCCAGAAAGGTCTTTCCAACGAAGAGATGCTGAAGCGCCTGAGAATTGTCCTGCAAAAAAGGGGGAAGCTCACTCGCGCCATTATTGATGCGGCTCCCGGCGTGCCGCGTCCATCTGTTTACCAATTGCGCTTTGGGACAGTGAGAAACGCCTATCGGCTGATTGGTTACGTCCCGGAGCGAGACTACGCCTATATCGATTCACGCGACGCCTGGCTTGCCATGATCGATGAACACGCCTCGAGACTTGGAGCGGCTCTTATGAAATCCGGGGAAGATGTCAGGTTTGATCGAGTCCACCAAATGCTCGAGGTGCGAGAATTGCTAATATCGCTGCGCGTGGCCCGGTGCTGTCAGGACGGCAAAGAGGGGCATTCGCCTTTCTGGACGATCGAGTGTGGCCGAAATATCCCGCCAGGTCTGCTCCTCGCGATTCGGCTTGACGCGTGCAACCAGAGCGTTTGCGATTTTTTTTGATGTCCTCTTCGAACTTCGTGCGAAGGCTGAGGTTTACGGAAAATGTCCATAAGCGTTACGGCTTGCGCCGGGTTGGAACGTTCAACGGCGTCATTCGAGCAATCAAACGACGGCTAGCGTGACTTCTTGAGCGATGAGCTGCAATCTTGACTGCGTGAACAGCCGAGTTTGAGCGTGGGCAAGCCTTCGTCGTCCGTGAAGAATTCCCAAGTCGTTGATTTAGAATCTGGAAACGGCGCACTGGGCTAATTGAGCTTGCCGGGAATCGGGTGCAACGAAGGGGATTC
>NZ_JADPJJ010000170.1:0-22555 GCF_023073375.1 Bradyrhizobium sp. 197 | reverse complement strand
TCCCGGACCTTCCGCAGCGGATGGTTCGCTGGCACACGTTTATCCGGCGCGATGTACGAAAACAGGCCGCCCTGATCCGTAAACCTGCCGCGCATGATCATCTCCGCCGATTCGAGATGATAAAGTGAATCATCAAGTCCCCTCCCTGGCGAGGGGGTTTTCAGCAGACTGCTAGAGCGACCTTCACCAAAGCCTTGATGCGTTCAGAGCGGTCAGCTTGGTACATGCAATTCAGCTGGGTGTTTCGGCTATAAGCTGGTCAAGTTCACTGGCCGTAATCAGATCGCGGTGCATTAGGACTTTCGCTACACGATCAATCTCGGCCCAGTGCTCGTCGACCAACGCTTCACAATTCTGCAAGATGACGGCCAGTATGTCGTTCGCCTGCCGAAGGACGTCCCGGGGAAGTTCAAGCTCCTCGTTCCCAGCGCCGGGCAACGACTGGCCAGATTTCAGTAGAGCACAGAACCGGCCGCCGCTTGTGCAATCTGCAAGTCGCTTTCGGCGCCGTCAGAAAACGAGCTGGGACGCCCTGAGAAACGAACGTTCGCGACTGGTCCTGCTAATGCTACAGCGCCATCGATCTCGTACCCCGCAATCTTCGCTTCTACTGCTTCTCCACTCTCATAAGACGCCGAAGCGGTTAAGGCTCCGACCGATCCTGACATACGTATTTCCGCGCATGCTAGGCCTTGACGGCGAACCAGCACTGCGTGGGCCGCTTCATGGTATGCCATCATCATTCGTCTTCGCCTTCGCTCGCCCATGGTTGACCTTTTTCGTAAAGATGGCCCGGAGGACGGCGGCGGAAGCCGCCGCCCCATTCGACGATGTTATGCCGCAATTCCGGCGACGCGAAGGACCGCACTTGCTAACTCGCGGCCCAGAAGCAGACCTCGCCCCTATTCGCCGCCGCAATAGTTGCTCTTCTGCACTTCCTCGTACAGCATCATGCCGCGCGCCAAGATCAACATTCCTGAGACGGTAAGCGGCGCGTGCTGGCGAATTCTATACAGCAAATAATGGATTTTCTTTGCTTCTATGTGTGCTGCGTCCTTCGCGGCTTCGACACCGGAGACTTCGATAGCTCTGGCGCACTGGGCTCCGTATCGTTCCGCTGCAACAATTCGCGCTGTCAGGTCCCCTTCCAGTTGTTGCCTAGCCCGCTTGCCTCCCCAACGTTCGGTATCTGCCCCGGTTGCTATGACCAATTCGCCTAGCTGGCGGACCTTGCGGGTTTTCAGTCCGCGCGCCTTGTCTTCGAGTGCCTTCAGGTCTGCATCAAAGTCCTTCGGTTTACGCATCGTGTCTCCATATGTGTAGCTGGAGAAATGATAATCGAGCACACCGCACAATGCTGTAAGGTCGTCAGGACGGCCTGAGACGCGGTAATCCCTCCCGAGAATTTTTCGAGGGAGGGCGCGCTTATACGTCGTTCCGACGTACGCTGTGCCGTGTAGATGATCTGGTCGCGATGGCGATCTATCATCTTCACGTCAAGGTCATTGGCCGCAAGGCCGGAAGCAGCGCGGTGGCGCCGGCAGCCTCCCGCTCGGGCTCGCGGTTGCGCGACGAACGGCTCGGCCGTGATCAGGATTTTTCTGGAAAGCGCGGCGTCGTCCATTCCGATTTGATGCTGCCGGACAACGCGCCGGAGGCATGGCGGGATCGCGAGCAGCTTTGGAACGATGTCGAAGCGTTCGAAATCCGGAAAGATGCCCAGCTCGCCCGAGAGGTGGAGTTTGCCCTTCCGCGGGAGATGAGCGAAGCACATGGCATCGAGTTGACCCGGGCCTTCGTTCAAGGTGAGTTCGTCGGTGTCGGCATGATCGCCGACCTCAATGTGCATTGGGACAGGGCCGAGGACGGACTACCGAAACCTCATGCCCATGTCATGCTGACCATGCGCTCGGTCGACGAGAACGGCTTTGGCAAAAAGGTACGAGACTGGAACCGCACGGAGATGGTCGAGCGATGGCGCGAACGCTGGGCTGAGCTTGCCAATGAGCGGCTGGCCGAGCTCGACATCGACGCGTGGATTGATCATCGCAGCCTGGACGCCCAAGGCATCGCCCTGGAGCCGCAGAGCCAGATCGGTGCGCCGGCCAAACGGATCGAGGTTCGGGGCATCGTTGGCGAAGGCGGCGAAGCCGACCGGGCCGAGATGCACCGTGAGATCGCGCGCGGCAATGGCGCGCGGATCATCGCCGGCCCCTCCCTTGGACTGGAAGCCGTTACCCAGCAACAATCGACCTTCACACGCCGCGACATAGCGAAGTTCGCGCACCGGCACAGTGACGGGCTCGACCAGTTCAACGAGGTGGTGGCCGCAATGCGGGAAGCGCCCGATCTGGTCGAACTCGGCCAAGACGCTCGCGGCGAGGATCGGTTCACGACCCGCGCAATAATCGACGCGGAGCAGCGCCTTCACCGTGCAGCTGAACGGATGGCGGAAGGGGCACGCCATCAGGTACGCGACACGGAGCGCCAAGCCGCGTTGGCACGTGCGGAAGCGCGCGGCATGGTCTTGTCTAACGAACAGGCCGACGCGCTGGCGCATGTCATGGATGGACGCGATCTCGGCGTCGTGGTCGGCCATGCCGGAACGGGAAAGAGCGCGATGCTGCGCGTGGCGCGAGAGGCGTGGGAAGCGGCAGGCTTCGAGGTCCAGGGCGTGGCGCTGTCCGGCATTGCCGCGGAAAACCTCGAAAGCGGATCGAGCATTCTGTCGCGCACGATCGCCAGCCTGGAGCATGGCTGGGAACAGGGCCGCGATCTGCTCAAATCGAGCGATGTGCTTGTCATTGACGAGGCAGGTATGGTCGGCACGCGCCAGCTCGAGCGCGTGCTGTCCCATGCAGCCGACGCAGGGGCAAAGGTGGTGCTGGTCGGCGATCCGCAACAGCTGCAGGCGATCGAGGCGGGGGCGGCATTCCGCTCGATCCATGAGCGTCACGGCGGCGCAGAAATCGGTGAAGTGCGCCGTCAGCGTGAGGAGTGGCAGCGCGACGCCACGCGCGATCTGGCGACCGGCAAAGTGGGCCATGCGCTGGGAGCTTACCGCGCCCAAGGCATGGTGCATGAGGCCCAGACCCGCGAACAGGCACGCGGCGATCTGATCGAGCGCTGGGACCGTGATCGGCAGGCATCGCCGGATCAGAGCCGGATCATCCTCACCCACACCAACGACGAGGTCCGGGCGCTGAACGAGGCAGCGCGCGGGCGGATGAGGGCTGCGGGCAATCTGGGGGACGAGGTGCATGTGACGGTCGAGCGCGGCGCAAGAGCCTTCGCGAGCGGAGATCGCGTCATGTTCCTGCAGAACGAGCGCGGTCTTGGCGTGAAGAACGGCACGCTCGGGACCATTGAACAGGTCAGCGCGCAATCCATGACCGTGCAGACCGACGATGGCCGATCCTTGCGCTTCGACTTCAGGGATTTCAACCGGATCGACCATGGCTATGCCGCGACGATCCACAAGGCGCAGGGCATGACGGTGGATCGCGCCCATGTATTGGCGAGGTTCTTGTCGTGGGAGTAGAAAATGTCCTCAAACGAACTGAGTAATCGGCCGCTCGTGGGTGGCTCAAAATTCCAGGTGAGCCAAATCAGGCGAATGGACGCGCTCTCATAGAAATCTTCGCGTTGCACGATGATGGGGATTTGCGTGGTTGCAAGTTGAACCTCCACGACGAGTGGCATGCGATCATAGATCGGGCGTACGTCCGGCCGCCGCCGTCCATTCTCTAGGATGAGATACTCATCGACAACGACGCTTCCTGCGGTCGTGCGCGGATCGTTGGTCAATAACTCACCGACGATAATGTTTGATTTTAGCATGCAGCGGGCTTTCCTACGCTCCGTCAAATTGCTGCGCGCTAACGATATCGACGCTGGCCGGCGTCCCCGTCCACCAGGGACAAAGCTGTGGGGCACCCGGGTGGTGTTTCCAGTAAGGCTGGCCGGTCCGGCCTTCGCACGGAGCATAGACGGCATGTCCGCATTTCGCGCAGACGAAACGCGCTTTCCTGTCGAGCCGCGCGCGCGTCGCCGCGCGACGGAGAACCTGATAATCGTCCTTGCTCATCGCTATGAGCGCATCACTCGTGATGCTGTGCATCGATGCAAGGTCAACCACTCTTTTGAGTGTCCTTCGGAGAATCGCCTCGACCATCTACCGAATCTCCCTTCGTCCGGCGTGATCATTGAGCATTTGCGGGATCGCGTGCTATGGAAAATCGCCTGTGTCTCAAGGAAGTCCCGCCGACGGCATGACCGGCGGCGGGGCGAAGACGCAATTCGCGGCTTCACCGATTGTCAGCCCGGCATACCGGCCGTCAGGTGTCCGCACCGGGAAGAATGGGTTCTTCGCCGAAGGGGCGGTTAATGATCGATAGCGCGTCGGGCGCGGCGAAGACGCGGTTGCGCGCATAGCCGGTACGCTCGTTCAAGATTTTATTCTCGACCAGTTGCTCTACCGCTTGCGAGGCTGCAGGCACCGTAATGCTGAGAAGCGAGGCTAAACGCTTGACGGTCAGCACCGGATAGTGCGGCAGAACATCGAGTGCTCGCAGGCTCGCTGAGCCCTGGCGAAATTTGCGCCGCTTTCGCCATAGATCGCCAAGTGCAGACAAAGCGTCGCGCGTCTTCAGCAGCTCATCCGTGGTGCCGACAATTGCGTCCGCCATGAATCCGACCGCTTCATGCCAATCGAGGCGCTGCTGAGCCGCTTTGAGCGATTCATAATAAGCCGCCTTGTGGGCTTCAATGTACGGTGACAGGTAAATCGGCATCATGCCTTCCGCCGCCATCATCAACGGCAGGAGGAGACGGCCGACGCGGCCATTGCCATCACGAAACGGGTGGACTGCCTCAAAATGTGCATGCGCAACCGCCATTCGCACAATGAAGCTCTGGTACATCGCCTGCATGCCCTCGCAGCGCATGTACTTCATCGTGTCCTCAAGACACGCGGCAATGTCAGACGGCGGCGTCGGATTGTAGGTCGAGTAAGCAATATCGCCCCTGCCGCCGATCCAGACCACAACCTGGCGAAGATCGCCGGGCTTGTCCTTGTATTCTGCGTCGCCGCGCATGACGGCGTGATGCAGATCCTGCACCAAACCGCTTGTGAAGATTTCCAGTTTCTCTTGTCTGGCCCGCGGCAGGAAGTCATCGAGCGCGAGCGCGTAGTCACGCACCTGAACTACCGCCTCGCCCTGCTGGGAATCTTCGCTTTCTTCACCGGACAGCAATTCGTCAAGCGTGCTGTTGGTGCCTTCGATCGCCGAGCTGCTGACAGCTTCCCGCCGTGGCAAGATGCGGCTGATCAGATACGGGTCCTTTAGTTCGGCCGCGAGCGTCTCGATGCGCACCAAGGCTGCATCCGCCGCCCTGAGCCGGGCAAGGACCGACCCCACGGCAACGCCGTCCTCAGGCGGGGGCAGCGGAACCACGCCGTAATGCGCCGCATAGGGCGCCGGAAGCCGCTGCAATCGTTCCCGAACGGCGTGAGTGAGATTATCGCGGTTCAAGAGAAACCTTTCGCAGAAGAGCCAAGTCCGACACCATAATAAAGGTTGTTTATCTATACTTCAATAAAGCGACTGATGGTGGGCCCTATATAACGTTCTTAGGTTCCATCAAGGAACCTCTTGCCCGTACTGTCGTTACGGTATATATCGCGTAACGACAGTACGGAGACATTTCGTGGCCGATCCTACGGTAGTCAGGCGAGTAAGACGCCAGCGCGACGTTCGCCTGGCTGAAGGCTGGCAGGAAGTCCGTGTGTGGGTGCCCACCGAACAAGACGCAAACGACATCAGAAACCTCGCCGCCGATCGCAGGGCAAAAGCAAAAGCGCTCGCCGGCCTTGACGAAGGAATTAAGAGCATGCCCCCAGAAACACTGCACCGCATTGCCGAGGCGATCGCATCCCAGGGCTCGGCAGCCTACACGACCCCTTCCGGTCCTGTACTGGACCTCCTCACCAAAGTCGCGGAAGAGGACGATCTCGCGAGCTTCTCGCGGGCTTTCATTCTTCTGGCGCGCGCCGCACCGGCTAGAGCCGCGTTTGTCGCGGGCGCGGTGCCGGCAAAGATCTCCAACTTCCTGATCAAGCATCGCGGCGTCAAGGCGACCGCGCTGATCAAGTGGACCGAGTCGAATCCGGATTGGACTGAGGAGCTCAAGAACGCACTGCGTGATCCCGATCTATTTGTTCGTGTTGTCGAAGACTTCGCCTCTGCGATCAAGCAAGGTGCCGCCGCTCACTAGACCTTTGACAAAGAAACCGGCGCCGTTTCAAAACAGCGGCGCCGGTTTCCTTGTGACTCGGATGAGCCTTTACATTGAATGCGCCTTAGGGCGATTAGCCTTGCCGTGTTAGACTGGACGATGCCCTTTCCAGTCACCCCCGCAGCCGGAGACGATCCCCGCCAGTTTCAGATTCAAGGCCCGACGGGGGTTCGCCATCCGATTATCTCCTTACTGGCAATCGACAACCACACAGACCGCGTCTCTGGTCTCGGCACGGCGTTCCGGATCGACCCCTTCGGAGGATATCTGACCGCGCAGCACGTGCTTGAAGCATGGCTCGGGCCTTCGCGCCCGCGGTCGACGGTTGTAGGTCTGCTCAACCCGGGGCTTATTTATGGGCGCGCCCCGATTGGGGTCGACGGGATGGTCGTGATTGCGTCAGCGACCGCCTTTCGCACCCCGCCAGAAGATATTGCCCTTGATTGGCTGCTCAACCGTGACTCGAGCCGCATGTCACTCGACTGCATGACGCTGTCGTTCAAAGCGGACAACACGCGCCTGCACGAAGTACGCGATTTTCTGCCCCTTCGGCTGACCGGAAAATGGCCCGAGATCGGCGATGAAGTCATGGCGGTGGGATTTCCCGAACTGCGTTCGATACAGGACCGCGAGATCGACACGGATGTTCTGACCGAGCGCATGTATGGGTCTATTGGCCGCGTAACGGCAGTGCTGCCGAGTGGCCGCGAACATCGGCCTTGGCCGACATTTGCGGTCGACAGCCATTGGCCAGGCGGTATGAGCGGAGGACCCGTGTTCAACCAGGACGGAGAGGTGATCGGCCTCGTCAGCTCAAGCGACGAGCCGGGAAGCGACGGTGCGCAATCCTACGCCTTCTGGTTTGCGCCGATCCCAGGTCTTCAACGCAACCTCCCTCACGTCGACCCATCGAACCCGGGATGGGTGCGCGGTTGGGCGGTGGTGCGCAACGCTCCTTGGCATGTTGCGGCAATGACCAACGACCGCGCACGGGCAGAGGAAATCTGCGCGACGCTGGCGTCGGACTATTCGGTTCGCTTGGGCTCCCTGCGGGCTGGCTCAGATGATTTTATGGGTTCGGCCGATTAGGCGTGTCAGCTAACTTGGAAGCCGACCAGGTTGCCGATTTCACCAAGTCGTAGGCCCGACCTTTCCCACGCGTAAATTCAAGGCAGCGACGCCAAAATGAGCAAACCATTTGATCTTCTCAATCTCTATGCCCGCTTCAGCCGCGAGCGAAAGATTTCCGTCACGGCGCCCCAGACAGCCCAGGAATTTTTGGCGGGCGATCGGCGCGCAGCTTGACAAGGCATTGACCGATGACATTCTGATTCGCGGGCCAACGAACCGCGGCAATGTTCGAAGCCATGGTGGTGGCGCTTGGTCATTACAAGCTGATGAAGGTCGAAGATACCGGGCGCGTCTATCCTGTCGGCAGATATCGGGCGCCAGATTTCAGAATCGTACTGGAAGACGACAAGCAATGGCTGGTCGAAGTCAAGAACGTCTACGAGGCAGATCCGGTCCGGCAAGAACGTCAGATCATGACACCGTCTTATCTGTCCTCGCTCGACAGCTACGCGCGGGCAACACGGGCCGCGCTCAAGGTGGCCGTCTATTGGGCCAGATGGGGCATCTGGACGCTCGTATCCCCGCACGATCTGCTGGATGAAAATGGCTACCTCAAGCTCGACATGAAACATGCCGTCCGCTTCAATGAGCTGGGCAGGCTCGGCGATATGACAATCGGCACAACCCCGCCGCTCACACTTCGGCTAACCGCCGACACGCCCAACGCCATCCGCCCCGACGGAATGGCGCCTTTTACGGTTCGAGAGGTCACGATGCTCAGTGAGGATCGTGTCCTCACGCGTGCGGACGAGCAGGAGATCGCGTGGATATTCATGAATCTCGGGGAATGGGCCGAGCAGGAGACCAAGGCCATTGTCACTGACGGAAGATTGTCGGCGATCGAGTTTTCTTGGCTGCCCGAGGAACGGCTCAACGAGGACACTGAGAGATTTGAAATAATCGGCACGCTGAGCCGGATGTTTTCCCGCCACTATTCGCAACAGGCCAATGGAGAACCGGATTCAGTGCAAATTGAACTTGAACATCGGCCCAACTGGTTCGCGCCACTGGTATCATCCGACCACAAAAGTGATGCGTTGCCGCTATGGCGCTTCATCCAGCAGCCGCTCGCGGTGAAGACCGCGAACAAGAGTTGAGGTATAGAAACGCCGCGCGGAGTTTGACGGCTCGGTTTGCTGTCCTCCTGCCGATGAATCTCGGTTTCGTCGGATCACGCAGCGACTCTGCCTCGTGAGCCGGCAACAGCGCCGAGAACCAAGAATGCAGCATAAGGCAAGCACCAGCCGATGATCGCAAATACAATGCCCGTGAGGGTCGTCGGAAGCGCGGGTGCATAGGCGCTCCAGGCTTGCGCCATGATCGGCTTGTCGTAGTCAACCGCTACCGCCAGGATGGCCGCAGGCGTGACGCCATTCGCCAAAGCCGATTGCTGCTCGTTCAGCCGGTCCAGCCTTCGAACATATTCCGTCATTCGCTGCGCCTGGTCGCGCACCAGTTGTTCTGGGTTCTTCGCCATCACACCGAGTGCGCCCGATCGGTCATAACCCGAGCGGCGGGAGTCCTCGTCGAAGTTGCGCACAATGACTGTCAGCTCGTCGGCTGCGCCACCGAGCCGCTGCCTATACTGTTGCAGGAGCTCAGGAATCTGCGCAAACAGCAAAGCACCCAGAAGCGACAAGACCGCAAAGAGCCGTTGCATTGCACTACTCCTTCTCAAGTCGAGACCATCGCTTTGAGGTTTTTCAATAGCCTCGATTCGGTCATTCGGGTCCAATCACAAGAAGTGGTTGTCAGCCGGCGTCCCCGCCCCGGTCGGCCGAGGGCGTTCAGCCCGTTTGGGGAAACCTGTAGCGGGCTCTATGCACCGATCAGCTGTCGCTCGGGAGCAATCGAAATGTTGGACGATATGCTACGATATGCGGCGGGAATGCCCTCACGTGCCCGCCTCTGAAGCGCTAAACACGGAAGCTATGCCACCAGTCGAGAAATCACGATGAATCCAAAGCGCAAGGTCGCGCAAATTGACCGTCTGGCTGGTGCAATTGGCTACATCGCCACCGATTTCGAGAGGTTCGCCGGACTATTTCTGGACGCCCTGCTCGAGGTGCCTCTGAACCATCAAGGGACCAATCTGGTCGGCTATGCCGTTGGCGGCGTGGTCGACACAGTCAGCGACGACGGCCGGATAGTCGCCGAGTATTCTGATGCGGGCGGTTATTTTGAGCGCCCGATGGCCAAGGCGGACGGCGATCTGAGAAAGGCGCTCAATCGCAAACCGTCCGCACGGGACATCTTCCTGCTGTCGGGCCAGCGAAAGCGGCCCCAAGTCGCCCAGGAGTTCGAAAGCGCCGTCAGAACCTGGCCGGAAATGGAGGGCAAGACTCTGTACCTGTGGGGCGCGGAGGAGATCGCGACCCAGCTGATCGAAAAGTTGATCTTCAGCGACACCGTTGTTCGAAGGCTCGCTCCATACCTGCCTGAGCTACAGAGGATTCGGGATGAAGAGGCCGTGAGCCGCTTGGTCCCCGCCCCGGATCGAAGCCGCATTATTCGCGTCGACGTCGACGCCGACATCTCGCGGCGCCTCTCGGAAAGTCCAGTGGTGACCATCAGCGGTATCGCCGGGCTCGGCAAGTCAGCGGCAGCTGCCGCTTACGCCACGGACCACGAAGACCAGTACGACCTCGCCATCTGGCTAGACGCGGGGGAAGTCCGTCGGCCAGAGGAACTCCAGGCGCTCCCTTTGGTGCGAGGCGGCGAAACCCGGAACGTCACGGCGCTGCTGCGCACCGGGGCCTGTCTGTTAGTAATCGATGACGCCGAACCCGGTCTTTCGACAGCGCGCCTTGGTGAACTTTGCGGGCCTCGCTCACGGATCATCCTCACGCAGCGGTCGGCACAACCAGGCTCATACGAACTACCAATGTTCGTTCGTGGAGAGGCACAGAGCCTGCTCGACCACGATGGCGCGATGTGCCCAGCTGATGTGTTTGACATCATCTGGTCCACGGTGGGCGGCCATCCGCTGACCCTGGGTCTGATCAGCGCTGCCGTGCGGCAGGGCGCCACGTGGGACGAGATCGTTCGTGACTGTCGGGCTGTCGGCGAACTGGAACATCATGGCCAGCGCCTCGCCGATCGGCTCCTGGGGCGCCTGCGACCTGCCCTCGAGCGCGAGCTGTCTGTCTTCGCCTGGGCCGAGCAAGCAACTTGCGGGCAGGACTTTCTCGAGCATGTCGTCCAGCCGCTCGGCATCCGCAAGCTCCGCAGCCACGGGCTTACAGCTGCTGACCGAAGCGGGATTATTCGGCTCCACGATGTCGTGCACGCGGCGCTGAGCGGCGGCGGCTGGTGTCCCCCGGAGCGGCGCGTCGAGCTGGATGCCGCGCTGGAGGGCTATCTGCGCGCCGCGGCAAGTGAGCCTGGTCTGCGTCTTTGGACGATCGGGCGCATCCTCCTCCCTAAGCTCAAGAAGCTGATTGCTGCAGGAGCTCGCTCTGCCGCGTTCCGTTACGCGCTGCTCACGGTATCGGATTATACCGAACTGCCTCCCGAACTCGTGGGCGACCCATTGGCCGACGCCAATGCGCTGGCAGGACGCCCACCGGCGCCTTTGGCGTTGATGGCAATTATCGAAGCGATCGAGCAGCTGTTCCTCTACGACAAGCTGGAAAGCGATGAGATCGCCAAGGCCCGGCTGCGGGAACGCCTGTCAGCCTTCGACACACTTACCGGACTTCCCGGGCTCACCGACAGGCAGACTGCCGAAGTGCAGCATCATAAGGGTAAGGCGCTCAAGAGACTTGGTGACTCGGCCGCCGCGGCCGAACTCTTTGAGCAGGTGCTGAGCGGACCCTCGCCCATGCACGAAACCCGCCTGCAGTTGATCGATATCTACCGGGTCAATCCCGCCAAAGTGGCTCGGGCGATCGAGCTGGTCGATGAAATCCTCGCTCGCGCTCCCGGCGAAGATAACGTGACTTACTCGGTTCTCCTGGGTGTGATCGAGCGCTTGCCATGGGGCTCAGGCAACTGGCGAGCAGGGCTCATTCGACGCCATGCCGACGCAATCGAGCGAACGATCGCCGAGGCAGCGAATGTCGGCGTGCTGCAAGCGATTCGTGCGTTCGCTGCACTCGGGCGCTACCTCTCAACCGAAGAGCCGGCCATGTTTGGCCGCATCTTCGAGCAGCTCTCCGAATGCACGCTAGATGGCTTGCAGACCGACAGCGATCGTTTTGCGTGGGCTGAGGTCTATTTCGAGGCAGCCCGCCTGCGGGGTGCCGACGCTTCCGGCTTCCATGCCAAGGCGCTCGCCCTCCATGAATCGCTGGTTCGACCACAGCTTTTCCACCTCCAACGGCGCGCCGAACTCCTGATCGAAATGGGCCGCCCAGCAGAAGGTGAGGCCCTTCTGCGGGAACGGAAGGAGCTTGAAACGAGCGAATGGCTCCAGCGGCTCATGGCGCGCGCGCGGCGCGCACAGGGAGATCCAGCCCAAGCGCTTGTCTGGATCAACAAAGCGCTAGACCGACTCCGGGCGGACCATTTTCGCACCGAGTTCCTAGAACTGCGTTATGATGTACGCACCGATCTCGGGGACGCTCAGGCCAACGAAGACTTGGTCAAAGCCCGTGCAGCAAGTCAAAAGCACGTTGAAGCGGCGCGGCTTGATATTCGGCTCCATGAGGTACGCATTGGCCGAACGGGGACTCAGGACTACCTTCTTGACGGGCACGCTTCAATCGGCATTGCGCTTCGCGCCTGGCACGCCTCCGATCACACCGCGATAACATTCTTGCCGGCCGTACGCTCTTCAAGCTGCAACACTCTCTGAAAGGCGGCCGCGCCCTAGATTTCTGAGCGGCCTACACTGAGACCGAACTTTAGACCACCGATAGGCCGGAGTTCTGCGCCTCTCCCCGCCGACCAACGCTCTAAGCCGTCCGCGCTAGCGTCACATCAAGGGGGCCCAAGTCTAAGCTACATGTAGCCGCGCGCTCGGCACCCTTGAAGCCACGGATCGATGGGATCATTCCAGAGCAACTCGATCGTCCCCTGAAGCGCTACGACATCGCCAATAACAGAGTCGACGATCCCGCCCTGGGATTTGGAAGAGACCGCAAGGCCATCGTCGCGCTGGGAATGCTTGAACACTTTCTTTCCTATACAAGTCCACGTGACCCAAGCTTTTCCCATAACGAATCAACGGTGCACTGAGTCAGTCGGAGCCCGAAGACATTGGCCAAGACCTGCTGCAGTTCGATCTTCGTTTCCAGTGTTTGTGTTTCCCTAAATTGGCTGCGAGTCAATCTGAGCTTCTTGTTAAGCAAGGTTGCACGTCCCTCCGATGTCAGCACACTCATCATGAGGACGGATGGAAAGGGCATACGGTCCCAGCGTGCGCAGATGAAGTTGGCACCCTCGAAATCGGGTGGCAGGGCGACGGCTCGGTCAATGCCGAAAAGAGCGAACCATTCATCTTCGTTCTTGCGTTCAAGCACGAGCTCTCCACTGGCCGGGTCGGCCCGCAGACGAAACACGTCCCCGCCAACTATTTGCTGCTCCTTCGCATCGATTCGTAGCGGTGCAATCGGTGCCGGACCGGGAAAGCCGGCATCGGCAAGCCAGTCGCAACCCTCTATGGTCACGATCAATGCATGATGTGTGCGTGGGCCACCTTCCGAAGCCCCCATGCGCACCCTGCAAAGAATTGGCCGGACCGTGAAATCAAGTTCTTCGAGCGCCAAGCCAAACAACTTGTTCAATTCGAAGCAATAGCCGCCTCGCCGGGCATCGATAAGTTTGGCCCAGATCGAATTCTCAGTCAGATCGGGGATATCGCCCAGCAGAACATCAATGTTCTCATAGGGGATCGCTCGCATTTGAGCCTGCTGGAGCGCAAGAAGGCCATCAACCGTTGTCGGGACTTGAGCAAGGCCGATCCGATCGAGATAGGTCGCAATCTTAAATGCCATGGCACGTCCTCTGATGTCTGGATTCGTTTGATTAAGCCGCCGAAAGCGCGATGACTTCGCAGGCGACGCGTAGAAGGTGGCCATCTCTCCTATAGAAATGAAACAGCCCCAGCACTTCCGGCGACAGCCTCAGTGCCAGTATCGAGCCAACGGGCCATTTGTGCACGGCCGGAGCAGCCCGTCGGACTCCCGGTCCGCGGCGATTTGCAACGGCGATCTTCCAGCCTTGCGAATCATCTCGTCTCGCCTCGCCGCGAATGCTCCGCGTTTCGAGATCCACTGCCGCCCGCGATCCGCCATCACTAAGTAGAGAACGGCGACAGCTACCAGCTGAGGAATCGCTCTCAGCTACACCAGCAGTTTCTGCCGCGTTCAACATGACATCACCCTTGATGAATCGTAGTTACGAACCTGCAGCTCTTGCGCTACTAACGAGCGGCTGTCGCTCTTTTGGTTGCTCAGCCGACGGCAGCGATAAGGCGCCACGCCTGTATCGCGCAACCAGGCGCCCCCCGGTGGCGCGCCGGTCTGCCAGAACACGTCGATCGGGATGCCGCCACGCGGATGCCGGTAGCCGCCGACGCGCAGCCACAGTGATTTGATCGCCCCGGCAATGCGTCGGCCCACTAGCGCTGTGCATTCATCATGCAAAGCGCCGTGTTTGCGGAACGAAGTCCTGAACTGCTTCAGTGATTTGGAGCCCACCAGTGCCTCGTCGGGCGCGTAGTCGATTACGATGAAACTCGGCTGACCGGTGACGGGCAGACGAGGTGAATTCCGGGCAGGTGCAGCGCACGATGGCGGGCGGTCCGTCTCCGCGCCTGAGCGGCGCGTTTTCGAGGACCGCCTTATCTGGGCTTCCTGGCGTCTCGACGTGGGCGCCGACCTGTGTAAAGTTCCGGGTGGTAGGCACGGGCAACTCCTTGATGCATGCCGCCGGAAGTGCGGCCGTCGAGCCGGGCATCGCCGATGAAGTCCTCCTGATCCACTGCCGCTGCTCTCGAGTGGACGACGACATCGGAGAAGCCACCGCGATCGACGCAAGGGTGAAGCCGCAGAACCTTCCAACCCCGTTACCGCACGCCGAGAAACTTCGTGTTTGAATGATGACGCGCTCAGTCGCGTGCAGTCACCTCCTGAGTGCTCAGCTCCGCTGCCTTCTTGGCTCAACGATTGCATCCATATTGCTGGCTTGGTCGCCCCACCGATGTTGAGGGTTAGTAGTTTGTCGACGTCGGCAGGCTTGTCGACGGCCGACATCTTGGCCCAACAGGCGACGGTGCGACGGCGGGCGCCGCTGGCAAAACGCAGCAGATAGGCCGATTTCACGGCCGTATGTCTTGAGTGATACATAGGTCACGGTTTAGTCCTTGATGAGCGCCAGAAATTCGCTACGCAGTATCTTGCTGTCGCGGAAACACGGCGCATGATGCTGGTCACCATAGTGGTTTCCGTCTCGCGAACGCCTCGCCACACGCACTGGTGCCGCGCCATAACCATGACGGCCAACCCCTTCGGATTAATGTGGCGCTCGAGCTCGTCTGCCAACATAATACGCTTCCTCTTGGATTGCGGGAGCGCCATGATCAAGTTGGCCACACGCACAACTTTGCTGATACCGATCACCGACACCAGGCAGCACGCCGACCCACATGCGGTGGAGCTTGTCGGGGCCGAACCATCCCGAGCCGCCGGGCCGCAATGAGCCGAACGAGGCCGAGAGAAGCGCGCGGCGGGCGCCGGCGGTGAGGCCGGCGAGATCGGGGCAACCCGGCTCGCCGATCACGAGCGTCGGTTGCGGTGTGGAAAGGTCCGGGAGGCGCATCGAAAACCCTCAATGAAAATGCCAATGACCGGAACAAAGTGGTGCGAGCACGCCGATCTCACGGTGATGGAGCCAAGCGCGTAGGTCTCTTGCAGGCAGCCCGCGTTTGGCAAATTCCGTAGCCGCAGGGCTAGCTTCAAAGCGCTCGACGAACACCTGGCGCACGTACATCTTGGCTATCCGTTTTGCGGTCGCAGTCGTGTTGTGGTCGCGGCTAGTGTCGATAACCAAGCCTCAAGCAAGACTGCAAGTGCTGCTCGACTTCTGCTTGTATTATCTCACCCTCACCGGGCCGCAAGTATTCTGCGACATTGGCGTTTATTCCAAAGGACACGCCTGCGTCGAGCAGGCGTTTACGAGTTGCTTGCGTTGAGCTCATCAAACATCCTAGCCGGGCGCTTTGCCTCGCTCTCGCGCGAACAAGTTGATGTGCGGGCGCTTCTGCATTTCGGCAGTCCACATGATGCCCCTGGCGTCGGAACGGCCGCTTGTCGCCTCCCGATCTGCGATTACCTGCCGCATGGCCTTGATATCCTGGATGATTTCGAGACTTCCACCGTGTCGGCAATATGGCCGGTCGAGCGATGCCATCCATTGTGCTGCCTAGCGCCTCCAACGTTCGACGAATGACGGAGTTGTTTGATGGAATAGATAGCTTTCATCTGAGCTCTTGAGTGGTGACGGCGAGAGACCGCTGTTTTTGAAATGCGTCCTTCACCGTCGCTGCAATCAACGTGCCGAAAACCGCTATCCTCGTCTTGCTGCAAGAGAACAACACCATGCGCTTTGCGCGCGCGCGCGGAAACATTTTACGCCCTGATGTCGGGGGCCGGACATTAACGTCTTCAAGACGACACGGCTGAAAACAGACATAGCGGCGGCGTGAAAACATGAGCCGGTCCCTTTGCCGACCTCGCTTGCGTCTGCGCCATGTTCCTGAAAGTACATTCAGTGAAGCCTAGCCGAATCGCACGAGCTTCGTTCACAAACGCCCTCATTTATGTGACGCTTCAATAGCCTTCACTTTGCGTATCGATGCCGTCACGGAGCGTCTACCCCTTGAAAGCCGCAACAACGGCGGACAGCGCTGTTCGCTCCGTGACATCAAGGAGATCGGAGGCGCGCACGAATTCAATCAGCAAACAAGGCCCGATGGTCCCTCGGTGGGGGTCCAGTTCACTGAACGTCTTCGTTCTTCAGCGTAGGGTTGGGACTGGCCGCTTGAGGATTGGACCAAGACATTCCCGCCGCGGCAACAGTCGCGTAACGCTCTTTGCTGCGGCTGTTAGGCGGAGCACCGCGGGATGGCCCCCATTAGGCACCGTGCCCACCAAAGTTGACTTTTGGCGGCCGCGCTCTCGGAAGTCCGGCAGCCGGATCAGGGCGTCTGTTTCGAATCACACAGTTCGTTTGCCAATCTCAGCGAAGCCTCCTGCCCGCGAAAGAGGACTTGGTACGAGCCTTGCTTGCTGAGGCGCAAAACCATGTGCTTCGCGCGAGCCGGCGGATTACCTCCGCTCGGTGTCGGTTCCAGACATCGGATGTCTGTAACCGGACAGGGAGGAAAACAACAACATGCAACGGGCGACATCCATAATCGTCGGTCAAGGAGACATAGCATGTCCGGTGCTGCAGGCGCATTTCTGTTGCCTTCAAGCCGCTCACAAAGGCCGGTTTCCGATCAGCTCAAGCACATGGTGCCGAAGCTTGAAAACCGTGCACAGGGGGGGTTCGGCGTTGCCGCATCTATGCATGAAGAACGGTTTCAACATACAAAGTCATGCCGGCCAGCAGGCAAACTAGCAGATGTTGATTTCACTGAGCAGGACGCGCATTCCAGGCCGCATGTAGCTATAGCACACGTTCGCACTCCCTCTCACAGGGAGAAGAGTGACGCCGACTTCCAGCCCTTTGACAATCATAAAACCTCCTGCCGTCGTTTGACGGTTTGTTTGAACGGGGCTCTGGTCAACGCTGATGTGCCCTTTGAAGTCTGCTTTCCTTGCTGCCGCGGGGACATGAGGGGATCGGTCTTTCTGCGTTTACGTTCGAGATGCCGCCCCCTTGGCGGGCAAAAACGCGCAGACGAGACTTCGAATAGATTGATCGCCGATCTCACCTCAACGAAAACGTCTGCAGCATGAGGCCATGATGAAACCTGCTCTTGTATTCGATTGGAACGGCACTCTCCTCGACGACGCCGACGCCTTGCTACAAACGACGAACACCATTTTGGGCCGCTTCGGCCGAGCTGCCATCGACATGCAAACTTTTCGGGATCATTTCGATGTTCCACTTTCGGTTTTTTACCGCAATCTAGGAATGTCGGAGAGCGAAATCGAAAAGGTCGATAGCCATGACAGCGCTATTTTTCACGACACTTACGAACCGCTGGCGAGCAAAGCCGAACTGCGCGAAGGCGCGCGTTGCATTTTGGAAACGGCACGTCAACAAGAGGTTCCCAGCATTATTGTCAGTAACCATATAGTCGATCCCCTTATTACCCAATTACGAAGACATGGAATCGACGATTGTGTCGCGGAGGTTCTGGCTTTTGAAAGCCGCGCTACTCAATATAAAGGCACAAGCAAAGGAGAGCGGCTTCGTCTGTATATGCGAGCATACAATCTGAACCCCAGCTCAACGTTCATCATCGGGGACATGCCGGTCGAAACGGATATTGCACGCGAACTTGGCCTGATCAGCGTAGCCATTACGGGCGGATTTGTTTCCGAGACGCGTCTGCGAGCGGCGCAGCCGGATTATCTCATCGAGGACCATCATAGGCTGCTGCCCATTCTGCAGGAGCGTGGCGTTTTTCAGAACTCATAACGACGCAGAGCATGACTGAAAACCTCTACCGTCCATGTCTTCCTGTTCTCCAGCGACGCCTTCACACTGATGGCCGAAGCATCGGCTCTGGACGGACGAGGCCCAAACGAAGGTGCGCGCCTAATTAGTATTGGCCGATAGGGGACTTCGCCGTTCGAGTTTGTCAAACTGCAACCTGACGCAGTCCGACTCAATACCCATTCCTTGCGTCGAGGTCCTTCCAGACGGGCCGCGGTCTTGAAGACGTAAGACCCGCGCCGAGAAATTTCCTCTTGTCGGGAGCGCGCTTGCCGCGGCCCTGCCGTCGAGTTCTTATCCAGGAGCGGTTAGAGCCTCGGAATTGTGCAGCGACGCGCATGCCTGAAAGCGCCCACAAAGCTGCCCAGATTACTCGCGGACCGGTGCGGCAACTTCCGCTTCAAGCTTTGGCTGGTGCTTGAAGATCGCGTAGATCAAAGCTTGCGGCGGCTGCTCGGAAGCCTCCACCAGCATCGCTTTGTCAGCGCGCGCCGAGGGAGCGAAGACTCACTTGATCACGGTCGGCGAGACCACATTTGGAAAGGTCCTCGAGACCCGCGTCCTGTGCGTTCCATTTCACGATTGGCGCGCGGGCGGCTCGTAGCGCATCCGGCCATGGCGCCGCGGCGAATCTGGTGGTGGCCTCGAGAATCGTAATGAGATACGGGCTGGTAAGCAGAACCTGGACACCGCCTTCGGCACGTCGTTCCGTTTGGATTGTGCGCACGGTTAGGTCTAGTGCTCTGATCTTGCCGACGTAGGTCAGCCGTAGCATCCCAAGCCGCTTCGCAATCCCGGGTCCCACCTGGGCGGTGTCACCGTCGATGGTTTGCTTGCCGGTAAAGATGAAGTCGGCGGTCCATGCTCCTTACGAACTTTTCGGATGGCGGCTGCCAATGCGTAAGTTATCACCAGAGTATCAGAACCAGCGAAGCGCCGGTCAGTGAGCAGAACGGCTCGATCGGCGCCGAATGTCAGCGCCTTGGGTACAATCGTCGTCCATCAAGATGCTCACGCAGCATGGACATCAAAAATAAGATTGAGGCGGATCGCCACAATGACGGCTTGGATCCGGCTGGTCGCGCCCAGCTTTCGCATCGCGTTCTTAAGATGAAAGTTCACCGTATTCTCGCTGATTTGTAATATCCTCCCGATTTCCCATGACGATTTGCCCTCTGCCACCCACCCTAGACAATCTAATTCCCGCTGTGATAGCGCAACTCTCATATTGCAGTTATCTTCCGCCGGACGTGTGATCTCCACACAAGCGGTGTGAAAGTGCCAGGCTAGTGCGTTCAGATGGCCTTTGGAATGTTGAGGATCGGCATCGTCGAACCGAGATGCAAACGATACGACCGATAATCGACCCAATGGCCCAAACAATGGTACACTCATGCCGTGCTTGAGACCGGCCTCTCTGGCCTCATCAAGTACGCGCCTTTCGTCGGGCTGTAGTTGATATTGCTCGGCGAGTTGATCCCACAGAAACGGCCGCGAAAGCGTCGGTGTCCGCCGGACCACCGGATCGATTTTGTGGTACTTTCGCTTAAAATATCGTTCACACCACTCGGGCGGCCACTTAACGGCCACGGCGGGCGGCGGATACTCCGGTAGGCGAAGTGGCTCCGCGAAATTGAGCGCTCCGTAAGAGACTTCGCTGAAGCCTTCGTCGCTGGCACAGCTCACAAGAAGCTCGAAAAGCGATCGGAGGGATTGCGTTCGCGTCGCGCATTCGGTGAAGCTGAAAAGATCCATTTTGGGCGCCTCAGCGGGCTGACCCAAGAGGTCGATATTGCGCCGCTCGATTGAGCTTGTTTTAAGCGGAGGCAAGTTCCAATCCGTCGCCGAGCCGCTCCGTGGTCCCGAGCTCAACGAGCCCTGTGTCACCGCGGATGTTCGGCTTGCCGGCGAGCATGAAAAGAAGTGGGCCAAGGTCGTGCACGATCTACGGATCTGCATCGTCAGCCCCCAACTGATCTTCACCGCGCCGGCACCGACGAGAGCCGGGTCGATGAGCAGCCCAACAGACTCGCCGCGCAAGTTTGGCTTCTTGCATGAACAATGCGCGGCGTCTGGGTGACTTAGTCGCACGCCTCCGACGCGAACAATTCTTAAGGGTTGAGCGCGACCGGCCCTCGTGGTGCAAGACGATGTTCGTCGGGGGGATACCCCGATATGCCGGCAGTCGGAAATTCTGCTTGGTGCAGAGGGCACTTTGCATACGCATCTCCGGAAGGGAGAGAACCTAGGGATGAGAACAGCAAGGGTCGTACCAGTTGCACCGCTCCAAAAAATCGGGTTTAACGACAATGACTTGAGAGAATTGGGATAGCTGCCTCGAGCGCGTGCGTTGAAGAATTCGCGACAACAGGAGGAAAGCCGACAGCGTCATTTGGCTTAATTGTTCGTGACGATTGCCTGATTGGCTTTTTCTCTTGACGTGTGACCGGTGCCCTTTGTGCAAGGCACCGCTGAATCGCTCATTATTGCGTGTCGCTTGCCAATAAACCGAAAACGAGCGAAAACTTTCAAGGACAGCGCATGCAGGCTGTCTGAATCCTCTGTGAGCCGAATCCGCTCTGGCCGACCAACACATGCACCTCTGAGGCACTGACGGGAGATGAGCGCTCGTCTGTCTAGTTGCGCGCCGACGCTTCAATCTGTCACTGCGGCTGTTAGCGGCTTACCGACGTTTCTCAGGACAGCGGCGCGGCAGTTGACAAACATCTGCTTCGTGTAATTCTCGCCGAAGTAATCCAGTACGAAGGTGCCTGTATAGTCCGGATCATCGCCCACCCTGCGGATTAGGCTGTCGAGAATCTCGCCGATTTCGGGAATGCGCTCGCAGTAACGGGCACGGAGAACATTAACAGCGTTCATCGAGTGAACTGCCTCGTCGGCAACCACCTCTCTCAGGCAACGAAGGAAGCTGCTGCCAAGTCCGGCATAGAACTCTCTATCCGCAGCATAGGCGCGGCAAGTACACATCTCATCAAATGCGATCATAACGATCAGAGAGAATTCGTCCTTCAAGTATTCATTGATTGCAGAAAAACTATGCGATCGAGCCTCCAATCTGTCTCGAAGATCTTTTTCGGATTCACCAGCGACAAGCTCCATGATCCGGATGAAACTATCGGTGTGACGCTCTTCATCCGTGGCCCAGGCACTAATAAACGCCTCAGCTTCGTTGGTGGCGATCAGATTCCGGTTGAACACTTCTTGTTTTAAGTGCCTCGCATCGTATTCAGTATACAACTCTGGCCACAACTTGTCCCGACGTGCGCGCACAGTCGAAGGTCCGGCCGTGAACATGGCCGGCGTCAACTCATCGAAAATGTCTTTTGGATTCCAGTTCCGTCGAATCGGCGCAATCATCCGACTGTCCTTCTCTGTGAGCAGCCTGGCAGACGGCGCTCGCAAAGCACACTTGCTCCACACCAAGTATGCTGTCGCCCCCTCGTTTTGGTGGGCAATTTCGAGACGCAACCCATCAAACGGTTTGAAACTCGCGGTCATCAACAGAAGCTCATGGGGGACGGTCAACGTTTTATAGTTCGCGTGTAGTGTAGGCTGCGGCATCCCATCGCTTTCTTTGCAAACCGCTCCCTTTGCTTGCGCGGCAGGCGAACTGGGGGTCGCGGCGGCTTCCCGGCGGGCGTCAAAGCAGAGAGCCGACTGAAGGAATTCTGGCCGATTTGGTGGCCGGCCGCAGGACCTTCGCTCGGATGTGAAGGAGCATGAGCCAAGCTGGGACCATCAGCTATGACGGGTAAACCGGACTTGACCTCCCAACGCCTTTGACCGCCCCTTTTGACCCGATCCAGGCGCTCAGCCCTGACGACATCGTTCGCGGCATGGCGCCCCGCGGCTGCCAAGGAGATTCTCGAACTCCATTTGGAGCGGCCTACGCCATTCTACCTAACGAATATCGTCGCAGGTGGCGGTGGCGCGCGATGCTCCACATTGAATGATTTCACTTCGCATGGAGTTGCGAGGGGTCGGCCTGCTTCTGGAGCAGCAAGCCGAGCTTGCGTGCCTTCTTCCTTACTGAGGTGACATGGCGATCGAGCCCCGGCTATATCGAAGGCCACGCGAATGGTCAAAGCAGGAGGCGCAGCGATTGATAGCTCTCGCGCGTCAGAAAACCTGCGCCGTCGGACCCGGTATCTGGGTTGGACTCCGCCCGGCGCCGACAGTGCGGTCGCGATGTGTGTCTCTGTCCTAATTCCCACATTTGCGAACAAAAGCGCAGCCGTTTGTCGCCCCTCGGACAGACGGGCCAAATCCGCTCGGCTCCAACTTCACTATTGGAAGCAGTCATCGGTTGGGGAGATGAAATGGAACATTTCCTATTAGGGTTCAGACTCAATTGATCCAATAAGCGACGAGAGCGGCGAGGTGGACGGCGGCCAAGAAGTTTCTGGCAAGTTTGTCGTAGCGAGTAGCAACACGCCTGAAATCCTTGAGCCGGCAGAAACAGCGCTCGATAACATTGCGCCCTTTATAGAGG
>NZ_JADPJJ010000027.1:0-22618 GCF_023073375.1 Bradyrhizobium sp. 197 | reverse complement strand
GAAACCGACGGTTCTTTCCTCTTGCTGCCACAGGTCATCCTCGAAATGAGCCTGTCACCGCAATTACCGTGTCTCATTCCAGGGGTGCAGTCCAACGCTCTAAATTCCAAGGCCAAAGCATCCAGTTGATATAGCTTAGCGCACGGTCATTGTATTCGCAGACTCAAGTGGGAGCAGGACGAGAAACCTCACCCAAGTGAGCCTCTATTGACCAGCGGAGTTGCCCTCTCCCGCAAGGGGCGAGGGCACAACAATCAGCACCGCGATGACAGCGGAGCCTACACCTGCTTCCCCGCAATGATCTCCTGCAACGTCGTCACATGCCGCGCGAACGCGCCGCGGCCGGCGGCGGTGGCAGTCACCGTGGTCTGCGGCTTCTTGCCGACGAAGGCTTTCTCCACTGAGACGTAGCCTGCCTTCGCCAGCGTCTCGATATGCGCGCCGAGATTGCCGTCGGTGGCGCCGGTGAGCTTCTTCAGGCGGGCGAATTCCAGGCCTGCGCCCGTCGGCAGCGCGTTCAGCGCCGCCATGATCTTCAGCCGCAGCGGCTGGTGGATGATGTCGTCGAGCTCGGCCATCAGTTCCGCCGCATCCAGAGGCCACCGACGACCAGCCCGCCGCCATTGACGACCGCCATCCACAACAGGAACGGAAGCCCGGGAATGAAAACATAACCGATCAGCGTCAGAGCGATGATCGAAGCGCCGATGACGATGAAGGCATAGCCGAACCACGCGCCGGCGATCATGTAAAACATCATGATGTAGACCGGCCAGAACGTGGTCTGCTGGCGCGGTGAGAATTGGCCGAAGACGCAGCAGAAGATGCCGAAGGCGACGATGAACAGGAGCGTCAGCAGGTAACGGCGGTCGAAGGTGCGAATGCGGGATTGCGCATAATTGCGCGCGCTGATCGCGAAGAGGCCGGCCGTCGCCAGGACATAGACCGCGATCCAGAAATAAAGCCCATAGCGAGGCCAGAGCCAGCCCGAGATGTTGCCTGCGAAGACGAGAATACCCCACATCAACATGATGGCGCTGGTGAACCGGTAGATTAGCGACTGCCGCAGGCGGCGAACGGTATCGTCGATGTCGGCCAGCGCTTCCGTGGCTTGCTTGCTGTCGATCACGTCTGCACTCCACTCTGTCCGGCCGGCATGGCGGCCCCCGTTAGCTGGTCCGATGCAGGCCGGTTCTTCCGGATCAGGACATACGCGATCGTCATCGTGGCGATCGACACGAGCAGTGCCGTCAATTCAACCTGTCCCCGCGTTGTCAGCGGCAGCAACCGCGCCGCCATGTTGATGAGCCCTGCCGACATCAATGACGGGTAGGACCAGGCGATAAAGTAATAATGGGCAGTTAGCCAGTTCGAGGGCCTCGGAGTGCGCAGGAGCGGAACGACCGCTAGTACGATACAGGTAAAGTTCACGATCGCGGCGACGTGGAACATCGTGAAGTGGCCGGTGAACCGATAGACCAGCAAGGTCGCAACATCCGAGACCAGCATCGCATAGACGTAGAAGTAGCCGCGCGCGCGATGGCCTGCGCCACGCTTGGGACGCACGAACTGAATGAACCCGACAACGGCGCACAGCAGCGCCAGCGTGACATGGATTGTGGCTGCGACTGTCGAATGCGCAATCATCGTCAGCTCCCCGCCGCGCCCCGCGTTGCCACATCCTCGGCGATGACCGAGATCGCCTTCGGGTTTGTGACGATGCCCATGTGGTTGATGCCGTCGATGATCTTGACGTCGAGCGACGGCTTGATGGCCTGCACGGTCTCCGCGTATTTATCCGAAATCATCATCTCGTCCTCGGCGCCGCCGAAGACCGTGATCGGATGCGTTACCGCCGGAAGATCGACGCGATAGCCGCGCGTCGCGAAATTGCGCGTCAGGCGGTCGGAATAGGTGGAGACGAGATACTTTGCCGAACTCGCCGGCACGGCGAGAGCGAGCACCGGAAGCTGCGCGCAGCAGTCGATGCCGAGCTTGCGGAGCGCGGCGAGCCCGAGGAAGCGCGGCAGGTCGAAATTGGCCCAGCCGCCGGCATGCGGCTTGTTGGTCGGTGCGTCGTAGCCGAGATAAGGTGCGAGCAGCACCGTGCGCACGAACATGTCCTGCATGATGGGGGTCGCTGCGACGCGCAGCGAGAAGCCGGCACCGGCGGAATGGCCGATCAAAGTGAGCGGCAGATCCGGCGCGGTCTTGCGGATTTGAGCGACGAAGTCGACGAGGTCCTCTTCGAGCTGCCCGACATAGCCGATGTCGCCGCGCGTGCCGGAGCCGCCATGGCCGCGGATGTCGAGCGCCCAGGTCTCCACCCCGCGCGAGGCGATCGCATGGGTCAGCGCATGATTGACGGTGCCGCTGGAGCCGGAGGAGCCGTGGATGAAGATCGCGCCACGGCCCGTCGCGGGGCCGCTGGCAACGTAGTGGCGAAAACCGATCCAGGTGCCGTCTCGGGCCTGAAAGCGCTCCAGGGCCGGCAGCGTGGACCAATCGATGCCCTTGGCGGAGTCGGAGACCGATCGCATCTCCGGCGGCCGCTCCAGCGGCGTTGCGATCATCGCGGTCAGGATCAGCGCGACACCGCCGACCGCACACAAGGCCCATTTCAGTCCGCTCAAAACGCCGCGTAGCAGTCGGATTGCCATGATCTACTCCCTCAAACTGATTAAATATAGAGAACTCTATAATACAGAGTACTCTCTCAATCAATCCCCGGATTGGCGCGGCGCTGTAAAAATCCTTAACGTCGGGTCTGATCCCCAAATGCCGAATCGTTTGCCGATGCCGCCTGCAGAGCCTCTGCTCAACACCCCCGAATTCACCGTTTCCGAGCTCTCGCAGTCCCTGAAACGGACGGTCGAGGACACCTATGGCCATGTCCGGGTCCGCGGCGAGATCTCCGGCTTCCGCGGAGCTCATTCCTCCGGCCATTGCTATTTCGCGCTCAAGGACGAGAGCGCCAAGATCGAGGCGGTGATCTGGAAGGGCGTGCACGGGCGGATGCGCTTCAAGCCCCAGGAGGGGCTCGAGGTCATCGCCACCGGCAAGCTCACGACCTATCCGGGCTCCTCGAAATACCAGATCGTGATCGAGGCGCTGGAGCCGGCCGGCATCGGCGCCCTGATGGCGCTGATGGAGGAGCGCAAGAGGAAGCTCGCCGCCGAAGGCCTGTTCGACGAAGCGCGAAAACAGCTGCTGCCCTGGCTGCCGGAGGTGATCGGAGTCGTGACCTCGCCGACCGGCGCCGTCATCCGCGACATCCTGCACCGCCTGGAGGACCGCTTTCCCCGCCACGTGCTGGTGTGGCCGGTCAAGGTGCAGGGCGAAGGCTCCGCCGAGCAGGTCGCGGCCGCGATCCGCGGCTTCAACGCGCTGCCGGAGGGCGGCAAGATTCCGCGCCCCGACGTGCTGATCGTCGCGCGCGGCGGCGGCTCGCTGGAGGATTTGTGGTCGTTCAACGAGGAGATCGTGGTCCGCGCCGCGGCCGAGAGCATGATCCCGCTGATCTCGGCGGTGGGCCACGAGACCGACATCACGCTGATCGATTTCGTCGCCGACAAGCGCGCGCCGACGCCGACGGCGGCAGCCGAAATGGCGGTGCCGGTGCGCAGCGATCTCTTTGTCGAGGTCGCCGATCTCGGGCGACGCACCCGCGCCTATTGGCAGCGCGCCCATGAGAGCCGCCGCAGCGAGCTGCGTGCCGCCGCGCGCGCGCTGCCGGCAGCCGGCGACCTGCTGGCGATCCCGCGGCAGCGGCTGGATTCGGCGGGTGCGTCCCTGCCCCGCTGCCTCAAGGCCAACACGCATGCGCATTTCCGCCGGTTCACCGCCGCCGGCGCCAAGCTGACGCTGCGGGTGCTGCACGGCCAGATCGCGCAGGCCGATCATCGCCTCACCGTGTGCGGCGAGCGGCTCGGCCTGTCCACGCGCTCGCTGCTGCGGCGTCGGCGCGACCGCTTTGCCGGGCTGGAGGTGCGCTTGCGCGCCTCAAAGCTCTCCAACGCGCAGGCACAACGCAACGCGATTGCGCGTCAGCGCGAGCGCACGCATCGACTTGCCGAGCGCGCGGGCCGCGCGCTGGTCACGTTGCTGCAGCGGCTGGATGCCCGCGTCGAGAACAGCGGCAAGCTGCTCTCCGCTTTGTCCTATCGCGGCGTGCTCGCGCGCGGCTTTGCGCTGGTGCGCGATGAAGCCGGCCATCCCCTGCACTCGGCCGACAGCGTCGGGCCGAATGCGCGGATGGAGATCGAGTTTGCGGATGGCCGTGTGGCCGCGACGGCGGATGCGGATCGGCCTGCGCCCGCGGCGAAGCGTGCGCCAACGCAGTCGAAGCCCGCCGCGCAGGACACCAAACCCGCACCGAAGCGCGCGGGCAAGCCGGTGGATCAGGGTAATTTATTCTAGAGGCGCGGCGCTGCTCCGCCCTCCGTGTCATTCCCCGCGCAGGCGGGGAATCCAGTACGCCGCAGCCTCTCGATGAGCCACTGACGTCTCGGAGTACTGGATCGCCCGGTCAAGCCGGGCGATGACAGCGAGTGTGCGTGCAAATGCAGCCCCATCCCCGTCATTGCGAGCGGAGCGAAGCAATCCAGAATCCCTCACCGGAAAGACTCTGGATTGCTTCGCTCCGCTCGCAATGACGGAGTGCCTACCTACCGGCAGGACAATCCCGCGTCGATCGTGGTCCAGAAGCCGCAATGTTCCGGCGCGAGTTGCGGCGCGCCGGCATGGGCTTCGAACAGGAAGACCGCGACGGTGAAGACAATCAGTGCGGAGGAGAACAGGACGAAGTGGTTGCGCATGGAAGATGCGTTTAATCGACATCGTGGTCGAATGATGGCGTCCTCAAATGTTGAAACCGCATCGGCGCGCGATCCGTAGAGTTACAGTCGGCCATCAATTGCCGTGCAGGGCGGTGGTCGATGCGGGGCTGCCCGCTGTTGTTCCTTCGGGCGGCCCCGCTTCGCACTACCGCGCCAGCCACTCCGCGACCTCGTTTTGCGACTCAGCGCGCGCTACCGCATCGGTGCCGAGATGACCGTGCTCGGGTGCGGCGGCGTCGGTGCTGCCGGCAGCTGCGTGCAGCGGCGTGTTGGCGCGGTCGAAATCGTGATAGGCGCCGGGATAGACCACGATGCGTGCGAGCGCGCTGCGCCCATGCGCGCCCTCGACCATCTGGCGGCAGGCCGGCGGCGACGACACGTCGTCATTGGCGCCGATCAGCACCAAAGTCGGCACTCGCGTGCTCCACCCCAAACCCGCGGAAATCCTGCAGTCCGGATAGAACGCGATCGCGGCGCGGAAATCGGGACCAGCGTCGCGCGCAGCACCCTGCGGACGCACGGCCCAGAGCAGCGCGCTGGCGCCATTCGCCCAACCCATCAGGCTGACGCGGTCGCGCACCACCCAGCTTTGCTTCATCAGCCAGGCGCGCGAAGCCGCGATGTCGGCAACGCGCTCACGCCGCGCCTTGACGTGCATCTCCTTGACGCGACATTGCGGCCCGAGCTCGCGCGAGCCGTAGCTGTCAGGGAGCAGCACGGCGTTGCCGGACTTGAGCAGACGCTCGGCCCAGTCGCGATAGCGCGACAGCACGGAATCGGAATGGCCGCCGAGCCCGCCGCAGCCGTGGAGCGCGATCACGGCCGGAAACGGCCCCGTGCCCTCAGGCTTGTAGAGCTGCGCATGCAGCACGCCCGACGCCAGCGGAATCTCGACCTGCTGCGGCGCCGGCGACGCTTGCGCGGCCGATATCAGGAACGTCAGGAACAGGGCGGTTAACGGAAGGCGCATCGGACTCTGCCGTTGGATCCTTCGCTCAAGCACTATCACGCGGAAACGGCGCCAAAACATCACAAACCGGTGGGTTTACCGGGCGGACAAGCCACCCTATTTATGCTACATCCCGTCCGACACATCGTGCCCTCCAGGGTCTTCCACGGAGCGGCCTTCCACGGAGACTTTCGACCGTGCTGAACAAGTTCGGCCCCTCGGGCCATGGCGAAGCGCAGGTGCAATATCTCGACGGCGACTTCCGTGTGATCTCGCCGGGGACCTTCGTGCGCTGCGCCATCACCGACACGCGCATCCCGCTCGACGAGTTGAAGTACTGGAGCGTGGACCTGCAGGAAGCCTACGCCACGCCCGGCGCCGTGCTCGAGCGGCATTACCCCGGCGCGCCGAAGCCGCAATCGTAAGGCCGCGGGCGCGCTTCTAGTGCTGCTCCGTGCCATCCGCGCCCACGCAAGTCTTGATGAAGCTCTTCCTGATCTCGCCGACGACCTTCTGGTCGATCGCCTGCTTCAGGCAATCGACCCGCGCCTGCGCCATGCAGAGCTGCATCTGGTCGCGCTTGTCCTGCCCCTTCATATTTTGCGTTGAGCTGAGGCACGTCACGCGCTTGGTCGCGGGAACCGGAACCGGGGCGGTTTGAGTAGCCGGCGGAGCCGTTTGTGCAAACACGGGCACAATGATCAGACACACAAGGCCGGCGGCGACGGCGGCGAACGACAACTTCATCGAATTCTCCCGAACGTCTGAAAACGATAGGAGCTTGCGATGAATGGCGCCTGAATGGCAGGCTGCTGTCGGATGGGCAAAGCGCAGCTGCCCTGCCGGCGTAGCACGACAGGTGCAGCTTATCGCGAGGTATGGGAATGGTTCGCATCGGCGTCGCGACGGTGTTCGCGCGCGCCTGAAGTGCGCGTCTCACAGCAAATGATCTCCGTCGTGCCAATCCGCGTTGCATCGAATAGTGCTTGCACTCCGTGGTTAGTTATTTCGCGTTGTGGTTGGATTCTTTGTTGCGGTCGGCGCTCTCAGGTTGTTTGACGAAGTCTTGGTGAAACAGAGCGCTGCTATAGTGAGACCTTAGGTAACTAGCCCTGCTCTTTTATCGCACAGACAATCAAGTCAACCAAACGGCTATTGAGCTTTGGAATTGGCGCAGTCTGTGAACGGGCTCATAACGAAGAGCCATCTGACGGGCTACGATCACCTCGAAAATCGCGGTGGAATATCTGTAAATCGAAAGTCAAACGACGGGGGCTGATCATGCCCACCATACTAGACCTGCTCTATCGTGAATATTGCCGCGCCCGCCTCGCTGAAATGCGGAAACAGCTTCTGATCGCAGCTGAACGCTCTGAAGCTCTCGAAGCGCATCATCATCCGGATCAGGGTGACGATGAGAGGACGGACGCACAACGCAAGACCAGTCGCGGCGCGCCGAATTGAAGCGGCCCCGAGACCGGCGATCTCTCCCGCATAGCAGTGACCAAGCAATTGGCAACAGTTTGGGAGGCAGCAATGAATACAGCCGAGTACTATACCGTCATGGTGGCCTGCGTCTCGTGCCTGACCATTATCGGATTGATGGCCGTTGGGGCGTGGTGAGCATGATTGATAGCTGAACCGCGATCGCAGGTCGTACCGAGGCGCTGGCAAGCACGTTCGGTCGGATCTATGGCGCCGGATGCAGCACGCGCCGTTCAGCATGGTCCGTCAATGGACGCTGGAAGGACTTCGCTTCGCCTCGATTTGCAGACATGATTCTTGCTGTGAGGTGAGCGTTGCCGCCGCTTCGTTCGACTGCGGCGGCTTCGCTTTAGATCCAGATGTCAGCTTCCGGGCGGGGTATACGAAGAACGCAGCTTCGCCGCGTTCTGGCGGACCTGCTTGATCTCGTCCTGCGTGAACAGCCGCGTCAGCTTCACGTTCTGCAGGGTACCCGCCGTAACAGTCAGGCCGGAAATGGCCGGAGCCGCACTCGGATCAGGCACATCGAAAATTACCAAAACGCCTGGGCCGTCGGCAGCAACGCTGAACATCGAAATCAGCTTTCCGCCGGCCGCTTCGACGAGTTTTCTTGCCGCCTCCTGGCGATCGATCGTGGGATTCTCCAAAATGGCATTGAGAGCGCGTGGTGTGTATTGTCCGGTGAGGCAAAAATGCATGGCATGTCCTCCTCTGGGTTTTTGGCAATGACTTTCCCTGCCGTTCCGAACCGGTCGTTACGGCCGCAGCATCTGAAAAGATGAAGGTACTGCCCGCCGTGGGCATAAACGCCGTCGATAATTTCCGGGAGTTCGGCACGTCCCGGTGATGGCTCTCATGCGAGGCTACATCAACTCCCGAACGTGCGGAAGAGAATTCATCAGCCGCGACATGTCGCCCCTGTCAGTTGTCGCATCACGCCGAGTGATCTGTTTTTCCATCACACCGTGGCGTCCACAATCCACTAAGGCGAGAGCGACGTGCAATCTGATCTTTCTCCGAGATACTTTGCTTCCGGTCGTTCGGGGCGGCATGGATACGGGGCGCGTCTTCGCCTTCGCTCTTTGGGCTATGGCGGAGTCGCTTTGGCCACCCTACAGAATCATCGCCTGCCGAACCGCCGCTCGCGCGCCTTGTAGAGATGATTGCTGATCAGCTGCCGGAGCGCGGCCGGATCATCGAACTCGAGCTGGACGGCGAAAGGCACGATGCCGTCGGGCACGCCTTCGCGGCCGTGCAGGCGTGCGAGATCCTTTTCCGTCGTCACCAGGATTTCCTGCTCGCGCCGCGCCTCCGCGGCGAGGGCTGCGATCTCGTCGTTTGAAAACATGTGATGATCGGCGAAGGCGCGCGTGCGCGCGACCTCGATACCGCCAGCGCGTAGCGTGCGGAAGAATCGTTCGGGATCGCCGATGCCGGCGAACGCGAACACCGGCTTGCCCAACAGTCTTGCGACCGACCCGGCATCCGGCTTCAGCCGCGCGCGCAGCTCCGGCTTGTTGCGCTTGGCCAGCTCGGCCGCGACATCGTTGGCGGCGCGGCCACCGCCGATCAGCACTATCGCGTCGGTGCGCGCGAGCTGCGCCTTCAGCGGTGCGCGCAGGGGCCCGGCCGGAAATACCTTGCCATTGCCGAGGCCGCGTTCGCTGTCGATCACGATCAGCGAGGTGTCCTTCAAAACACGCGGGTTCTGGAAACCGTCGTCCATCAAGATCACGGTGGCGCCTTGCGACTTCGCCAGCACGATGCCGTCGAGGCGGTCGCGCGCGACTGCAACAGGGACGTCGCGCGCCATCATCAGCGGCTCGTCGCCGATGTCGGAAGCGGTGTGACGCATCCGGTCGACCATCACCGGGCCCGTCAGGCGTCCGCCATAGCCGCGGCTGAGCACCACCGGCGTCTCGCCAAGCTCGCGCAAGAGCTTCGTCAGCGCCAGCACGGTCGGCGTCTTGCCGGCGCCGCCGACATGGTAGTTGCCGACGCAGATTACGGGGATGCCGGCGTCCACGCCCTCGCGCAGCATCCGCCGTTCGGTGATCGCGCCGTAGAGCACGCCCAGCGGCGATAATACGCGCGACTCGAGGGAACGTGGCCGGTACCAGAAGGCCGGCTCACGCATTGGCGGCTCCCATCTCGATCCGCAACTGCAACAGATAGGGCTCGAGCGCGGTCATGGTGCGGTTGAGCGCGCCGCCGAGATCCTCGACTACACCGGCGCCCGACCGATGCATCTTGTCGCGCACGGTGGGATCGGCGAGCAACTGCCCGAGTTGCTTGATCAGCAGTTCCTGCGTCTCGGCCTGGCGCGCGCCGCCGCTGCGATCGAGCGCCTCGTAGACATCGGCGAAATTGAAGACGTGCGGACCGTGGACGATGGCCGCGCCGAGCTTGATCGCCTCGATCGGATTCTGGCCGCCATGACGGATCAGCGATCCGCCCATGAACACGATCGGCGAGAGGCGGTAGAACAGACCGAGTTCGCCCATGGTGTCGGCGACATAAACGTCGGTAGTCGCAGTCGGCAGCTCGTCGCGCGAGCGCAGGTGCGGCTTCAGGCCGGACGCCGTGATCAGGCCCGCGATCGAGGAGCCGCGATCCGGATGGCGCGGCACGATCACGGTCAGAAGCTGCGGGAAGAAACCGGCGAGGCTGCGATGGGCCGCCACCAGCATCTCCTCCTCGCCCGGATGGGTCGAGGCCGCGACGATGACCGGACGCCCGCGCGTCATCGCCATCAGCCGTTCGAGCTTAGCGGGATCGGCCGGCGGCGCGGGAACGTCGAGCTTGAGATTGCCCGTGGTGACGACGTCGCGGCCGCCGAGCGTCGAGAAGCGCTCGGCATCGGTCTTCGACTGCGCCAGACAAATGTCGAACCGCGATAGCAGCGCCGAGATGGTACCATGCATGCGGCGCCAGCGCGGGAAGGAACGCGGCGACATCCGCCCGTTGATCAGCACCATCGGCACGCGTCGCGCAGCGCCCGCCAGGATCAGGTTCGGCCACAAATCGGATTCGATGAACAGCGCCAGCGACGGCTTCCAATGGTCGAGGAAGCGCGCGACATAACGCGGGGAATCATACGGCACGTATTGATGGATGACGTCCGGCGGAAAGCGTTTTGCCACCACCGCGGCCGAGGTGACGGTGCCGGAGGTAAGCAGAATGCGCAAATTGAGATCGCGCAAGCGCTCGATCAGCGCGGCAGCGGCCAGGACCTCGCCGACGCTGGCGCCGTGAATCCAGACCAGCGGGCCGTGCGGCCGCACGTCCCGGGACAGGCCCCGCCGTTCGCCGACACGCGCGGGATCTTCCTTGCCCTGTTTCAGGCGTCGCTTGATCAGCGCAGGCGCGAGCGGCACCAGGCCGCGAGCCAGCCGCCGATACATCCGCAGCGTCATCGGCAGCGAGCCGGGCAGCGATTTAGGCATCTGCAGGTCCCGGGCGGCCGAGTTGCGCATAGGCGCGCCGGGTCGCCTCGTTCAAGGTCTCTTCCAGCTCGAGCCGCAGCGCTTCCATGGTGGCGGCGTCCGCATCCGGCGGAACGTGGATTTCCTTGATGCCGACCAATGCGCCCCGCCCGAACGGCAGGTTGATGGTGGTGCGGTCCCAGTTCTCGAGCCGGACGAAGCGGCTGGTCGCCATCGCAAAAGGCATGATCGGCCGCCCCGATTCCCGTGCGAGCATGATGATGCCGAGCCCGGCCACGCGCGAGCGCTTGGGGACATCGGCGGTCAGCGCGACATTACAACCGTCCTGGAGCGTCCGCACCATTTCCTTGAAGGCCCCGACCCCACCCTTGCGGTGAAATGCGCCGCCATGGTCGCCGGACCCGCGGATGGTGCCGATGCCGAGCCGCTCGGCGGCAATCGCGTTGAACTCGCCGTCGCGGTGACGGGAGATCAGGACCCTGGCCTTGTACCAGTCCTTGTTCTTGATGAAGGGGGTGAGGAAATGCTGGCCGTGCCAGAACGCGAAGATCGCCGGGATCTGCGGCTCGACGCGGTCATAGACGTCAGGCGGATCGAACGTGAATTTGTTGGTCCGCCAGACCAGACGCAGATATTCGGCCGCCAGGATTCCCACGGCACGCTGAACGAAGCTGCTCCGCAGCGCATTGCGAAGCAGCTTTTTCAACGCGCCGGTTCTTGATTCGGGTCGAGCAGCCGATGGAGATGGACGATGAAATAGCGCATCTGCGCGTTGTCGACCGTGCTCTGCGCCTTGGCCCGCCAGGCGGCGTGGGCCGTCGCATAGTTCGGATAGAGGCCGACGACCTCGACCTCGTCGAGGTTCTTGAAGGTGTTGTGCTCGAGATCGACGAGCTCGCCGCCGACGACGAGGTGGAGCAGTTGTTGCGGGGCACTATCTGGCATCGGTTCTGTTCCTAACGGGCTGCCCGGCAAAGCAGTGTTCGACAAGCACGAGAAAGCGCTTCACGGCAAGGGGCGGTTTCGAAAATGCGCGACAATGTTCGCATGACGATCGCGACCCGCTGCCACCAGCACCCCGTGCGTGACTTCCCGGCGGTTATAGAGGATGGGATCTCCGAAGAGGTCGCTCATCCTACCATCCGCTTCCTGCACGATCAAATCGGCCGCCGCAAGGTCCCAATCATGACTGTTGCCGCCCGCAAAAGCCGCATCCAGCGCGCCATGGGCGACCCGGCAGAGCCGCAGCGCGAGCGAACCGATTCGCGGATGCAGCTTGATCTCGCCCAGTGACGGCTTCAGGCGCTCGACCAAGGGCTTCGGGCCCGCGACACGCGAGAAGTCGAGATCGGATCCGGACGTCGCCCGCACGGCCTTGCCGTTGAGCGTCGTGCCCTGCCCGCGCGCCGCGAAGAAGAACTCGTCGCTGGTCGGCGCGAACACCGCACCCAGCACCGGCAAGGCATCCTCGACCAGCGCGACGCTGACGCACCATTCGTCATGGCCGTTGAGGTAGTTGCGGGTGCCGTCGATGGGATCGACGATCCAGGTCAGCCGCCGCGACAGCCGCACCTCGTCGTCGGCGCTCTCCTCCGACAGCCAGCCATAGTCGGGCGTCGCTGCGCGCAGGCGCGCTTCCAGGAGATCGTTGACGGCAATGTCGGCCTCCGAGACCGGCGAGGACGCGCCCTTGGTCCACTTCTTCAGCTCGGTGCGGAACATCGACCGCGCGAGTGCGCCCGCCTCTCGCACCGTGTCTCTCAGCAGCGCGGCGTCGCGCGTCAGGACGGTTTCGCTTGTTGAGTTCGCGTCAGCGTCCGCCAAGCGTCAAACTTTCGATGCGCACCGTCGGCGCATTGACGCCGTAGCGGAACTCGAGATTGTTCGCCGGCTGCATCGACTTGAAGATCTCGAACAGATGGCCGGCGATCGTCACCTCGCTAACGGCATAGGTGAGCTCGCCGTTCTCGATCCAGAAGCCGGAGGCGCCGCGGCTGTAATCGCCGGTGACGCCGTTGACGCCCGAGCCGATCAAATCGGTGACGTAGAAGCCCTGCTTGATATCGGCGATCAGCTCGGCCGGCGTCGGCGTGCCGGGTTCGAGATGCAGATTGTACGGCCCGGGTGACGGCGAGGAGGACACGCCGCGATGGGCGTGGCCGGTGGTGGTGAGGCCGAGCTCGCGCGCGGTGGCGCAGTCGAGCAGCCAAGTCGTCAGCACGCCTTCGTCGATCAGCGCGATCTTCTTCACCGCAACGCCTTCGGCGTCAAACGTCTGCGAGCGCAGGCCGCGTTTGCGCAGGGGGTCGTCGATGATGCGGATGTTCCTGGCGAACAGCTGCTGGCCGAGCTTGTCCTTCAGAAAGCTGGTCTTGCGCGCGATCGAAGCGCCATTGATGGCACCGACGACGTGACCGACCAGCGAGCCCGAGACGCGCGGATCGAACACCACAGGCACCTTGCAGGTCTCGACCTTGCGCGGATTGGCGCGGGCCACGGTGCGCTCGCCCGCGGAACGGCCGATGATCTCCGGTGACAAGAGGTCCGCACCATGCGGCGCCGAGGTGAAATCGTAGTCGCGCTCCATGCCGGTGCCTTCGCCGACGATGGCGGTGGCGGAGATGCCCTGGCTGGAACGCAGATAAGAGCCGTGGAAGCCGGTGCTGGTGACGAGCACCATGCCGCCCATGCCGGCGGAGGCCGAGGCGCCGCCGGATTTGGCCACGCCCTTCACGCTGAGCGCCGCGGCTTCGGCTTCGAGCGCGCGGCGCTCCAGCTCCGAGGTTGCGGGTACGTCGGGGTCGAGCAGATCGAGATCGGGGAAGTCGCGCGCGAGCAGCGCGGGATCGGCAAGACCGACATATTTATCGTCTGGCGCAACGCGCGCCATCGCAACGGCGCGTTCGGCAAGCGTGGTCACGGCATCGCCGCTGGCGTCGTTGGTCGAGACCACCGCCTGGCGCCGGCCGACCAGCACGCGCAGGCCGACATCGTCGCCCTCGGACCGCTCGGATTCCTCGACGCGGCCGTCGCGCACCTCGACGCCTTGCGAGACGCCACGTACCGCGACCGCATCGGCCGCATCTGCGCCGGCGCGTTTGGCAGCCTCCACCAGCCGCTGCGCGAGATCGGAGAGCGCAGACTGGTCAAACAGGTCGCGGCCGGATGTGGACGAATCCTTGGGCGAAAGCGTCGAGCTTGGTGAAGGGTTCACAAACGAAATCCTGTTGGGGCGGGGTTCGGGACCGGAACCCACAGATGTGCCCTGATAGCGCGGACTTCAAGCATTTTCAGCCCGCCGAAAGTTCAGATTCGCACAGTTGGCGCAACGTCTCGTCAATCATGCGCGCCAAGGTCTTGTCAATCATGCTCGGCGGTGAGGTTGGATTAACCAGCCTTTTTAAGCGGTTTCGGAAACGCCCGCGCTAAGGTCCTCACATCGACCGGGAACATAATCCTGGCGGGGAGAACTAAAGCCGTGAGGCGTCAAACAGCAACAAGCGGGACCGCTCCCGCCGGGTCGAGCCGCTCCCTGCGGCTCGACCCCCTTTCCCTTCCGGTCCGCTTCGATGCGCATGATCCGCGCGCCGACGGATATGTCCGGCAGATCGAGCTTCATCGCGAACGCGTCGTGCTGCGCCGTGCCGTCCGCGGCATGCGGATGGCAATCAACGTCCGCGTCAGCGACTTCACCGGCGTCGCGCTACGCGGCAATGACGAGGCGCAGTCCCTCGTCCTCGTGCACCGCGATCCCTCGCTCTCCGTTCCGCTGCTGGTCAGCGCCGATGGCGACGAGCTCAGCGAAGCATGGGCGATCTGGAGCGAGCTGTTCGCGCTTCCGCAGCTCGACGAAGGCGCACGCAAGCCGTCACCGCGCCGTCGCCGCGCCAACGCGATCCGCGACCGCCGTCCGAAATTCTTGATGCGCCGGCGCACCGGTGTCGCACGGGAGTTGTCGGTGCATCGCGATGAGCGCGAGATTATCGCGCGGACTTAAGCCGCCCGCATCACCGCGTCGGCCAGCAAACCCGCGAACAGCAGAAATCCCGCATCGCGGTTCGAATAGAACAGGCGCTTGCAGAGTTCGCCGTCGCCGATATCCAGCCGCGCGATCTGCCACGACAGATGCATGGCGAAGGCCATCAGTCCGAGCCACGCCGGCCAGCGCGCATCGCCTGACGCCAGCGCCACGCCAATCAGCATCACCGCAAGGCCGTAGAACAAGATCAGCGCCTGGTGCGTATGGGTGCCGAACAGGCGCGCGGTGGACTTGATGCCGATCAGCGCATCGTCCTCGGCGTCCTGGTGCGCGTAGATCGTGTCGTAGCCGATCACCCAGGAAATCGCGCCGGCATAGAGCACGAGCGCGGTGACGTCGATGCGTCCGAAGGTGACGGCAAATCCCATCAGGGCGCCCCAGGAGAAGGCGAGCCCGAGCACGGTCTGCGGCCACCAGGTGATGCGCTTCATGAACGGGTAGATCGCGACGATCAGCAGCGAGGCAATGCCGGTCAGGATCGCGAAGCGGTTGAACTGCAGCAACACCACGAGCCCGATCAGCGCCTGCGCGACCATGAAGGCCAGCGCCTGCTTCGCGCTCACCTGGCCCGACGGCAGCGGCCGCGAGCGGGTGCGCTCGACCTTGTCGTCGAGATCGCGGTCGGTGATGTCGTTCCAGGTACAGCCGGCGCCCCGCATCACGAAGGCGCCGACCAAGAACAGGACGATGGTGAGCGGCAGCCGGCCGACGTCATGCGCCATGCCGGCGGCGAGCGCCGCCGACCACCAGCACGGCATCAACAGAAGCCAGGAGCCGATCGGACGATCGAAGCGGGACAAGCGCAGATAAGGCCGCGCCCATTGCGGCGCGCGCGTATCGACCCAGTTGCCGGTGGAATCGGCAACGCGGGCGGATGTGTCGTTCATCGGGTGAGGACGTTGCCGTTGAGTGTGTCGAAGGTGCTGCCGCCCTTCTTGCCGGCATTGGCCTCGGGCGCCGAGGCCGACGAGCCCAGCACTTCGCTCAATGACGGGCCGGCCGGACCGCGCGGCTGGTTCTGCATCTGCTGCGCGACGTTGCAGACCTTCGCCTGCATGGCCTCAGTGTTCTTGTGGCCATCCTTCATCTGCCCGCCGACCTGCGGCGGGATCCCGCATTTGGCGGCGTTGGCCTCGATGTATTTGACCATCTTGGATTCGGCCTGGCTGAAGTTGCGGATCAGCTTGCAGGCCTCGTCCGGCGGCGCGTGACGGTCGCTTGCGACCTTGATCAGCTTGCCGCGCTTTTCGGCTTCCTCACGCAGAGGCATGAACGCCTTCATGCAATCCTCGGCGGGACCACCTTGCGTCGGCGGAGCCGCGCTGAAAGCGCCGGTGCCGCCACCGACGGGCGCAGCGCCGTTCACGGGGAAGGACGATTGCGGCGCGCCGCCGACGGAGGCGACGGGCGCGGAGCCATTCACGGGCGGGAACGCGGAACTGGTTGGGGCCTGACCCGGCAACGGCGCCGGGAAACCCTGCGCATAGGCACAAGCGGCACCCATCGTGACCATGGCGGCAGTGATTGGAACCATCAAATGACGGATCATCAAGGCAGTCTCTCCGGCAGGAGCTTGCGGGATTCGGCGTCTTCCCAATTGAAGCGCAACCAGCGCGCTCGCGATTTTACGATTCCCGCCGGCCCTTAACAACCCGCCGAATAGGGCAAGAGCGCGGCGCGCCGACGCACCAATTTGGCAATATTTACCCCGAAAGTACTGCTTTCGGTTAAGAACGGCCACAGATTGGACCTTTGAACGATGCCCTCCCACGATTTCCGCGGCCCCCGCCTATTCGTCGACGCCCCCCTTGCCCAGGACGGCAGGGTCGAGCTCGACCGAGATCAGGCCAATTATCTCGGCAATGTGCTGCGGCTTGCCGCCGGGGCCGAGGTCTTGGCGTTCAACGGCCGCGACGGCGAGTGGCAGGCCGCCATTGAAGGCCGCAAGCGACCGGACGGCCTCGTCATCCTCCAGCAGACCCGGGCCCAGGACCGGCTGCCCGACCTCACTTACGTCTTCGCCCCGCTCAAGCATGCCCGGCTCGACTACATGGTGCAGAAGGCCATCGAGATGGGCGCCGCCACGCTTCAGCCGGTGCTGACCCGGTTCACCCAGGCCTCCCGGGTCAATACCGAGCGGATGCGCGCCAATGTCGTCGAGGCAGCCGAGCAATGCGGCATCCTCAGCATCGCCACTGTCGCCGAGCCGGCGCCGCTGGAGCGCTTCCTCAGCCAGCGCGCCGCCGGCAGGCTGCTGATCTTCTGCGACGAGGCGGCGGAGCTCGAAAACCCGATTCGGAGCCTGCAAGGCGCACGCGAGGCGGGACACGACCAAGGAAGAGATGGCATCGACGTGCTGATCGGCCCCGAGGGCGGCTTTGCCGAGGAAGAGCGGGCGCTGCTGCTGCGGCAGCCGAAAATCCTGCGGCTGGCGCTGGGACCCCGGATCATGCGGGCCGACACGGCCGCGGTGGCCGCGCTGGCGCTGGTGCAGGCGGTGCTAGGCGATTGGGCTGGCAAGACGGCTTGATCCCGGCATTGGCCGACCGTTAAGCGATTGATCCTTTGGAGGTCGAAACCGCTTTCGGGCCATGCTAAGGCCTGCGGCAATTCGCTTCCCTTGCTTGCCCTGCCCGGTTCCACCGGGACGATGGACCCCGAGATGACCGCGACTGCCACCTCAAATGTTGCCGGCTCCGCCGCCTGGGCGGACACGCTGCTGTTGTCGTTCGCGCAGGCCGGCTATGTCAGGGCCGAGCCCGCGATCCTGCAGCCGGCCGAACCGTTCCTGGACCTCTCCGGCGAAGACATCCGCAAAAGCCTGTACCTGACCACGGACCTGTCCGGTGAGGAGCTCTGCCTGCGCCCGGACCTGACCATTCCGGTGGCGCGCGATTACCTCGCCTCCAGCCGCGCCGGCCAGCCGGCCGGGTTCAGCTATCTCGGTCCGGTGTTCCGCTACCGCAGCGGCCAGGCCAGTGAATTCCTGCAGGCCGGCATCGAATCGTTCGGCCGCCAGGACCGTGCCGCCGCCGATGCCGAGATGCTGGCGTTGGCGCTGGAGGCAACCGCGGCCTTCGGCGTCCGCGACGTCGAGATCCGCACCGGCGACGTGGCGCTGTTCAACGCGCTGCTCGACGCGCTCGATCTCTATCCGGTCTGGCGCCGCCGCCTGGTCAAGGATTTCAACCGCAAGATCAGCCTGGAGCAGGATCTGGAGCGGCTGGCAGCCGCAACTCCTGCGACCCGCAGCGAATATGAGGGCGTGCTGGCAGCCCTGGCCGGCTCCGACCGCAAGGCCGCGCTGGCCTTCGTCACCGATCTGATGTCGATCGCCGGCACCACCAATGTCGGCGGCCGCACCACGGCCGAGATCGCCGACCGCTTCCTGGAGCAGTCGACGCTGAAGGGCGGCGCGCTCCCGCGCGAGGCCATCGCCGTGCTCAAGCGCTTCCTCGGAATCACCGGTAATCCCGACGACGCTGTCGCCGAACTGCGCGCGCTCACCACTGACGCGAAGCTGGACCTCGCTGCCGCTATCGACCAGTTCGAAAGCCGGGTCGGCTTCATGGCGGCGCGCGGTATCGACGTGAAGCAGACCCGCTTCTCGACTGCGTTCGGACGCGGTCTCGACTATTACACCGGCTTCGAATTCGAGCTGCATCACCGCGGCAACGGCGCCGAGCCGCTGGTTGCCGGCGGCCGCTACGACGGGCTCATGACCCAACTCGGTTCAGTCGAGCCGATCCCCGCAGTCGGCTTCTCGGTCTGGGTGGACGCGCTGACCAGGATCGGCCGCCGCAAGGTGGGAGCTTAAGTCATGAGCGCGCCATTCGTTCTGGCCGTTCCCTCCAAGGGCCGCCTTCAGGAAAACACCGAAGCCTTCTTCGCCCGTGCAGGGCTCAAGCTGTCGAAGGCCGGCGGCGCACGCGACTATCGCGGCACGATTGCGGGCCTCGATCATGTCGAGGTCGCCTACCTCTCGGCGAGTGAGATCGCCTCACAATTGTCCCGCGGCGTGGCGCATCTCGGCGTTACCGGGGAAGATCTGGTGCGCGAGAACATTGCGGACGCCGACGAGCGCGTCGCGCTGATCGAGGGGCTGGGCTTCGGTTATGCCGACGTCGTCGTGGCGGTGCCGCAGGCGTGGATCGATGTCCGCACCATGGCCGACCTCGACGACGTCACCACCGGCTTTCGTGAGCAGCATCACATGCGGATGCGGGTCGCGACCAAGTTCATCAACCTCACCCGCACCTTCTTCCAGAGCCAGGGCATCACCGATTACCGCATCGTCGAAAGCACCGGCGCGACCGAGGGCGCGCCCGCGGCCGGCAGCGCTGAGCTGATCGTCGACATCACCACGACCGGCGCGACACTGGCCGCGAACGGGCTCAGGGTGCTCGACGACGGCATCATCCTGCGCAGCCAGGCCAATCTGGTGGCGTCGAAAGATGCCGACTGGTCGCCGCAGGCGCGGGAGACCGCGCGCGTCATCCTGGATCACATCGCGGCGCGGGCGCGGGCCAACAAATACCGCGAGGTCCGCACCCGCTTCCGGCAGTGCGACGCCGCCATGCTCACCGAGGCCCACGAGCGCTTCGGCGTCGAAGCCCCTTTCGGCGGGCCGACCTCGTCAGGCATGCTCACGCTGCACTGCCCGCCGGGCCAGCTCTATGCACTCGCGAGCTTCCTGCGCGCGCATGGCGCCGAGACCGTCTCGGTGGTTTCGCTGGATTACGTGTTCGACCGGGAGAACCCGCTGTTCGCCAAACTCGAGGCATTCCTGCGGCAGTGAGCCTCAGGTCCGTTCAGCGTAGCGACAGCAAACGGCAGCTACCATATGCTGTTGAGATGACCTTGAACGCCTCTGGAACCTTGATCGATGACGCTGGGCTCTGACGTTTCCGGCATGACGACCACCGCGGCGAGCGCCGCCGCGAAGGGACTGTCGATTGTCGTCCCCCTCTACAACGAGGCGGCCGGCCTCGCCGCCTTGCACCAGCGCATCTGCGAACTCGCCAAGACCCTGCGGCAACGCTATCGGCTCGGCTGCGAAATCGTCTATGTCGACGACGGCAGCGCGGATGCGACGCTGGCGATCGCCCACTCGCTGCCGGCCGACGCGGTCGACGTCCAGGTGGTCTCGCTGTCGCGCAATTTCGGCAAGGAGGCGGCGCTGATGGCCGGCCTCGACCATGCCAGGCTCGGCGCGGTGCTGTTCATGGATGGCGACGGCCAGCATCCGCCGGCGCTAGTCGAGCAGCTGGTGCGGCACTGGATCGAGGACGGCTATGATGTTGTCTATACCGCCAAGGCGCATCGCGACAACGAGCCCTTCCTGCGGCGGCTCGCCGGACGCGGCTTCTACGCGCTGATCAATTGGGGTGCCCGCCAAAAGATCCCGGAGGACGCCGGGGACTTCCGGTTGCTGTCGCCGCGGGCGGTCGCGGCTCTCAGGCAGCTGCCGGAACGCAACCGCTTCTTCAAGGGTCTCGCGAGCTGGATCGGCTTCCGCCAGATCCGCGTCGATTACGAGCCCGCGCCGCGCACCCATGGCGTGACAACCTTCAGCGCCGCGCGCCTGCTTGGTCTTTCGATCGAAGGGGTGACCTCGTTCTCGGTGGCGCCGCTGCGCTTTGCCAGCCTGCTCGGCGTGATCCTCGCCGGCGGCGCCTTCCTGTTCGGCATCTCGATCCTTTGGGAGGTCTTGACCACCGGCAAGCAGGTGCCCGGCTATCCCTCGCTCGTGATCGGCCTGATGACAATCGGCGGCGTGCAGCTCATCATGATCGGCATCGTCGGCGAATATATCGGCAAGATCCTGTCCGAGCTGAAGGCGCGCCCGATCTACTTCGTTGCCGAGCACAGCCAAAAGCATTTCGAGACCGACAAGGCCGACGACGCCTCGAAGAGGACGGCGGCCGAATGAGCGCGGCCGCGAGTCCGCGGCGGATCTGGCTCTGCGCCGACGATTACGGCATCAGTCCGGGCGTCAATCGCGCCATCCGCGACCTGATCGAGCGCGGCCGTCTCAACGCCACGTCGGTGATGATGGTGGGACCTGCGATCGAACGCAGCGAGATCGAGGCGCTCCAGGCCGCGGCGGAGGCGAGCCCACGCTGCGCGATCGGATTGCACGTGACATTGTCGGCGCCATTCCGGCCGCTCACCATGCATTTCCGCCCGCTCGACGGCGACATGTTTCTGCCGTTTCCAAAGCTGCTGCGCGCGGGCCTTGCGCGAAGGCTCGACCGTGAATTCTTTCGCAACGAGGTCAAGGCGCAGCTGGCAGCCTTCGCGAAAGCGTTCGGGCGCGCGCCTGACTTCGTCGACGGCCATCAGCATGTGCAGCTCTATCCGCAGGTGCGCGACGGCTTTGTCGACGCGGTCGCCGAAGCCGCGCCAAAAGCCTGGGTGCGCCAGGGCGGCCGGGACCTGCCGCTTATGCAGCGGCTGGCTTCACCAAAAGCCATGGTGCTCGATATCCTCAGCGCGCAATTCCGCCGCCGCGCCGGCAGTGCGGGCCTCAGCTTCAATCCCGGCTTCGCCGGCGCCTATGATTTCACGCAGGCGGCCGATTTCGGTGCATTGATGCGGCAATTTCTCGAAGGCCTGCCGGATGGCGGCCTCATCATGTGTCATCCCGGCTTCGTCGACGAAGTCCTTACCGGCCTCGACCCGATGACGGATGTCCGCGAGCGCGAACACGGTTATCTCGCCAGTGAAGCCTTTGCGCGCCTGCTGACGGACAGCAGCGTCACGCTGGGATGAAATCGGCGAAAAGCCGGCCCCGCGAGGCAGCTTGTCGCATACCGAAATTTAATCCGGCCGGCACTGTTGGGGCCACAATGGAACCCTACATCTGCCTCGCGCTTGTTTTGCGCGAGGGAGACTGACCATGACGCCGCAGGAACGCCAGCTCGTCGACGAGCTTTTTGACCGGCTATCGAAACTGGAAAACGCACCGCGCGACCCCGACGCGATCGCCGCAATCTCCGACGGCCTGCGCAAGGCCCCCAGCGCCATCTATGCGCTGGTGCAGACAGTGCTGTTGCAGGACGAAGCCCTGAAGCGGGCCCATGCCCGCATCCAGGAACTGGACGCGGGGCAGGCGCCCGAGCAAGCGCAGTCCGGCGGCTTCCTGGATACCATGCGCGACACGCTGTTCGGCGGGGGCCCGTCGCGCGGCTCGGTTCCGAACGTGCCGCAGCGCGACTCGCGCCCTGTCTGGAACAGCGGCCAGGCGACGCAGCCGGGTCAACCGGGATATGGCCAGCCGCCTTATGGGCAGGCTTACGGCCAAGGTCCAGGTCAACAAGGTCCGGGTCAAGGTCAGGGCTATGGTGCCCCGCCAGTCGGCGGTGGCGGCGGCTCGTTTCTCGGCACGGCGGCGGCAGCCGCAGCCGGCGTTGTCGGCGGCTCACTGCTGCTCTCCAGCATTCGCGGCGTGATGGGCGGATCGCACCAGCAGGCCTTCGGCGACACCAATGTCACGGGCGACCGCAACCCCTGGGGCGGTAGCGACCAGTCCGGCGGCTCGCTCGCGCGCGACGCCGGTCTCAACGACATCGGCTCGGGCAATCGCGAGGATTCGCGTCAAAACTTCGCAGATCAGGCGTCGAATAACGATCACAACGACAACGATCAGAATAACGATCAGAATTACGACGACGACAATGTGGACGTTGCCGACGACAGCGACTTTGGCGGCGGAGACGACGGCGGCAGCGATTACGCCTGACACTGTTCTGCCCGGCCTCAATCGGGATAGGGGGACGCCTCGCGGCGTCGCCCCTCCCACACCACCGTACGTACGGGTCCGTATACGGCGGTTCGGTGGATTATGCGGGTCTCGGAG
>NZ_JADPJJ010000148.1:0-24280 GCF_023073375.1 Bradyrhizobium sp. 197 | reverse complement strand
AATCCCCTTCGTTGCACCCGATTCCCGGCAAGCTCAATTAGCCCAGTGCGCCGTTTCCAGATTCTAAATCAACGACTTGGGAATTCTTCACGGACGACTCCTTCGAGACGCCCGCCTCCAGCGGGCTCCTCAGGATGAGGACGGAGTGCGCTGACTACAAGCTAGAAACAGTTCCGCTCACTTCTCCGGCTTCTTGCCGCGCGTCTTGATCTCGCGGTAGCGCGCAGCGCCGCCTTCCCTAATAGTCTGCGGGCTGCGCTCCAGCGCCATGGCATCGTCCGGCACGTCGCGCGTGATCACCGAGCCCGAGCCGATATAGGCGCCATTGCCGATCGTCACCGGCGCGACCAGCGAGGAGTTGGTGCCGACGAAGGCACCCTGCCCGATCACCGTCTTGTGCTTCTTGAAGCCGTCGTAGTTGCAGGTGATGGTGCCGGCGCCGATGTTGGAATTGGCACCGATGGTGGTATCGCCAATATAGGAGAGATGGTTGACCTTGACGCCGGCCTCCAGGGTCGCGGCCTTGGTCTCCACGAAATTGCCGATGCGCGCGCCGTCGCCGAGCGAGGTACCGGGGCGCAGCCGCGCATAGGGGCCGATCGAAACGTTCCTGCCGAGCGTGGTCTGCACGATATGCGAGAACGAGTGGATCACCGTGCCGTCGGCGATCGACACGCCGGGACCGATCACCACGAACGGCTCGATGGTGACGTCCTTGCCGAACACCGTGTCGGCCGCGAGAAAGACGGTCTCGGGCGCGATCAGCGTCACCCCGGCTTCCATCGCAGCCTTGCGCAGCCGTGCCTGCATCACGCTTTCAGCCTCGGCGAGCTGCGCCTTGGTGTTGATGCCGCGCACTTCGTCCTCGCTGGTTTCGATCACCACGGCATCCCATCCCTGTTCGCTGACAATGCCGACCGCGTCGGTCAGATAATATTCGCCCTTGGAATTCGCATTGCCGATCTTGTCGAGGATCGCCAGCGCGCGGCGTCCGTCGATCGCCATCACGCCGGCGTTGCACAGATCGATCTTGCGCTCCTCTGCGCTGGCATCGGCCTGCTCGCGGATCGCGACCAGGCGGTCGCCCTCGACGATGAAGCGGCCATAGCCGGTGGGATCGGCGGCGCGAAAGCCGAGCGCGGCGATCGCCGCGCCCTTGGCGAGCGGCGCGCGCAGCCGCGCGAAGGTCTCGGCCGAGATCAGCGGCGTGTCGCCGAACGCGATCAGCAGATCGTCGATACCCCGCGCAATGGCATCACGCGCCGCCAGCACCGCATGCGCGGTGCCGAGCCGCTCGCCTTGCACGAAGGTGAGCGCGTCGGGGCGGATGCGCTTTGCTTCGTCCGCCACCGCCTGATGGTCGGGGCCGATCACCACCGCGAGCGAGGTACCGGTTCCCTTGGGTGCAGCGCCGAGCACGTGGGCGAGCAGGCTCTGGTGCGCGACCGGATGCAGCACTTTCGGCAGGCTCGATCGCATGCGCGTGCCTTCGCCGGCGGCGAGCACGATCGTGAGGCTGGAACGGGCGGTCATCGAAAATCCTGTCAGATACGGCCGAATCAGTTGGCGGCGGCAGGTCGATGCCGTCATGAGCTATCGCCTTGCTACCCCCGCAATCGCCCGGAATTCAAGTGCGACAAGGTTTTCCTGTTAATGTTCCCTGATTGATTCGGGGAAGCCGGACAGGGCTGGGCGCTTAAACGTACATGGCAAAGGATTCCGACCCACTGGCGGATGCCTTCGGCACCAAGGAGACCGGCGGGCTATTCTCCGGACTTGTGGCCGAGGAGAGTTCGTTCGATCGCAGCATGATGTGGCGGCTGGGCTCGTGGGGCGTGGCGGCCGTCGGCGCCGTGGTGATTGCCGTATTCGCCAACCAGGCCCAGCTCGGCTGGCGGCGCGACCAGGTCGCGTCGGCCAATCTCGCGCACCAGGCCGACCGGCTCCAGATGCTGACCAAGGAGAGCCAGAACGAGGCCCGCCGCCTCGCCTCTGCCATCGAGACACTGAACACCGATCGCGACCGGCTCTATTCGCGCGTCACCGTGCTGGAGCAAGGGCTCGATTCTGTCACCGGCGCCATCGCCAGGCAGACGACCACGCCGCCGCAGGCGTCCGCTGCGAAGCCGCTGGACGCGCCAGCTTTGGTCGGGCCGCCCGCGCCCAGCGTCGCGCCGGTCGCCTCGACACCAGCACCAGTCAGCGACAAGCCGCGCACCGAAGTTGCCAAGGACTCGCCGAAAGACAGCGCAAAGGAGCCGTCGGGCTCGCCGACGCAGAGCGCGGCCGCCGCCTCGCTCCTGTCGCACGCGCCGCTGACGACCTCGACACCGCCGATGCTTCCGCTGGTGCCGTCCAAGTCGATCATGGCGCCGCCCGATCCGGCCGCATCAAAACTGGTGCAGCCCGAGGCAACTGAGAAGGCTGCCGAGAAGAAGCCCGACCCGGCGCCCGCTCCGATCGAAGTCGCTGCTGTGGCAGCGAAGCCGCCGGAGGCCGCCGAGAGCGAAGCTCCTGCGATTGCGGTCCAGCAGACGCGCTTTGCGATTGATCTCGGTGGCGCGAACTCGGTCGACGGCCTGCGTGCACTCTGGCGCGGCCTGAGCAAATCCAATCCGGAGATCGCGGCGCTGCGGCCGATCATCATGATCAAGGAAGGCAACACCGGCCTCGGCATGCAGCTTCGCTTGGGAGCCGGCCCGCTGATCAACGCCGCCGCAGCAGCCAAGCTCTGCGCAGGCCTCGCCGAAAACGACCGCCACTGCGAGACCACCGTGTTCGACGGCCAGCGGCTGTCAATGCGCGGCGGCCAGGAAAAGGGACAAGAGAAGACTCAGGATCGAGTTCAAGAGAAGAACTCCGACAAGACCCAGGACTCGGTGCCGCAAGCCGACACCGCCTCGGCGCCCGCGCCCGCCGCCAAACCGGACAAGCGCCGCCACAGCTATTCCTCAAAACGCTCCTCGAAGCGAGAGGAGCCCGCGCCTGCTCCTGCGGCTCCGCAGCCAGCCGCACAGGCGAAGCTGGAGACGGCGCCGGCGTCAGCGGGATCGACGTTGTCGTCGTTCTTCAGGCGATAAGCCTTGTGGACTGCGGCAGGCGTCAATAATCGCCGTCAGTGGAAAATCGTTGCGTCATGCTCCGCTACCCTGAGCGTGGATGACTTGCACACCGCCACAATGGCGCGCAGTTGCGCCACGATAGGCCGAAACTTCCACCTGCCCTGTTGCCCCCTCGCTTCATCCCGACCATATTGCGGCCATGACAAAAAAGCCCTTCCGCCTCACACCCTACCAGGTGCAGTTCCTGATCGTCGTTGGCTTCGCCAGCGTCGGCTATGCGCTCTATCTGCGCTACCTCGGAATCGAAAACTCGCAGGTCGGGCTCGCCTGCGACGCCGGACTTCAGACGCTGATCTGCAAGGCGCGCTCGGTCTCGACGGTGCTGTTCAAGAATTCGGTGTTCGGCATCGTCGCGCTGGTGGTAGCGACGCTGAATCTGATGCGGCCGTCGATCGTGCTCCTGACCGTCGGCATCATCGCCGCCGGCCTCGGCATCGTGCTCTACAATGTCGTGCTGTCGGGCCTGGCGATCGGCCTGTTCATTCTTGGATTTGCTCGGCCCGCGCCCGCCACATCGTGAGCGCGAACAACAAATAGATCGCGCAGGTCCACAGCGACTGCCAGTTGTCGCGGCCCTCGTTGAAGAGCACATAGGTCGCCGACAGCGTCAGCACGCCGGCAAATACCGACTCCGCGATCGGACGCTGGCCGATCTGCGGCCGGTTCAGCATCAACAGCGCGAACGGCACCACCGCCATCGTCAGCGAGGCATAGGGGAAATCCTTGTAGCGCGGATCGAACACGAAGCCGAGCGCGGTCTGCGCCGCGATCACCGCAGTCACCGCCAGCGTGAGGCCCAGCACGGCGGTGAGCTTCGACCATTTCCGGCCCTCGCGCGGGCCCAGCAGATCGAGAAAGGTCGGAAGACTGCGGCCGATCACCATCGCCTGCGCGCAGAAGATCGGCGACAGGATGCCGGCCGCGAGCAGCGCGCCCCACAGCAGCCAGCCGCCGATGCCGTAGCTCTCGTAGTACATCTTGTCGGCGCCGATCCCGAGCAGGATGCCCGCTGAGGTCGCCGAGATCGCCACACCGAGCCAAGCCGAGAAGCGCGGCGTCCAGGGCCTGCGCCGCAGCGTCAGGCCGGCGACCGCGAACACCAGCACGCAGAGGCCCATGCCCGCGCCCATGTACCATTTCCAGTACGGGAAATTGCTGATCGGCTCGCCAGGCGGGTATTTGAGGCTGCGGTGCACCGAGTCATAGAGCCCCCAATAACCGCCGACAGTGCCCTCCAGCTTGCGCTTCCACGGCTGGTCGTAGGACTCGATCAGATTGACGCGGAATTTCTGCTCTTTCGCGAGGGACAAAATCTCGGAGACGACGCGCGCCTGGTTGGTCCGCGACGGCAGCGCGCCTTCGCGCATGCGCCCTTCGCTCGGCCAGCCGGTTTCGCCGATCAATATCTCCTTGCCGGGAAACGCGACTGCCATGCGCTCGCGGATCGCCTCGACATGGCCGGCGGCGAATTTCGCCTTGACCGGGAAATCCTCCCAATAGGGCAGGATGTGGATCGTGACGAAGTCGACGGCGTCATAGACGTCGCGGTTCTTCAGCCAGAACTCCCAGACGTCGGCATAGGTGACGGGCACGCTGACTTGCGCCTTCACCGAGCGGATGATGGAGACGAGGTCCGCGGTCGTCATCTCGCCACGCAGCAGCACCTCGTTGCCGACGATGATGCTGGTGATGATGCCGGGGAAATCCTTGGAAAGGCGGACGGCGAGCGCGGCCTGCTCAAAATTCTTGGTGCGGTTGCTGGAGAGCCAGATCCCCTGCAGCAACTTCAGCCCGCCGATCCTGGCGGCGATCGCCGGCACCTGGTCGAGGCCGTTCTCCATCGAATAGGTGCGGACGCAGTCGGTGATCTCCTTGAGCTGGCGCAGGTCCTGCTCGATCTGATCGGCCTCGATATGGGTCCATGCGTTCAGCGGCGACTGCTCGCCGCGGAACGGCGCGTAGGAAACGCACTGAACCTTGTCGGCGGGATCAATCGGGGCGCGCGCGAGCGTGATCGGCGTGGCAAGCCACCACCACACGGCAGCAATCGCACCCAGTGAAACGAGCAGAAGCGCCAGTGGCGTACGAAGAGAAATCAGTTCCGTCCTCCCGCGAAGGGCCGTCGATTACCTGCTCGCACGCCATCTGCCAAGGGGGTGGCTCCGGTATGGATCGATCCCTCCCCTGAGGAATTTACCTGCGGCCGTTCGACAGAGGCCTAGGATCGTGACTTTGCTGGACAAAATTTGAAATTCAGGCCATGGAATCGAAAGGACTTTTCCGCCGCATTGGAGACCCATTTGGACGCCATCACCGGCGCGTCCGCGAGGTCCTGGCGCGGACGGTCAGTGAATATATTGGGGAATTCATGCGGCAACGGGTGTTCGAGTTACGAAATGCGGTCCTGCGGCAGTTCGCCGCCACCTTGGCCGTTACTTCCCTTCTCGTCATGGTCGGTCTCGGTGGCGCCTCCGCCCAGAGCGGCACGCCCGCCCCGGACCAGAGCAAGGCAGCCGCCCAGCCCGCCGACGCCGCCAAGGATGCCGCCCAGAACCAGCGTCGCACCGACGAGTTCGCCGAAGCAGCCCAGGTCATCAGCGGCCCGGCCGGCAACCCCGAATGCGTCTGGCTCGGCCGGCGCGTGATACGGCTGATGTGGCGGGACGACCTCGATACCGCATTTCGCCATCTCGACCTCTACGACCGCTTCGGCTGCCCTGGCGGCCACATCCAGGCCGCCTTCCGCTGCCTGACCCGCTTTGGCGGCCAGATTGATCCCAAGGTCGCCGAGACCCTGGACAGCCGTGTCCACGCTTGCTGGATCAACCCGGCCTCCCAGCCGCAGCAGGCGGCGGCCGCCGCGGCCTCGCAGCCCGCCGCGCCGACATCAGGCAATGCGCAACCGCAGCCGGCCGCGAGCCCCTCGCCGGCGGCAAGCCCGTCACCGGCGCCCTCGAAATAGCCGCGATTGTTTCAGCCTCCGTTCAGGAACGATCGGCGATAGAAGCAATTGGCACTGCTGCGTATTCCGAAATTTGCCACGCCCTCATACGGTCATGAGGCCATGACAGTTGTGAAACCGCGCGGCAGAGGTATGCTCCATTTGCCGCGGACTTGGTCGGATCTCGGGGTCGGATCCGCTTCCCTGCCCCCTCAGCCCCTTTTGGTTTAGCCGCGATGCGGGTTGTCGCCGCCGTTCTGTTGCTTGTGTCCGCGCTTCACGCCGGCCTCTGGGGAGTCTTGCGCGACAAGGAACCTGCGCCGGACTTTAGGGGCCTGTTACCCAGCCTGTCTTATACGCCGTTCGAACCGGGACATGCTGTCGACAACAACGTCGACCCCGACAAGATTCGTGCCGATCTGAAAAAGCTCTCGACCCTCACGCGTGCCATCCGCTCTTACTCCGCGACGGAAGGCAACGAGTTGGTGCCGCCGATTGCCGCCGAGTTCGGGCTCAAGGTCACGGTCGGCGCCTGGATCGGCAAGGACCCGGACCGCAACGAGCGCGAAATCAAGGCGGCCATTGAGCTCGCCCGCAAGAACAGCAACGTGAATGGCGTCGTGGTCGGCAACGAGGTGATCTACCGCGGCGAGCAGAAGGTCGAAGACCTCATCGAGATGATCAAGAAGGTCAAGGGCGCGGTCCGCGTGCCCGTGACGACCGGTGAGATCTGGAACATCTGGCGCGACAACCCCGACCTGGGCTCCAATGTCGATTTCATCGCCGCCCACGTGCTGCCTTACTGGGAAAATTTCCGCTCGGACCAGGCGGTCGACCAGGCCGTCGACCGCTACAATTTGTTGCGTAACCTGTTCCCCGGCAAGCGCATCGTGATCGCCGAGTTCGGCTGGCCGAGCGCGGGCTACAATCTGCGCAATGCCGACCCCGGTCCGTTCCAGCAGGCACTGACCTTGCGCAACTTCGTCAGCCGCGCCGATGCCATCGGCATGGAATACAACATCGTCGAAGCCATCGATCAGCCCTGGAAATATTTCGAAGGCGGCGTCGGTCCGTACTGGGGCATCCTCAACGCCAGCCGCGAGCCGAAATTCGCCTGGACCGGCCCGGTGGAGAATCCCGACTATTGGAAGTCGATGGGTATAGCGTTGCTGGTCGGTGTCCTGTTGTCGCTGCCGATCCTGCGGCTGGAGCAGCCGACGGCGAAGCAGGCGTTCCTGCTATCGGCCGCCGCCAATGGCGTCGGCGCCTGGGCCGCCACCGTGTTCGCGTTCTGGAACGGGCACTATTTCATTTTCGGCTCGGCCTTCGCACTGACGCTGGGCATGATCCTGCTTGTTCCCCTCGTCCTCATTGCGATGGCGCGCATCGACGAGATCGCCGCCGTCGCGTTCGGCCGGCCACCGCAGCGGCTGCTCACGAAGGGCAAACCGGTCGAGAACGTTCCCGAGAATTATTTTCCAAAAGTCTCGATCCACATCCCCGCTTATTTCGAGCCGGTCGAGATGCTCAAGCAGACGCTCGATGCGCTGTCGCGGCTGAACTATCCGAACTACGAATGCGTCGTCATCATCAACAACACGCCGGACCCGGCCTTCTGGCAGCCGATCCAGGACCATTGCCGCACGCTCGGTGAACGCTTCAAGTTCATCAACGCGGAGAAGGTGCAGGGTTTCAAGGCCGGCGCGCTGCGCATCGCGATGGACCGCACCGCCGTCGATGCCGAGATCATCGGCATCCTCGATGCCGACTACGTCGTCGATCCCGACTGGTTGAAGGACCTCGTGCCCGCCTTCGCCGACCCGCGCGTCGGTCTGGTGCAGGCGCCGCAGGAGCATCGCGACGGCGATCTGTCGATCATGCACTACCTCATGAACGGCGAATATGCCGGCTTCTTCGACATCGGCATGGTCCAGCGCAACGAGACCAACGCCATCATCGTGCACGGCACGATGTGCCTGATCCGCCGCGCCGCGATGGACATGGCCGGCGGCTGGTCGAGCGATACGATCTGCGAGGACTCGGATCTCGGCCTAGCGATCCAGCAACTCGGCTGGACCACGCACTACACGAACCACCGCTACGGTCAGGGCCTGCTCCCCGACACCTATGAGGCCTTCAAGAAGCAACGCCATCGCTGGGCGTATGGCGGCCTCCAGATCGTCAAGAAGCACTGGCGGAACTTCCTGCCCGGAAAGAGTCGGCTGACGGCTGACCAGAAGCGCGAATATGGTCTCGGCTGGCTGAACTGGCTTGGGGCCGAAAGCCTCGGCGTGGTCGTGGCGCTGCTCAACCTCATCTGGGTGCCGATCGTTGCCTTCGCCGACATCGCCATCCCCGACAAGATTTTGACGCTGCCGATCATTGGCGCCTTCATTGTCTCGCTCGCGCACTTTTTGTCGATGTACCGTGCGCGCGTCGCCATCAAGCCCGGCCAGATGCTGGGCGCCATGATCGCGGCGATGAGCGTGCAATGGACGGTGTCGCGCGCGGTCGCGCAAGGACTGATCACCGAGCACATCGCGTTCGCGCGCACCTCCAAGGGTGGCCTGTCCCGGATGTCGATCGAGTTCCAGGCGTTCTGGGAGGCCGTGATCGGCGCCCTGCTCCTGATCGGCGCCGGCGTGCTGGTCGCCTCCAACAGCTATCGCCAGATCACCGAGATCTACATCTTCGCGGGCGTGCTGGTGCTGCAGAGCCTGCCGTTCCTGGCAGCGGTCGCCATCGCCATCCTCGAGCTCAGCCGCATCAACTCGTTCCAGTTCTGGCGCGATAGCGCGATCCGCACCGCCGAGCTGATCGGCTTGCGCCCCGTCGCGCTGCCGACCCCCGCCGGCACGCCGCAGCCGTTGCCGAACGAGGTCCGGCGCGAAGCGAACTGACGGCGAGACGACCTCGCGGCGCGGGCGAGGCCCTCGGCCGGTAAGCCATCCTCGCTCTTGGGCGTGGATGACTGTGCGCCAATCAAGTTGAAAATCCCGACTTAAACCACGGAAGCGGCGAGCAAATCCCCGCTTCTGCCGCGAGTTTTGGCAGCCACCCCTGCTATTGACCTCCGCGCCCCATCCCCCTACACAGCGCGGGCCGAAAGCATGATCCGGAGAACAGCCGGTTTTCCCCGCGACGCAAGTAGGGCGTGGCAGCAAGACATGCTTCTCGAATGTCCGAACACGATGGCGATCTCTTTGAAAGCCATCAGCGGCCATGGGAGCGCGTAGCTCAGCCGGTAGAGCACGTGACTTTTAATCACGGGGTCCTGGGTTCGAGCCCCAGCGCGCTCACCAAGATAAATCAATGGCTGTTCGCGAGAGCAGATGAAAAGGCCCCGATTGCGACGGCGGACTACACCACGCCGCCGAAGTCGATGCCTTCCTTCGCAAGCTCCTCGGCTTCCTCGGCGGACTCTGTCGGCTTCGTTTCGAGATAGGCATGCTCAGACGCCGGTAGGACAGTGCGGATTTTCCCGCCATCTGCCCGCGTGATGCGGGCAACCCAACGCCTGGGGCCGTGCTCAACGTGCTGGATATGGTACTGCTTGTACGTAATCATGACTCACGGACGCAACTGACGCTAGCGGAGGCTCCCTTTTTATCTGACAGGAAGCTGCCGGACAACGGTTTCCTAAAGCTAGGTTAAGACCCGCCAGCGTGAACGGGCGGGTCCCGAGAGCGTAGTGCGAACATCAGACAGCCGCCAGCCGCTCGATGTCGTGGAAGATCGATCCAGCCATTTTCTCTCCGCAACTGCTGCGGTCGAACGAAAAGACTTGACTGAGCTGTGGAGCGTGCCGGCGTGAACCGTTCAGCGATCATTCAGCCGCTCAGGCGTAGGCATACTGCGATTGGGAGACAATCCGATGATAGGTGCCGTTGTCGCAACCTTGCTGGCGCTACAGCTCGGTGAGGTTCATCAGGTTCAATACCGTGTCCCTGTACACCCGCCGCCGTGCGGCAACGGCTGGGACGTCGGTGCCCGCGACGGCATGTGCTACCCCAACGGCTATTTGCCACCGCAAGAACAGGCCGCACGGCAGTACTATCGTGGCGGTAGAGGCTATGGCCACTATCCCGTTCCTTGCGGAAACGGTGCCGATATCGATAGCCGCGACGGCCAGTGTTACCCGACCGGAACGGTTCCGCCGCAGTTTCAACAGGGCCGGCAAGGCTATTACGGCGATGATTACTACGAGCGCCGTCCGAGGCGCCGTTACTATTGAAAGACCCACCAGCGTAAACCGGTGGGCCCTGGTAATCGCTTTTAGCGATCAGCGGAATCAGGCGAGGTGACAGTGCAGTCCAGCACTGTCACCGTCATTCCGCAATTCCAAGTCTGGGTAAAAGACCCGCCGGCGCGAGCCCGCTTGCCAGATTAGCGCGGACATAGTCCCAGATGACTTGCCTGACCTATCTTCAGCTTTCCGGGGCTGAGATTGTAGCCGGCACACTCAAGGGAGCTCCTCCAACCGAAACGGGCCCCATAGATTTCGATTGCGGAGCCATCCGCTTGCGCATCGTCGATCGATTGCGAGTGCGCCCTCTGGGGATGGAGGAGGTCATTTCCGACATCATTGCACTCTGCAGCGACTCGATCTTCGCAATCAGCGTGGACAGCTGCGAAGATACCTTCTTCACATCGACCCGTTCGTCCGTGATGCTCTGTCGCAGCGAAAGCAGCACCATCGAATCCGCCTGCAGCACAGCCGCGTTTTGTTGCAATGCCTGGTTGCTCTCCTGCAGCGAAGCCGTGTGTTGCTGCTGGGTCGACTGAATATCCTTCAAGGCAGCGACAACCGGATCCGGCTTTGGCGCTGAAGCCTCTTGCCGCGGTAGCAGATCAGCCAGGCTGCTCAGATTCAGCGATGGCAAGCCGGACGGCCATGTGTAGATCGCCGCCGCGCCGTTGATGGCCAGGGCACACACCGATAGCGCCATGACCGACGTCCGGCTGGACCGCTTGATCGGTTCTGGAGCGTCCGAGCTTGCGGGTTCGTGTGCCGCGACTGCGGCTGCAAGTGCTGCGGGGTCGAGTTGTTCGACGAGGCCTTGCGTTTCGAAAGTCGCGGTCATTGCATTGACCTCAAATGAGCGAGCAAAAGGATGCCGCCGCCGGAACGTCCTCGCGACGCCTCCTCTACGCAACACCCACCTACAACTGCCTAAAATTGTGGGCTTTTCGGATTAATTCCACGTTAGCGGCTTGCCCGCCTGGCATGCCCCCTCACCCCGGCCGAGTACGGGGTCCATGCGATAGAATTGCGGTAGCCCCTGCACCCATTTGAGCGCAGGACAGGCCCGACATTTTCAGGTCAAGTTCCGGTTCTCCGAAGCGAATGCTTTGCGTCTCGATAGTGGAACAGTCTGCCCTGAACCGCTACAAAGCTACAGACAACTCCCCCGAAAAGTGTAGGATTCGAGAAAATCGGAGGAGCGGCATGTTTGAAATCAACGGTTTCGACACGGCAGGCGTCGTCAGTCTCAAGCGGGTATCCCTCGCCGCCGCCCTCAAGAAAGCCCGAGAACTGATCGCGGACGGGTGCTGGGACGTTCAGGTCGTTAATCCCGCAGGCCAAGTCTACACATCGTTTGAGGAAGAAGCCGCTTAATCGCCCCGCCTTAGGCGTTTTTCAGAAAGCACCCGCCCATCCGATCGCGCTTCGCGTGCTCCGGCCGTGGCGGCGATTGACATGAAAAACCCCAGCGCCTGGTGGCTGCGCTGGGGCGTTTTCGAAATATAAATCGGTAAAGCAATGAGGCCTTCTTAGCAGCGGTCTCGACAACCGCTTGTGAGCTACTTCACACGGCTCGGCTGAACTTTTCACACCCCCGTGACTATCCGCCTCGGCCGACGTTGGACGAGGCGCTATTGAGCCATCGCTCCGTTGCTTCATCGCTCCAGCCGGGGACCGCGAAGCGCACGCGAGAATTCACGTCCGAGCGAGGACGATCGGCCGCAGGATGGCGTGTCGCAGGATTGCCCGCACGGGCGTGATGCACCGTTGCGGCGCTTGCAGACGTGCACAGCACGATCAAGAGGCCCATGGCCAAAACAGAGCGCATCGTATCGGCTCCCATCAAGCAACCGCTCGGGTCTATGTGATACACCAGCCGTCCCACCGCAATCCGACGCGGCTTCACAGCCAAGAGATGGAAGCGCGAACCGAGCTCCACTCCCGCGCGCCATGCCGTTGCCAATCAACTCGTTTGGGAGCACGCTGCCCTCCAGGCGCGCAGACGCCACTCAGGGAGAAGCACATGAAGGAGCAAGGCCTGGATAGTCGCCACCGGGACAAGGATGGCGCGATCAGCAAGAAGCACGGCAACACGCTGGTCGGCACGTTGCGCAAGATCTACGGAAAGGGTTTTGCCGCCGGTTATCCGGATACGACTGAACTCAATGAAGTGTTGCAACAATTGAACGAGACGTCGCTGAGCCAGTTGCGTCGCGATCACGACACGGGGCATCTCGGGCACAAGATCGACCACGTCCCGAAGTGACGGACTTCACTTAGCCAAACTTCAGGTAGTCGAAGCCGGCTCCGAAATTGCGGTGACGCCCAAACTTGTCACGCTGCGCCATCGCCGGCTGCAGCACCATTCAGATGAGTGGACGATTCCGCGTATATTGAGCGCACTGTCGCCCTAACACCACTGGCCGCCTTATCGCGAAGAACGTCACTCACGCCCGATCTGCAGAAGACAACCGCTAGAACGGGATACCGCGGTTTGAGCATTTCGACGCCACGCGCTAGCATGAGCCTTTTTCAGGAGGCTCATTTGAAACCGTTCATGTTCATCGCCGTGATTGCATTGCTTGCTACCGCTCCCGCCCGCTCCCAGGCACTGGTCGATCCCAACAAGGTTGCTCCCGAGTATCGCGAGGCGGCCGAGAAGCGGCGGGCCGAGCAGATGCGGCAGCGCGAATGCGCGCTAAAGGCAGATCTCGAGAAGGTGCTGCCGAGGGATCGCACCGTCTATCTCAACCATTGCCTGGACACGATAGCGGCCAAGCAATAGCGCCTGATCAAACGGCTTGATATCTCAGCTTGTCGCGACGGGCAGATGATGTTTGGCCGGCCAGGTTTTGCGAACACGGCCAGCACATTCGCGCCGGCTGCGGAAAGACCTGCCGGTGAAGTCCCGGAAGCATTCAAGCTTTCTTCAGACATTTGGGATCACCTGACGATCCATTTCCATCAGTCATTGTCGACCGCGGATGAGTTTCGTCCAGATTCAGTGCACGCGCTGCAAGACCGTATTCCGCGATCGCGCCGGACGGTTGCAGGACGGCTATTCCAGGCAATGTCCGAGCTGCGAGGTGGTGCTGTTCTTCGCGGAGGACTCGCCGAACCCTCAGGTCAAGCAGGCCATGAAGCGCGCGCGCAAGGCCCGCAAGGAGCAGCGCGAAACCGAAATGGCGAGGGCATCCGCGCCGCAGGCCCGTGTCAATTCTTCGCGGTCCCACGCCGGACGGACGCAGCAGCCGTCGGAGGACGAGGAGTAGCTTACGCCCGCCGGGGCTTCCTCGGAAACAGGCGGTCGCGGATATAGCGCGAGGTCGGCGTCAGGCGGATGCCGCGCGGCTTCTGCCAGGCGGCGCGGTCGAGCTCGTTCTTGTCGCCGATCGCGAGCCTGCCTTTGGCGCCCTTTGCGATGAAGATCGCATCGCTCATCTTGCGGCCGGAGCGCTTGTTCCTGGCCGTCACTTCCTTCCAGAGGCTGATCCGGCCGAGCTTCAGCTTGGGCAGCTCTTCTTTGATCTCCCGCCGCAGGCAGTCCTTGTCGGACTCTCGCGCGCGCTTGCGGCCGCCCGGGAACATCCACAGCCCGTCCGACCGGCGTCTGACCAACAATACCTTGCCGCGCTTGGCGGCTACCAGCTTGGAAGACTTCGCCATTTCCGCCGTAATCGAAAACAGAATCGGACCCATGGTAACTTGTCTAGTCGAATAGACAAGTTCAGCCCGCCGCTTGATCACAGGCCGCTGGGCCCTCAGGTCCGACGGGGTACGGCAGGCGGATCGCGCCGTTCGAGGTCCGAGATCAGGCCTCGTCCGCTTTTTGCCCCGCTCTTTCCCCTGCCCCTGCCCCTGCCCCCGCCTCTGCCCGGTCCTCCGTCCTGATCCAGGCCATCATCATCTCCCAGGCCACGGACAGGATGATCGGCCCGATGAACAGGCCGACGATGCCGTGGGCGAGCGTGCCGCCAATCACGCCGACGAAGATCACGATGGTCGGCGTGGTCAGGCCGCGCCCCATGACGAGCGGCTTCAACATGGTGTCGAGAAAGCCGACGAGGACGAGAAACACGGTGAGCAGCAGCGCCGTGGTGACGTCCTTGGCGGTCCAGATCCAGATGATCACCGGCAGCAGCACCAGAAAGGCGCCGATCTGCACGATCGAGAGCAGCAGCACGATGAAGGCGAGCAGGCCTGCGCTCGGCACGGCGGCGAGCTTGAAGCCGATTCCGGCCAGCAGCGCCTGCACGATCGCGACGCCGATCACGCCCTGCGCCACGGCGCGGATGGTGGCGCCCGCGAGCCCCAGGAAATGCTCGCTCTGCTCGGGCACGATGCGAAACAGGAAGCCGCGGCCGGCCGCAACCAGCCGCGGCCCGTGCGGAAACAGGAAGCCGGCCACGAACACCGAGACCAGGAACTGCAGCGTGCCGACGCCGGCGTCTCCCGCGAGCCCAAGCAACGGTCCCGCTAACGGCTGGAGATACGGCGCCACCTCGCGCAGCACCGCGCGGATGTTGTTGTAGGTCTGCTCCCAGAGGTCGAATAGCCAGGGGCCAATGAGCGGCCACGACTTGAGCCGCTCGGGCGCCGACTGAAGCGCGAGGTCGCCGGTGCCGAGCTGGCGCGCCAGCTCGCGCACGCCATCTACTGCGCTGATGCCGAGCCAGGTCGCAGGGCCAATGACGATGCCGAGCGTGATCAGGGTCAGGATCGCCGCTGCGGTCTTGGGCCGGCCGCCGAGGATCTTGGCGACCCAGCTGAAGGCCGGGTAGAACGCGACCGCGAGCACGCCGCTCCAAGCAAGGATCGGCACGAAGGGGCGGATGATCAGGAAGGTCCAGATGATCAACAGGCCGAGCAGGCCGACCCGGATCACGAGCTGGATGATGTCCTCGCCCGTCAGGAGTTGACGGAGACTTTTCACGGGCACGGCTTTCCTTGCGGCATTGACGCGGGTTCCGGCACTTGCTCGGTCCAGCGTTATTGCCAGCCGCGCATCCGGCGTCAAGACGACCGGTCCAGCCCGAGCCCGGCGATTAACGCATCCGGCCATTCGGCATTCCGGGAGCGGGCCGGCGATTGACCTTGCGGCGACGCCGACGGCTAGAAGTGGCCATTCACGCCGATCGTGACGGGGCTGCACATATGCGGAAAATCCTGGAGGTCCGCGACCGAAGGCGGTTTGGCTAACGACGATTAACCGGATTTCGGCCGGCGGGTTTACGCCGATGCAAAGCCGTGCACCTACGCTTTCATTGAGGTCCCCCAAACCACTTTCGGTGCAATGGCCAACAGCATCTGGACGATTGAAGAATTCACCTGCGCGGGTTGCAGCATGAACTACACCGCGACGAGGGAAGAGCACGCCGAAGCGCATTCCGGCAGCTTCAAGTGCAGCATCTGTAGCGGCGTGGTGCACACCTGGTCCGGCAAGCATCATTTCTTTGGCTGGGAAGCCGTGAAGGCCAAGCCGCCGGTGTTCGGAAAGCGCTGGGCAGACGAGGGCCGGTAGGTTGAACGACGAACCCTTTGAAGCGGTCGCGTTACGCCACTCAAACGTGTTCCTGGCGGACGCAGCCCGCTACTGCCGTCAACGCTGCCTGCGCGAAGTGCGGCTTCTGCTACTCCGCCGCAACAGATAAACTCCCCTTCCCCGCAACTGAAGCCGACACGCAATGACCGCAGCTTTCGTTCCCCAGATCGCCCTCTACCGCACCTGGCTCGCCGAGCAGCGCGGTCTCACCTTCGCCAGCTACGAGGACATGCGGCAATGGTCGGTGCGCGATCTCGACGGCTTCTGGCGCAGCATCTGGGACTATTACGATCTGCAATCGCCGACGCCGTTCCAGGCCGTCATCACCGAGCGCAAGATGCCCGGCGCGGTCTGGTTTCCCGGCGCCCAGGTCAACTATGCCCGGCAGGTGTTTCGTCATGTGGACGCGGCCGACGCCGCCGGCCTGCCCGCGATTGTCAGCAGCGGCGAGGACGGCAAGCTTAAAGAGACGAGCTGGCCGGAGCTGCGCCGCAAGGCGGCAGCGCTCGCGCTGCATCTGAAAGAAAAAGGCATCAAGCCCGGTGATCGCGTGGCTGCCTACCTGCCCAACATCCCCGAGACCATCATCGCGTTCCTGGCGAGCGCCAGCATCGGCGCGATCTGGAGCGTCTGCGCGCCCGATATGGCGGCCCCCGCCGTGATCGACCGCTTCAAGCAGATCGAGCCGAAAGTGCTGATCGCCTGCGACGCAGTCACCTATGCCGGCCGACTGCACGATCGCAAAGACGTCCTCGCCGAGCTGCGGCGATCGCTGCCGACGGTCGAGCACGTCATCCTGCACAGCGAGACCGTCGCACCCGCAGCGCCGGACGTACTGCTCTCCGATATCCTTGCAAGGACAAGTGCGGCGATCGACACGTTCGAACCGGCCTGGCTGCCGTTCGACCATCCGCTCTGGATCGTCTATTCCAGCGGCACCACGGGCCTGCCGAAGCCGATCGTGCACGGCCATGGCGGCATCGTCATCGTGGTGCTGGCGCTGCTGGGACTGCACAACGATCTCGGCTGCTCCTACCACGAGAACTCGTTCGGCGAGCGCTATCACTGGTACAGCTCGACCGGCTGGATCATGTGGAACAGCCAGGTCGGCGGCCTGCTCAATGGCACCACCTGCTGCATCTTCGACGGCAGTCCCGGCGGCGCCAGGGAGAAGCCGGACTGGACCACGCTGTGGCGCTTCGTCGCGCAGTCGAAAGCGACCTTCTTCGGTGCGGGCGCGGCGTTCTTCGCCAACTGCGCCAAGGCGGAAATCGACCTCGCCGCCGGTGATCTGTCGCGATTACGCTGTCTCGGCTCGACCGGTTCTCCGCTCAATGCCGACACGCAAGCCTGGTTCAACAACCGCTTCGCGGCGCTCTCGAGGACCAACGGCAGCAAGGCCCAGGCCGATATCTGGTGGGCCAACATCTCCGGCGGCACCGATTTCGCAGGCGCCTTCATTGGCGGCAACCGCGAACTGCCGCAGACGTCGGGCGCGATGCAGTGCCGTCTGCTGGGTGCTGCCGTGGAGGCCTTCAGCGAACAGGGCCGCGCCGTCATCGACGAGGTCGGCGAGCTCGTCTGCACCGAGCCGATGCCGTCGATGCCGCTCTATTTCTGGAACGACAAGGGCGATGTGCGCTATCGCGCGAGCTATTTCGAGACCTATCCGGACAATTTCGACGGCAGCGGCCGCGGGCCGGTGTGGCGGCACGGCGACTGGCTCAAGGTCGACCCGGACGGCTCCTGCATCATCTATGGCCGCAGCGATGCCACCATCAACCGGCATGGCCTGCGCATGGGTACGAGCGAACTCTACTCCGCGATCGAAGCCTTGCCGGAGGTGCTGGACTCGCTCGTCGTCGATCTCGAATATCTCGGCCGCGACAGCTACATGCCGCTGTTCGTCGTACTGCGCGACGGCGTCGCCTTCGACGGCGCGATGCGGGCGAGGATCAACAAGGCGATCGAGGCTGGCCTCTCCCGGCGATTCCTGCCGAACGAAATTTTCGCAGTCGCCGAGATTCCGCGCACGCTCTCGGGCAAGAAGCAGGAGCTGCCGATCAAGAAGCTGCTGCTCGGCCAGCCCGTCGAAAAGGTCATCAACAGGGAGGCGATGGCCAATCCCGCCTGCCTCGACTGGTATCTCGCCTTCGCGCGCGACTATCTGGCGCGAACCGGGGCCTGAAGGGAGATCGCCGCAATTGCGCCGATGCCGTTTGGACTCCGTTCACCGATCGCCGCTAGAGCAGGATGGATCTTCCGAAAACGAACGCGCGCCATGGCCGACCTCAACGCCGTCCTCACCAGGCTCAACGACCGTCTGCTCCGCCTCGAAGGCGAGCTGTTCGTGCTGCGCTCACTGGCGCGCGCGACGCTGACGGCGGGCGACGAGCATGCGGCGCGGATGCGCAAGCTGGTCGAGGCCGCAAAGGTCGCGCTTGACGACGAGGCCGCGCGCGCCCTCGACAAGCCGACGCGCAAATATGTCGATGCGGCGACCGCGCTGGTGGAGGAATTGCTGGTCGAGCCGACCACGGCACGGCCGTTGTTCACCGTCATCGACGGCGGCCGGCGCGACTGAGCGCGTCAGATCTGATGCGTCGCGCCGAGGTCCGCGGATTCAGCCTTGAGCCGGCTGAGGCCCGCCTCGATGATCGCGATCTCATCGTCGATCTGACCGATCGGCCGGCTGAAATCGTAGCCGGACCTGCTCTTCAGGTCGACCGCGAGCCGCTGTCTGTGCATCATCAGCTGGTCGAGGCCGCGCCGGTTCTTCAGTCGGACATAGACGTCGACGATCTGCTCAATCGCGCTCGGCATGAAATCGGTCCCGGCAAAAAAGCCCGCACGGCGCACCACGCCGGCGGGACAATTTCGGTGTCGCGGTACGCAATACAAATCCGCGACGGATTCGTCGATACGCCAAGCTGGTTGAGATCGTATTACCGTCCGATGCTTTCGTGATGGCCCAGCACGAAAAAGCCGCTGGCGATCATGCCAGCGGCCAAAGCCGGGTTCGAAAACGGATACGGGTTGAAATTTCGCCAGCCCCGGTCGGTCCATGTTCTATCGGCAAACCGGGGTCCTCTATGTTAAAAACGACACACAGGAACCGGCATATTCATCACTTGCCGTCCGAGCGTGGCGGCGCGGCAACGCTAGTCCGTGACGCAGAAGTATGGACGCGGCAGCGCTGCGGTAGGCGCTGTAGCGGTAATACGGCCGGTACGCGTAGCCGCGATAAAGTGCCGGCGGCTCTAAAAGTTGGTCACCGGCCCTTCCGCGCAGCCATAGGTGTCCCAGGTCGGGCCGATGAAGGGCGCCACCCCAACCTCAGGCGGGACCGCCGGATAGGGTGGTCCGCCGGCGCGCGCCGGAGTGGTCGCGATCAGTGCCGCGAGAATGACAAGCCACGCACTTCGCATGCGCTCGCTCCAAGCCGGTGCCAAGCGCCCATGGAAGCACCGGACCGGCCGGCTCCGCAATCGACGAATTTATCGCGCATCTGGGCCCCGGTGCATTGTTGATAACCGGCGCAAACGCCGCGCGGGTGGTGACAGGACGTCCGGACATGGTATCGGGGGATGACGCAGTTGCGAGACGGATCGGACCCCCATGCGCATTACCCTCGTCGGCTCCCGCCATTTCGGCGTGACCACCCTGAACATGTTCCGGGAGCACGGTGTCTCGATCGTTCGGGTCGTAGTGGCCGACGCGGAGGATCGCCTCGCCGCGACAGCCCGGGCGGCAGGCATCGACGTCATGGTCCAGGCCGACCCCAAGCTGGTGGTGGCCTCCGAGATCGCCCCCGACACCGATCTGATCGTCACTGCGCACAGCCATGCCCGGATCGGCAAGGACGCGCTCGCCGCGGCGAAGCTGGGCGGGATCGGCTATCATCCCTCGCTGCTGCCGCGCCATCGCGGCAAGGCCGCCGTGGAATGGACTATCAAGGAAGGCGATCCGATCGCCGGCGGCACGATCTATCACCTCGCCGACCGCATGGACGCCGGCGCCATCGCCGCCCAGGAATGGTGCTTCGTCAAGAAGGGCGAGACGGCACGGGAGCTGTGGGAGCGCGCACTTGCCCCGCTCGGGCTCAAATTGCTGGCCGACGTGATCGACTATGCCAAGGTCCACAAGGCGCTGCCGTCCAAGATTCAGGACGAGCAGTTCGCGACCTCGGCGCCAGCTCTTTCCTGAGTCGCTCTCCTGACGTTTACCCTTAACGTGAAGGGGCGTTGATTCTGCTTCGAAAATTGCAGTCGGAAATGCAAATAAACCATTGTTTCCACTGGAACAATTTTCGATTTGGCATTGCAACAAATTTCCGTCACATTTGGTCCCAATAAGCGTCAGTATATCAGACAGATTCAAGGACCAAATTCATGCGTTTTGCTCGCATTGCGGCGTTCTGTGCCGCCTCAGTTATCACCCTCGCCGCGCCCGCTTTCGCCCAGACCCCCTATGACGGCAACTGGCAGGTCACCATCGTCACCAAGAGCGGTTCCTGCGAGCCGACCGCAAGCTCGTTGCTGACGGTTGCCGACGGCAGGATCAGCGCCCCCGGCGCTAACGTTTCCGGCACCATCGGCCGGGAGGGTCTTGTGAAAGTTTCGATCAATGGCGCATATGCCAACGGTCAACTCAGCGGCAACGCCGGATCGGGAAAGTGGAATGGAGCATCTGCAGGCATACCGTGCAGCGGGCGATGGCAAGCATCGCGCCAATAAGCAATTCGGGACCACCGGCCTAAGCCGGCGGCTTCTGATCGCGGCCGCCGTTTTATTTGCGGCGGGCATTGCGATCTCTGAGAGCAAGGCGCAGTCCGGCCCGTTCGCCCCGCTTGCGGGCAGCTGGAGTGGCTCCGGCACGGTCACCCTGGATGACGGCTCGAGCGAGCGGATTCGCTGCCGGGCCAAATACATCCCGATCGGACCGACGATGGAGATGGCGCTGACCTGTGCCAGCGACGCCTACAAGTTCAACCTCGGCGCCAGCGTCAAGGCTGAAGGCAGCGCCATCGCCGGCAGCTGGTCCGAGGCCAGCCGCAACATCTCTGGCTCGCTTTCGGGCCGCGGCGCCGGAGGAAACTACGAGTTGGTCGCCTCCGCCGCCGGCTTCAACGCCAACATCTCGCTGAAGACGATCGGCAACAAGCAAATCGTCACGATGCGCGCCGACAGCCAGTTCCGCGGCGCCAACATCTCGCTGACGCGCTAAGCCGATACAAGCAAATTACAATCGACCCGGCGACCTCGCCGGGTCGTTTTTTTATGCGTTCGGCACGAACGCCGTGACCTCGATCTCGACCTTGGCCCGGTCGTCCACGAGACCGCCGATGTAGAGCAAGGTCGAGGGCGGGAAATTGCGCCCCAGCGTTTCCTTCCAGGCCGCGCCGATGCCGGCCCCGGCTGCCTCATATTCGCTGCGGCTGGTCAGGTACCAGGTCAGGCGGACGATGTGCTCGGGGCCGGCGCCGGCCTCGCCCAGGAGCTTGATGATCCGCTTCAGCGCGGCCCCGACCTGCGCCGCCATGTTCGGCGCGTAATTGCCGGTCTCGTCGCCGCCGGTCTGCCCGGCCAGCACCACCCAGCGGCCCGGCCCCTCGGCCACGACACCATGGGAAAAGCCGCGCGGTTTTTTCCACTCGGCCGGCTGCAATATCTGCATGAGCGAAGCCCTTCCGTTTTTTGTCCTTGGTCGCTGATGCCTTAGCACGCCGCCGTGCATCGCTGCATCCGCAGATTTGGCCGTTGCAAACGACGGCGATGTCGCCGATACCGGCCCTCCCTCAGGACCCTCGCCTCCCATACCAGCGCCGATGAACACGACACCGTCCAAAACGATGGCTGCCCTGTGGATGGCCGGCTGGCTGTCGCTGATGCTGGTCATGGCGGTGGCCGGGCGCGAGACCACGCGCGAGCTGAATGTTTTTCAAATCATGGAAGTGCGCTCGGTGATCGGGTTCACGCTCCTCCTGCCGATCATCTACCGGGCCGGAGGCTTCAAGGCGGTCGCGACCAAGCGCCTGCCCCAGCACCTCGCGCGCAACGGGGTCCATTATTTCGCACAGCTCGGCTGGTTCTACGCACTGACGCTGATCGGAATCGGCCAGGTGGTGGCAATTGAATTCACCATGCCGATCTGGACGGCGCTGCTGGCCGCAACTTTCCTGTCCGAACACATGAGCGTCTGGAAGATCGCCGCCATCGCGCTCGGCATCGTCGGCGTCGTCATGATCGTGCGGCCCGCCACGGGCGAGATCAATCCGGGCCAGTTGATCGCGCTGGGGGCTGCGATCGGCTTCAGCATCTCCATGATATTGGCGAAATCGCTGACCCGAACGGAGAGCGCATTGTCGATCCTGTTCTGGATGATTGTGGTGCAGTTTGTCGTGGGCCTGCTGCCGACGCTCTATGTCTGGACCTGGCCGTCGGCCTCGCTGTGGGGCTGGCTCTTCGTCATCGGGGTGTGCGGCACTTTTTCGCACTACTGCCTCGCCAGCGCGCTCAGGTACGCAGATGCGACCATCGTGGTGCCGATGGACTTTTTGCGGGTTCCACTCACGGCAACCGTCGGCTGGCTGCTCTATTCTGAGCGGCTCGATGCTTGGACTGTATTCGGCGCGGCGCTGATCCTGTGCGGTAATCTCCTGAATTTGAAGCCGGCTTCAGCAGTTCCTGCCCGCGCGCAGTGAACCTCGCCCGGCCTCGCGCGACAAAACAAAGTGGCCGTGTGATTTGGATCACGTTGGACGGGCATTCGCTCGTGCAACAGTCCGCCACCAAGCAACGGGTGACGGTCGTTTTGCTTGCACGGAGCCGGGCGATTTCGTGTAGGTTTGCTGCCAATTTGTTGCTGCCTGCAATTCGATTCTGTTGGGGATTTCAGATGCGCACTCTCACCCTCCTCGCTTCGCTGATGTGCATGGCGTTGTCGGTCAGCGCCGCGAAGGCCGACCGCCGTGTTGCCTTCGTCGTCGGCAACGGCACCTACAAGAACGTCGCGCAATTGCCGAACCCGCCGATCGACGCCAAGGCGATGGCGGCGACGCTGCGCAATGTCGGCTTCGATGTGATCGAAGGTTCAAACCTCACCCGCGACCAGATGACGGAGAAGCTGCTGGACTTCGGCCGCAAGGCGCAGGGCTCCGATGTCGCAGTGTTCTATTATGCGGGTCACGGCATCGCGGTCGGCGGCTCCAACTATCTCCTGCCGGTTGACGCCGACATCAAATCGGAGATGGACGTCAAGCTCGGTGCCGCCATCAACATCGACCTGACGCTGGAGCAGACCATGGGCGACGCCAAGGTCAAGCTCGTCTTCCTCGATGCCTGCCGCGACAATCCGTTCGCTGCCAAGATCAAGTCGAACTCCGCGACCCGCAGCGTCAACGTGCAGAGCGGTCTTGCCGAGATGAAGTCCGGCGAAGGCACGCTGATCGCGTTCGCCACCGGCCCGGGCCAGACCGCGCTCGACGGCCAGGAGGGCAACAACAGCCCGTTCACCCGTGCGCTGATCGACAACATCACCAAGCCTGGTATCGAGATCCAGCAGGCGATGACGTCGGTGCGCGCCCAGGTCAACGAGGAGACCCACAAGGGTCAGCTGCCCTGGGGCCACACCAATCTGATTGGCGCAGTGTATCTCAACCAGGCGCCCACGACCCAGGTTGCCAATGCGGCACCGACGGCGGCTGGCGTCGTGCCTGCGGCGACCGGCGGCAATTCGGACGGTGTCGAGCTCGAATACTGGCGCTCGGTCAAGGAGAGCAACAAGCCGGAAGAACTCAACGCCTACCTCTCCGCCTACCCAAACGGCCAGTTCAAGGCGCTGGCGCTGGCGCGGCTCGCCGCGATCAAGAGCGGCCCGTCGACGACGACCCGTAACCTGAACGCCGGTGTCGATCCCGCGACCTTCACCGACGACGCCAGCCAGCTGACCGAGGACCAGATCGGCCTCGACAAAGGTCAGCGCCGCGACGTGCAGCGCCGCCTGACGGGGCTCGGCTTCGACATCAAGGTCAGCGGTGCCTTCAGCGACGACACCCGTACGGTGCTCAAGCGCTGGCAGGCGGCACGTGGCTATCCGTCGACCGGCTATCTCAACAAGCTCCAGCACAAGGCCCTGCTGTCCGAGATCGTGGCCACCACGCCGACGGCGAGCGACGAAAGCGCGAAACCAGCCCGGCGCGCCAGCACCCCTGCCCCGAGCGCACCGGCCCAGCATCGCAGCGGCGGCGGCGATCCCGGCGCGGCCTTCGTCGGCGGTGTCGTCGGCGGCATGATGGGCGGCATGTTCCGCCGCTGAGGCGAGGACCAGATCGCAATCGGGATAGGGGGACGCCTCGCGGCGTCGCCCCTCCCACACCACCGTACGTACGGGTCCGTATACGGCGGTTCGGTGGATTATGCGGGTCTCGG